>CAISEY010000194.1 GCA_903884435.1 uncultured Hyphomicrobiales bacterium | reverse complement strand
GGCGCCGCGACCATGGATTTCATGGAGCAGGAGCAGGAGCGCGGCATCACCATCACCTCGGCCGCGACCACCGCGTTCTGGGACGGCAAGCGCCTGAACATCATCGACACGCCCGGCCACGTCGATTTCACCATCGAGGTCGAGCGTTCGCTGCGCGTGCTCGACGGCGCGGTTTGCGTGCTCGATTCCAACCAGGGCGTGGAGCCGCAGACGGAGACCGTCTGGCGTCAGGGCGACAAGTACAAGGTTCCGCGCATCATCTTCGCCAACAAGATGGACAAGACGGGCGCCGATTTCTATCGCTGCATCGAGGACATCAAGGTGCGCCTCGGCGCCAAGCCGGTGGCGATCCAGCTTCCGATCGGTTCGGAAAACAACTTCGCCGGCCTCGTCGATCTCGTTCGCATGAAGGCCGTGATCTGGAATGGCGAGGGTCTCGGCGCGGAATTCGAAGCCAACGCGCCCATTCCCGACGATCTCAAGGAAAAGGCCGAGGAATACCGGGCCGCGATGATCGAGGCCGCCGTCGAACTCGACGACGAAGTTCTCGCAGCGTATCTCGATGGAACCGAGCCCGACGAAGCCACGCTGAAGCGGTTGATCCGCAAGGCCGTGCTCACCGGCGCGTTTTTCCCGATGCTTTGCGGCTCGGCCTTCAAGAACAAGGGTGTGCAGCCCCTGCTCGACGCCGTCGTCGCCTATCTTCCGTCCCCCCTCGACCGCGGGGCGATCCGCGGCATTGATTACAAGACGGGCGAGGACACCGACCGCAAGCCCGGCGACGACCAGCCGCTCTCGCTGCTCGCGTTCAAGATCATGGACGATCCCTATGGCGTCCTGACCTTCGCGCGCATCTATTCGGGCACGCTCGGCAAGGGGCAGGCCCTGCTCAACTCCACGCGCGACAAGAACGAGCGCGTCGGGCGCATGGTTCTCATGCACGCCAACAACCGCGAGGAAGTCGCCGAGGCCTATTCGGGTGATATTATCGCGCTCGTGGGTCTCAAGGACACCCGCACCGGCGAGACGCTTTGCGATCCGCTGAAGCCGGTCATTCTCGAGAAGATGGAATTCCCCGATCCCGTCATCGAGCAGGCGGTCGAGCCCAAGACGAAGGGCGACCAGGAGCGCATGACGACCGCGCTTCTCAAGCTCGCGAACGAGGATCCGTCTTTCCGTGTGTCCACGGACCAGGAGTCGGGCCAGACCATCATCAAGGGCATGGGCGAGCTCCATCTCGAGATCAAGGTCGATATTCTCAAGCGCACCCACAAGGTGGAAGTGAGCGTCGGCGCTCCGCAGGTCGCCTATCGCGAGAAGGTGACGCGCCGGGTCGAGCACGATTACACCCACAAGAAGCAGTCGGGCGGCACGGGCCAGTTCGCCCGCATCAAGTTCATTCTCGAGCCGAACGAAGCCGGCAAGGGCTTCGAGTTCGAATCGAAGATCGTTGGCGGTTCCGTGCCGAAGGAGTACATCCCCGGCGTGACCAAGGGTCTTGAGTCGGTTCTCGGCTCCGGCATCCTCGCGGGCTTTCCGATCGTCGATGTCAAGGTGACGCTGATCGACGGCGCCTATCACGAGGTCGACTCGTCGGCGCTCGCGTTCGAAATCGCGGCGCGCCAGGGTCTGCGCGAGGCTCTGCAAAAGGCCGGTTGTTGCCTGCTCGAGCCGGTCATGAAGGTCGAGGTCGTGACGCCCGAGGAATACACGGGTTTCGTGATCGGCGATCTGAATTCCCGCCGCGGCCAGATTCAAGGCCAGGACATGCGTGGAAACGCCAACGTCGTCAACGCGATGGTGCCGCTCGCCAACATGTTCGGCTATGTGTCGAACTTGCGTTCAGGCACGCAGGGCCGCGCCAACTACACGATGCAGTTCGACCATTATTCCGAAGTTCCCCGCAACGAAGCCGAGAAGATTCAAGCGAAGTTCGCCTGATTTTCCGATTGAAACGAATGATCTGAAGGAGCCCGGCCATGGCCAAGGAAAAATTCGCACGCACGAAGCCGCATTGCAACATCGGGACGATCGGTCACGTCGATCACGGCAAGACGTCGCTGACGGCGGCGATCACGAAGTGCCTCG
>CAISEY010000193.1 GCA_903884435.1 uncultured Hyphomicrobiales bacterium | reverse complement strand
GGCAATCGCTCGCGGCGCCGGTTCGGCCTGAGTGGTTTCCGATCCTGTCCGCGAGTCGCCTGGCCCACTAGCCTTGGCGTTAGTGCGAAGCGAACCCGGGGGCGATCCATGCAAGACATATCCGCGCGCGTCGAAGCGAGATCCGCGTCGGCTCTCGATGGCGCGCCGCCCGACGGGCTTTCCGTCCGGCGCGAGCAAGCCCGGTCGCTGAATTATGCTCCGCGCTCTCCGGCGTTCGCGCCGTCCCCGGTCGCGGTTGGCGCGAAGCCGCGCCAGGGCTTTTTCGCCAGCCTCGCGCGGGAAGACCAGGCGGCGTTCGAAAGCCGGTCAATCGCGCGACAATATCGCGAGGGAAGCCTCTCCGCCGAGTCATTCGACGAAGCCGGGCATGTCCATTTCGTGACGGCCGGCGTCGTTTGTCTTTATCGAACCCTGTCCGATGGACGCCGTCTGGTTTCAGACTTCGCCATGCCGGGCGATTTCATCGGGCCGCGGGCGGCGGGCGGGGGCGAAACGTTCGCCGACGCCCTCGGACCCGTCGAAACCCGCCGCATGTCGGCGGACGCCTTCTCGCGCCTCTTGCAGGCAAGGCCAGGGATGGCGCGCCGGCTTCAGGCCGAGGCGGACCGCGAACGCGAGCGAATGCACGAGAGGATGATGTTGCTCGCCCGCTTCAGCGCGCGCGAGCGCGTCGCCGCCTTCGTCGTTCACATGCAGGAGAGCTGGCGGCGCGTGAACGGCGCGTCAGCCACTGTCGCCCTGCCCATGACCCGCCAGGACATCGGCGATTTCACCGGGCTCGCGCTCGAGACGGTCAGCAGGATGTTTTCCGAATTCGCGAGGGAGAGGCTTCTCGTCCTCTTGCCGAACGGCCTTCGCCTCCTCGACGCGGCCCGGCTGAAATCAATCGCGCGAGCCGGGGAATGAACGCGCGCGTCGCGATCACGCGCCGGCTTTTGGCGCGGGCTTGCCAGGCTCCGGCTCTCCGGGCGCGCCGTCCGTTTCTCGCCACGCCGCGGCGACCGCGAGACGCGCCAGCGCCGGAAGCGACTTCGCGCCCGTGCGTTTCATGATGGCGGCGCGATGGTTCTCGACGGTGCGCTGGCTGATGCCGAGATCGGCCGCGATGTTCTTGCTGGGATGTCCGGCGAGAACCATGTCCATGATCTCGCGCTGACGCGTCGTCAGATCGGCGACATGATCCGCCGCCGCCTTGCGCCAGGCCGCCAGCTTGTCCGCGTCGCGCGATTGTTCGAGCGCGCGTTCCACGCTGGCGAGAATTTTCCGTCGGTCCGCGGGCTTCTCGATGAAGTCGACGACGCCCGCCTTCATCGCCGCGACGGCCATTGGCACGTCGCCGTTTCCGGTGATCATGATGGACGGCAGCCGGCTTCCCGTTCGCGCCAGCCGCTCCACCAGCTCAAGTCCGCTCATGCCGGGCAAATGGGCGTCGACGAGCAGACAGCCCTCGCGATCGGGAGCGTGGACAGCCAGGAAGTCCTCGGCGCTCCCGAAGTCCTGGACGGCCTGGCCGTTGGCCTCGAGCACGGCGCGAATGGCCGAGCGAACGTGACTGTCGTCGTCGACCACGAAAATCGTCGATGTTCCAGGCGCGGCGGGCGTCGCGGGAGGACGCGCCTGGAGAAGGCGCCGGATCGCGTTCGTCAGTTCGGCGAGGTTCACGGGCTTGTTCAGTTGTTCGCATTTGTCTTGCGCGATGGCGCGCAGCGCGTTGGTGGAAATATCGCCGGTCAGAATGATCGCGGGAATGTCGCGAGCGAAAGCCGCGCGCAATTTCGAGATAGCCTCGAGCCCGTTCAGTCCGCCGGGCAAGTTGTAGTCCGCCAGAATGAAATCCGGCTTGACCAGGCCCCGCGCCGCCAGATCCAGCGCGGCGACGCCGTCGGGCGCAGACGTGGCCCGGTATCCGCTTTCGCGAAGGAAAAGTTCGAGGAGATCCCGCACGTCCGGCTCGTCCTCGACAATCAGGATCATGGCCCCTGGTTCTTCCACCCCGGAGAGACCACGCTTTGCCGTTTCGGGACGCGGGGGGGCGAGGATCGCCGGCGGCGGCGCGACGGGGAGCGCGATCTCGATCGCGAAACCGGAGCCGGAGCCGAGCCGGGAGCGGACGCTGATCCGGTAGCGCAGCAGTTTCGCGAGCCGTTGCACGATGAACAGGCCGAGGCCAAGACCGCGGCTTCGCTCGCGCGCTGCATTGTCGATCTGGTGATATTCCTCGAAAATGGTCTTGAACTCGCTCTCGGGGATGCCGATGCCGGTGTCCCAGACCTCGACGCTCACATGACCCGCGCGGCGGCGGCAGCCCAGCAGGATCTTTCCGCCTTTCGTGTATTTCATCGCGTTGGTCAGCAGGTTGCGAACAATCTGCTCGAACAGCCCGGGATCGCTCTGAATGAACAGCGTGCAGGGAACGACGCGGAGCGAAAGCCGCTTCGCCTGCGCGTGATAGGTGAACTCTTCCTTCAACCGCGTGAACAGATCGTCGATCCTGAACGTGGAGAGTTCGGGTTGAACGGCTCCGGCTTCGATCTGGTTGATGTCGAGCAATGCGTTCAACATGCCGGACATGGCGCTCGCGGCCTCGCCGAGCCGCGAGACCAGTTTCTTTTCCCGCTCTCCCTCGATGCTCTTCGCCAGAATTCCCTGAAGCAGAACAAACGTCTGTAGCGGTTGGCGCAGATCGTGACTGGCGGCGGCCAGAAACCGCGATTTCGCGAGACTGGCGACCTGGGCTTCCCGTCTGGCCACCTCGAGCGCGTCGGCGACGTGCCGGCGTTCCGTCACGTCGATGTAAGTGACCACGACGCCTTCGACGCGCGCGTCCTGGGCGCGATAGGGCGAGACGCGGCGCGTGTACCACGCTCCGGCGCGGGTCTCGATTTCCCGCTCGAGCGGCTTCAGCGTCTTCAGCACTTCGCCCACGTCGTTCACGAGCTGGCCGTCCGCCGTCAGCGAACTCAGATCCGCGAGCGGGCGCCCCACGTCGCCGGGAATGACGTTGAACAGGAGCCGCGTCGCGGGCGTGAAGAAGCGGATGTGGAGGGACTTGTCGAGAAAGAGCGTCGCGACGTCGGTGCTGTAGAGGACGTTTTGCAAGTCGTTCGAGGTCGTGCGCTGCCGCTCGAGCGTTTCCTGAAGCTGGCTGTTGAGAGCCGTGAGTTCCTCGTTCAGCGATTGCAGCTCTTCCTTCGAGGTCGTCAGTTCCTCGTTGGTGGACTGATATTCCTCGTTGACGGACATGGCCTCTTCGTTGATCGCCTTTTGCTCCTGCCCGACGGTTTAGAGATGAAGATTGGCTTCGTGAAGCTCCAGCCGCAGCGCCTCGGCTTCCTGTTCCAGTTCGGCGATGCGCGACAGGTCGCGCCGCGTGCGGGGGGCGGCCGACTTGCCGGCCCGGCTCGCCTCCTTTTCGTCGATGAAGCAGACGAGCAGCAGGCTTTCGCCATCGCAGGACACGGGCCGGGCCATGACGCCGAACGGGCGGTCGACGCCGTCGCGGATCATCCGCCCTCCGGTTACGGTGACTTTCTTTTGCTCCGCGGCGGCGCGTTGCAAGGCGAGCCTCAGCTTCGCGCGGACGCCATCGCGCGCCATCGAAAGAATGTCGTTGACGGCGGCGCCCGGCGCGACCTTGAGAAAGTCGTCGGTTCTCCCCGAGAAATACAAACATTCATGTTTGAGGTTGACGAGCGCCGCGGCTGGGCCGAATTCCTCCGCGAGCAGCCGCTGGCACAGACTGGCGAGGGTTTCCCGACGGGCGTGCGCGCCGTTGCCTTCCTGTCGCGCCGGAACGCGGGGCCCCTCGCCCCGTCCCATGGAATATCCCTCCAGGACCGCGCGCCGGCCGCCAATCCGCCGGAACAGCCGCTCGGTCTTGGAGACAACCTCGAAAGAGCCGGCCGCGTCGCCAATCGATTCCGAATTCCCGAGCAGCAGGAGGCCGCCCTCGCGCAGCGCGAAATGAAACAGCGAGATCACCTTCGCCTGCGCGTCCGGAAGCAGGTAAATCAGCAGGTTCCGGCACGACACGAAATCGAGGCGCGAGAACGGAGGATCGGCGAGAACGTCCTGGAGGGTGAAGACGACGGTCGCCCGCAACTCGGTCGAAATCCTGTAGCCGCGATCTTCCTTCGAGAAATGGCGGGCCAGCCGGGCCGGCGAAACATCGCCGGCGATGGATGGCGGATACAGGCCCTCGCGCGCCTGCGCGACGGCCTCCGGGTCCACGTCAGACGCGAAGACCTGGAGCTTGCAATTGAGATTCAGCGCCGCGATCGCCTCGCGAAAGGCGATCGCGATCGAGTAGGCTTCCTCGCCGGTGCTGCATCCGGCGATCCACGCGCGAAACGTGTGATCCTCGGGCCGGGAGCGCAACAGGTCCGGCAAACCCTGCTCGCGCAGAAATTCGAATACCCCCGAATCGCGGAAAAAGCTGGTGACGTGAATGAGGAGATCCTTCGCGAGCTGGTCGCGTTCGCCCGCGTCGTTCCGCAACAGGTCGAGATAGGCCTCGCGGTTTCCGGTCATGCCCGGCCCCATGGCCATTCGCCGTTCGATCCTGCGCCGCAGCGTGCCCCGCTTGTAGGCCGTGAAATCATGCCGCGTCGTCTTCCACAGGACCTCGATGACGCGCGTGAGCCAGTCGTCCCCCGGCGCGGCCCGGGTCGCGACGTCCGCGCGAATCCCCGTCCTTCGGTATTCGACGATGGCCGCCGGAATTCGGGCGACGGGGAGCACCATGTCGACGGCGCCCGACTGGATCGCCCCGCGCGGCATACCGTCGAAGGCCGCTTCCCCGGGGTCTTGCGCGATGACGAGGCCGCCCTTCGCCTTCACGTCCTTCAACCCCTCGCATCCGTCCGAGCCCGTTCCGGAAAGAACGACGCCAATCGCGTTTTCGCCAAATTCGGCGGCCAGCGAATGCAGCAGAAAGTCGAAGGGAAGCCGCGCGCCATGCCGCTCCCGCGGTTGCGAAAGCCGCAGCGTCCGGTTGCTCACGGACAGATAGCGGCCAGGCGGTATGACGTAGAGCTTGCCCTGTTCGACCGGCATTCCGTCGGTGGCTTGCAGCACCGCCATCGAGGTGCGTTTGCCGAGCAACTCGACCATCATGCTTTCGTGCGTGGGATCGAGATGCACGACGAGAACGCAGGCGGCCTCGAAGCCGGCGGGCGCCGCCTCGACGAATTTGGTGCACGCCTCGAGCCCGCCCGCCGAGGCGCCAATTCCGATCACCGGAAAATCAATCGTCGATTCGCCGGGTTCTCTCGCCGGATCGACCATCGGGGTTTGACGCGGACGGCTGCCAGTCATGCGGGACGCTTTCTGCTTTTTTCGCGGCGCCGCCGCCCGAATTTGCCCTGAGGGTAACACGTCGGTTCGCGCGACGCGAACGTCAGCCGGGCTTGTCCAGCCTCAGCAGTTCGCTTCCCAGCTTGCGCACGACGGACCAGGGAAAGCGCGAGATGGGCGCCGACGTCATTTCCGCGCCGGCGGCGTGCCTCGTCAGCGTGATCTTGCGTTCGTGAAACGCGTCGAGGGACGGGCGATGGCCGACGCTGATCAGCGTGGACTCGCCCAGCCTGTCGCGCAGAAGGCCGAGCAGCGCGCCCTGGCTGTCCTCGTCCAGCGCCGACGTGGCTTCGTCCATCACGATGATCGACGGTTTTTGCAGGAGCAGCCTGGCGAAGGCCACGCGCTGGCGCTCGCCGCCGGAAAGCTCCCGGTCCCAGAGCGCCTCCTCGTCGTCGAGGCGCTTGACGAGATAGCCGAGACCGCACGTCTTCAGAGCTTCCTCCACGTCCTCGCGTGGAACGCTGTCTTCGCTCGCCGGATAACAGGCGGCGCGGCGCAGCGTTCCAAGCGGGATGTAGGGACGCTGTGGCAGGAAGGCCACCGACGCACCCGCGGGCATCAGGATCGAGCCGGACCCCCACGGCCACAATCCCGCGATGGCGCGGACAAGCGTGCTTTTTCCGGCGCCGCTTTCACCCGCGATGAGCACGCGCTCGCCCTGGGCGATCTCGACGTTGGCGGCGGCGATCATGATGCGTCCATTGCGATGCGCGGCCGCGAGCTCCTCGAGATGCAGGGATCCGTCTTCGCTGACGCCAAGATTGATTTCGTCGGCGGCGTCCATTCGCGCTCCGGCGTCGATGCTCTCGAGGGCTTCCACGAGTTCATCGACCCGGCAGACGGCGGCGAGCCAGTTGGCGACGTTCAGGAGATTGTCGACGAACCAGATGAGGGCGCCCTGCACGGCGGCGAAAGCCGCGGTGACTTGCATGACCGCGCCAAGCGATAGTTCGCCCGACAGATATTTCGGCGCCACCAGCAGGAGCGGGACGACGGCGAACAATCCGCTGTTGGCGCTCAGCACGACGGACACGATGGCGTTCTGTTTCACGATGGCGAACCACGCCGCCACGACGTGGCCATATCCCTCGATGACCGAGTGGCGTTCCTCGTCGTCGCCGCGGATGAGGGCGATGCTTTCGGCGTTTTCCCGCAGTCTCGTCATTTCGGCGCGAAACCTGGCTTCCGCCTCGCTTTTCGCGCTGACGCGGGCGACCAGCGGACGCCCGGCGGCGGCCGCGGCGATGGTCACGACGGCCGCGTAGGCGATCGCGGCGATCGCCATGTAGGCGGGAAGGTCGAACGACCATCCGAACGCCGCGAGATGCGCGGCGCCGCCGACCCGCCAGAGAATGGTCGCGAAGGTCGCCGCGGTGACGCAGGCCGTCAGAAGGCCAAGGCCAAAATCGACGACCGGTTCGATGGCGAGACGAATGTCGTCGCTGATGCGGACTTCCGGAACCGATTGTTCCTCGGCCACGAAGGGAAGGCGGTAGTATCTCTGGTCGGCGATCCACCAGCCAAGAATGTTTTTGGTCAGCCATTCCCGCCACCTGATTTGCAGGACGAGACGACTCGCGAGCAGGCCCGTCGCGCAGGCGATATTGGCGAGAACGAAGAGCGGGAGCATCAGCGCGACCGTCCAGACCTCCGCGGCGTCCTTGCGGTCGAGCGCGTCGAAGAACCATCGGTTCCAGAGATTCCAGAACACCAGCGCGCCGAGCTGGGCCGCCGCGAAGCCGAGCACGCAGACGCCCAGAAGCCAGGCCTGGCGGTTCGTCTTCCAGTTCCAGTAGCCCGAGGCTCTCGCGAGAAAGCGCGCGAGCCGCTGGTCCGTTCGCGCCGCGTTCGGCGTTTCGTGAGACGGGTTTGCTTCGTTCGTTGAAGACGACATTTGCACCAGGGCGATGGAGGAACGCGTCGCGCGCGCTCGTCCGGAGGCTCGCGTGGCGTCGCCAGGCCGGACGCGGCGCGCGCGCTGACGATTTCGCGAATCTTACCGTCGCGCGAGCCCGCGACGCCACCATCGGAATCTACTCACCCGCGTTTCGCGCGCGCGCGGAACGCCGACCGGCGTCCCGGTCGCGGACGCGTGACGTTCAATGGACGAAGCCCGCGGCGGCTGCGTAGATTCCGGGGCTGTCGCGGGATTTTGTCCCGACCTAGCGTGGTGGCGACGAAAGAGCGCGCCATTGCGGCCGCTCTTGATTTTCCCGCCTGGCCTGTCACCGGGCGCTCGAGGTACATAGCAATGAAATTCAATCTGGCCAGCGCCGCCGCCATCGGCCTTTTCGCGACTCTCGGCGTCGCCGCCGCGCAGCAATCAACCGTCGCTCCGGCGCCGGCGACCTCCACCATGGCCGCGCTCATGACGACGGCGCCAGCGGGGAGCGTGACTGTCGCCAACTGGTACAAACAGAATGTTTACAACCTCGCCGGCGACAAGGTCGGCGACGTTTCCGACGTGCTCGTGTCGCTGGCCGACGGAAAGATCAGCGCCGTCGTCATCGGCGTCGGCGGATTCCTCGGCATGGGGCAAAAGGACGTTGGCGTCTCCTTCAACGCGGTCATGCGCGGCATGAAGGACGGCAAGCCCTATTTGACCATCAACACGTCGAAAGAGGCGCTCGCCGCCGCGCGCGGACTGAAATACGACGGCGCGACATCGACCTGGATCGTGGCGGACGCTTCGCCGAAGTAAGTCGCGGGCGCGAGGCGCCAATCGACGCGATCCATGGCCGGCGGCGAACCAGTCGGACCGCCGGCCTTTTTTCAGGAGTCATCCATGCCCAGAACAGATGAAGCAACGAACGTCGATCTCGTCGAGGGATTCGACGCTCTCCGGAAGGACGTCGCGGCGCTCGTCGCGACGGTCAGCCAGATGGCGAACGATCAGGCGCGGTCCGCCGGCGCGCGCGTTTCCGGCGCCGTCGATGGAGCCGCCGAAAAAATCACGGAAGCAACCGCCTCCGCGAAGAGCGTCGCGCGGGCGGCGAGTTGCGAAATCGAAGCCGGGATCGAAAAAAATCCGCTGACCGCTTTGCTGATCGCGTTCGGCGTCGGTCTTTCGGTCGCCGTTCTGACCCGGTCACGCGGTTGAGCGCGAATGATGAACCGGATCATCGCGCTTCTGAAAGGCGGCGTGTCGCGGCGCCTGCGCCAGTTTGGCCTCGACGCCGGCGCGCTGGCCTTCGCGGTCCTGACGGGTTGCGTCGCCATCGGCTTCGCGACTTTCGCGGCGTATGAATTGATTCGACAGACGCAGGGGCGCGTCGCCGCCGCGCTGATCGTTGGCGCCGCGTGGGGACTCGTGTCCATCGCGACATGGATCTCGATCGTCTGGCGGTCACGGACCGCGCCGCGCCGAAACGCGGCGAGCGCCGGCTCCACGCCTTCGGACGCGGGACTCGCGCCTGTCTTGCAGGCGATGGCCGCGGCGGAAACGCCTCAAGTCCGGGACGCGCTGGGCGCCGCTATCCATTTCGGGCGGTCGCTGTCCCCCGCCGAAAGTCTCGCGCTCGCGTTCGCGGCCGGACTGCTGGTTGGCCGCCGTCGTGGCGAGTGAGCGCCGCTCCGCGCTGCGGATTCGATCGCTCGCGAACGCGCGCGTGACGCACGCACTCGTCGGGCGCGTGAGTATTTTCCGGGGCTGTCGAACTCGCCCGCGCCAGGCCTAACGTTGGCGTGCTGGCGATACGCGCCACGCGGCGCTTTTGGTCCGGCGCGAACGCCGGACGACGAATTTCACGCGCTTTCACTTCAATGCCGGAGATCATCATGACCAGATCATTCAAACGCGCGGGACGCGCTTTCGCCGGAGCCCTTTTGCTTGGCGGTCTTCTTTTGACGGGCGTCGGCGCGCCCGTCCTCGCGCAGCAGCAGCCCGCGGCGAGCCCCGCGGTCGCCCCGACGCAAACGCCCGAGGATGTCGCGCGCGCCACGCTTCGCGGCGAAACAAGGATCAGGCGCCTGCGCGACCGGCTCGAAATCACGGCGGCGGAGGAAAGCCTCTGGGCGCCCGTGGCCCAGGCGATGCGCGAAAACGAAGCCGCGTTTCGCGCCGACATGGTTCAACAAACGACGGGCAAGGGCGCCTCGACCGCGGTCGACGACCTGAAGATGTTCCAGATGATCGCCGATCATCACTCGGCCGGATTGAAGAAGCTGATTCCCGTCTTCGAGACGTTTTACGAAGGCTTGTCGCCGGCGCGGCGCAAGCGCGCCGATC
Source organism: uncultured Hyphomicrobiales bacterium (assembly GCA_903884435.1). Classification (GTDB taxonomy): domain Bacteria; phylum Pseudomonadota; class Alphaproteobacteria; order Rhizobiales; family Beijerinckiaceae; genus Terripilifer. The sequence goes on along the minus strand of CAISEY010000193.1, from coordinate 1,940 downwards.
GCGTCTTCGGCGAACGCTTTCGCTCCGGCGGCATGTGACGGTTGATCGCGGAAGGCGGCGCGCGTCGCGTCGCGCCGCCAGCGAGAATGACAATGGAGATTTCATCATGTTTCGTTTGAAGAGAGCCGTCGCCGCGGGCGTCATGACGAGCGTCGTCATGACTCTGGCGCTTCCCGGCACGCCCATGGCCGCGCCCATGCCGGTCGTTGGCGGCGACGTTCTGTCGCCCGGCGGTTCGTCCATCGAGGTTCGGTATCGCCGGCCGGCGCGGCGGAACAACGCGGGCCCGGCGGCGTTCATGGGGCTGTTCGGCGCCGTGCTTGGCGGCGTCATCGCCAGCAGTCGCTACGATAATTATTCGAACTATGCCTACGGCCAGCCGGTCGAATACGGATACGCGCCGGGATACGTCCAGGGCCGCGGCTATGGCGGCGACAATCCCGGTGGTTCCGGTCGCCTCCTTCGCGGCGTCGGCGGCGGATTTCATGGACGCGCTGGCGCGGTTCCGGCCGGTCATGGAATGCGTCGCCGTTAGTCGCCGGCGGAGCCGGACAAACCCCGACAGCAATCAGCAAGGCGCTTCCCGCGACGGGCGGCGACAACCCAGGAGCTTCTAATGGACAAGATGGATTCAGTCGTCGCTACCTTTCCCGATCATGTCGCGGCGGAAGCCGCGGTCAAAAAGCTTCAGGCCGCCGGTTTCGACATGAAGAACCTCAGTGTGATCGGCAAGGGATTCCACACGGAGGAAAAGGTCGTCGGATTTTACAACATGGGCGACCGGGTGAAGTTCTGGGGCGCGCGCGGCGCGTTCTGGGGCGGTTTCTGGGGACTCTTTTTTGGCGGCCTGGTCCTGACCGTTCCGGTGGTCGGGCATGTGGTCGTGCTCGGCTATCTATCACAACGACCGACCCAATCTTCAATGCTATTGAGGAACAGCAAGCAGCTCGTGCCGAACTTCTGGAAGCCAGTAGGATTCTGGATCGCGCGATGGATCGTCTTGCCCAGAAGGAGCGTCAGCTTCTGGCAACCCAGCCAGAGACAAAAGCTGGGGCTGCGGCTTTGCTGACCTACTTGGCAACAATCATAGAACCACATCAAGACATTGCAGGGTTGGCGCTGCCTGCGCTGGCTGGCGTCAGAGAAGTGCTGGTCCAGTAGCCATCGATGGTGCAGGGCGAGCTACGGCCTGTCCTGCGCCATTTCTGCGAGCAATGCCCATCGCTACCCAGACTTGCCCTGAGCCTTTTATAGGGCCAATCATTGACTGAGCTGGGGGCATATCAATGAACTGGGGAAGAGGGTTTTTGAGGCTGTGGGCGGTGCTGGCGGTATGTTGGGTATGTGCCATCACCTATCAGTCGGCGGGACAATTAGTTGCCACGTATAAGCACAGGGAATGTCCTAAAAATAATAATGAGCATTCTGAGATTGAGTGTTTGTTTAGTGGTGCGGACGACCCTTCATTTGCTTCGTTGCCAGTCACTATCTTACCAGACTGGAACACAAGAATATCCGCCGCAAAACTCATCCTTCTTCCTCCGGCGCTTCTACTGTCGCTCGGCTTCGCTGTGGCTTGGATAGCCCGGGGCTTCCGTAGGAGCCACCCGCCGGAGGAGTAGTGAAGGGCCTACTGATTCATTAATTGGCTGAGGCGGTGGGTGGAGCCAATTGGCCCGACCTCCGTCATGGGTGGGCAAATTTGCCCACCCTGTCAGCATGTCATGGTGCATCAATTGGTGCAGCTAAGCGTAGGTGCGCCAATTGGCGCAGGCTGTAGCAAGGCCTACAGGCCCCGTTGGGCTCAACCATCCCCTCATTTTTCACACCACCGCAAACGTCTGATTGAACGCCCGGTGCTGCGCGAGCATTTCGCTGAATCGTTCGATCAGCGGGCTTAAACGGACCTCCGGCATGTTGGGGATCATGTCGTAGAGCAT
>CAISEY010000192.1 GCA_903884435.1 uncultured Hyphomicrobiales bacterium | reverse complement strand
AGTCCCCGCGGGGATGTTCGCCGCGCCCGTGACGGCCTTCGTCAGCGTCCAGTTGGCGGAGGTCGAGGCGAGCGTCGAGGCGTCGGTCACGCCATCCGGCCCGGCGACGGCCTCGTCGACCATCGTGCGGTTCTGCCCGCCCCAGAACTCCGTGTTGGCGAACATGCGGCGCGAGCCGCGGAACAGGTTCGCCGAGGGCGCCGCGCCCGCGTTGACGAGGTTCTTCACGACGGGGGAGGGGCTCGCCAGCAAGGCGTCGAAGGCCCAGACGCCCGTCGGGCTCGCGGGCAATCCCGCGAGGAGCGCCTGATCGGGCGACAGCGCGATCGTGTAGGAGGCGCTCGCGGGCGCGCTGGACGCGAAGCCGCCCAGCGTCGCGATGGCCTTCAGCGTCAGCGACGAATTCACCGTGACGGGACCGGTGTAAAGCGGGCTTGTCGCCGAGGGCGTCGAACCGTCGATCGTGTAGCGAATCGCCGCGCCGAATTGCGCCGGCGCGATCGCCACGGACTGGACGCCCGAATAGGAGCCGGCGGCTGGCGCGAAAGTCGGCGAACCCGGCGTCGTCAGCGTCGAACTGGCGGGCTGGACCGTCAGCAGCTTGTTGAAGACATATCGCGCGATCCGCTGGCCGCCGTCCGCGTTGGGCGTGAGCCCCGCCGCGTCGAGATAGAGCGCCGCCGAAACGGCGTTTACGCCCGCCTCGCCGCCCGTGTCGGCGCAGGGGCAGCCCATCATCCGCGCCACGTCGGCGATGGCGCGGGCGTATTGCGGAAAGGTCGCGCCGCCCGCGCCGGTCGCCGTCGGGCGCACGACGAAGGGCGTCAGGAACACGAGGGTGCGCTTCGCGTTCGCCGCGAGAATGTCGCGCGCCGATTTCAGCAGCGCGCCATAAAAGGTCGAGAGCGTTTCGTCGCCGGCGGCCCCGAGCGGCACGCCCGCGGAGAAATCGTTCACGCCGCATTCCAGCGTCACGAGATCCGCGTCCGCGGGGATCGTGGCCAGGGAATCATAGATCGTGTGCAGCCCGCCGGCGGGCGTCGTTCCCAGCGTGCCCCCGTTTTGCCCGAGGTTGACGGTCGTCGCGCCCAGCAGGGCCGCCAGCGGCGTCGTGTAGACGCCCGAAGCCGTGACCTCCGTTCCGCAGGCCGCGTGTTTGCGACCGTTCCAGGGGTTCGCCGCGATGGCGCCGGGCGTGCCCGGAAAGGCGATCTGGCCGGTTGTCCTGTCGATCAGAATCGCGTCGCGCCAGGTCGTTCCGTCGGCGCTCACCTTCACCCGCAGATTGTCGTCGCCCGTGGTGCCGATTTCCGCGCGGCCTGAAAAATTTGTCTGGAACAGCAGGCTCGCGGTGTTCGCGGCGAGCGCCTTGTTGATTTTCAGCTGATGTCCCGCGCCCTCGTGGCTGAAAAGCGCGGCGGCGCTGGAGATCGCCAGCCGGTTCGCCGCGTCGGCCGTCGCGTTGACGCCGACGAGCGGCGCCGGGTTGAGCGAGCCGCCGCCGGCCTCGACCCACGCCGCGCCGTTGAAGGCGCGCAATTTCGACTCGCTGGCGATCCAGGCGAGCCAGCCCGTTCGCGGGGCGTGAAATGTCCAGGCGCCGTCCTGGAAAGCGGCCACCTGTCCCGCCTCGCCCGTGAAAGCGCCTGTCGGGCTCGCGCCGACGATGTAACGATCGCCCTCGGCCGGGGAGGCGGGGGGCGCGGCGATGTCGCGCGCCAGCACGGCGAGCTGGACGATGGCGTCGAGGTCGCGAATCGCCTCGTTGTGTGTCACGTGCTTTTGCGCCTGCGCCGCCGCGATGTAGGGCAATTCGAGATTTGGCGTCCTGTCGTCGGGCATTCGGGGGCTCCCGGAGTTGAGATTGAACTCGATGGCGGGAGTGTAATCGGGGCTCGGAACCTGGGGATAAGTTCGCCGGGACGGCGCGAACGGGACCGCGGACGGTCATGATCCCGTCGCGCGGCGGCGACAATGTCCCGCGCCGTGTCCGGCGCGAGAAAGAAAACCTGGAAAGTCTTGTCATTTCAGGACGCCCGCAATAGACAACGCTCAAATCGAAGGGCATCGAACTTGATTATTCTTGGACTTAATGCTTTCCACGGCGACGCTTCCGCCGCCATTGTTCGCGATGGCGTTCTGATCGCGGCTGTCGAGGAGGAGCGGTTCCGGCGCGTCAAGCACTGGGCGGGCTTTCCGAGCGAATCCATCCGATATTGCCTCGCGGAAGCCGGCGTGTCGCTCGACCAGGTGGACCGGATCGCGGTCAATCAGGACAGCCGCGCCAATCTCGGGGGCAAACTGCGTTATCTCGTCAGCGAACGCCCCAGCCTCTCACTCGTGCTCGATCGCGTGCGCAATCGCTCTTCCCGCGAAGGCATTCCCGAACTGCTGGCGAAGGAGTTCCCCGGTTCGAAACCGCGCGCCGAGATCGAACACGTCGAACATCACCTCGCGCATCTGTCGTCGGCCTTCCACGTCGGCCCGTTCGAGGATTCCGTCGTTGTGTCCGTCGATGGTTTCGGCGATTTCGCCAGCGCGGCCTGGGGCGTCGGCCATGGCGCGAACATCGAGATCGAGGGGCGCGTGCTGTTTCCGCACTCGCTGGGCATTTTCTATCAGGCCGTGACTCAATATCTCGGTTTTCCGCACTATGGCGACGAATACAAGGTCATGGGCCTCGCGCCATATGGAACCCCGACGCATCTCGACAAGCTGCGCAAGGTCGTCGCACTGAAGCCCGACGGCGGCTTCGAACTCGATCTGTCCTACTTCCGTCACCACAAGGAAAAGATCGCTTTCGACTGGAGCGGCGGCTCTCCAGAATTCGGCGAGCTTTTCTCGCCCGCGCTGGAGCAGTTGCTTGGCCCGCGTCGCGCGCCCTCCGATCCGCTGGAACAGCGCCACAAGGACATCGCCCGCTCCACGCAGGCGATGTACGAGGAAGCCTTCTTTCACTTGCTGAACGCGCTGCACGCGCGGCACGAATTGCCGAACATTTCGCTGGCCGGCGGCTGCGCCGCCAACTCCGTCGCCAATGGCAAGGTTCGCCGGATGACGCCGTTCCGCAATGTCTACGTGCAATCGGCCGCGGGCGACGCCGGCGGCGCCATCGGCGCGGCCTACGCGGTCTGGCACAAGCAGGGCGGCAAGCGCTCCTTCGTGATGGATCACGCGAGCTGGGGGCCGCAATTCGGTCCCGACTACGTTTCGGCGCTTCTCGAAAGGGAATCCGCGCGCGTCGCCGCCGCCGGCTGCGAGGTCGAGACCATCGCCGACGAGGCTGAGCTTTGCAGGCGAACGGCGACCGCCATGTCCGAAGGCAAGGTCGTAGGCTGGTTTCAGGGCCGTCTCGAATGGGGTCCGCGCGCCCTCGGCAATCGCTCGATCGTGTGTGATCCGCGCCGCGCCGACATGAAGGATATTCTCAACGCGAAGATCAAGCGTCGCGAATCCTTCCGTCCCTTCGCGCCGTCCGTGATGTCGGAGGCCGTGCCGGAATGGTTCGATGAGGACGACGAAGTCCCCTTCATGATGCAGGTCTATCAAATCCGCGAGGACAAGCGCGCGCAAATCCCGGCGGTGACTCACGTCGATGGCTCCGGCCGACTGCAAACCGTGCGCAAGACCGCCAACAGCCGCTATCACGCGCTGATTTCCGCCTTCCGGGACATTACCGGCGTGCCAATGATCCTGAACACGTCCTTCAACGAGAACGAGCCGGTGGTGTGCAAGCCGGAGGAGGCGCTGGATTGTTTCCTGCGCACCAACATGGATGTTCTCGTGCTTGGAAACACCATCGTCCGGCGAGTCTAGACCGGAATTCGGCGCGCGATTTACGCCGCTTTCGCGAAGCGGCGAGTTGCGCTCGCCGCGGCCATTCGCGCGAAGCCCCACGCGAATGTCGCGTGGCCCGAGGAGACGAGCGCCGCGCCCGCGCCATTGTGCCAGTATTCAAAGGCCTCGCGAGACCAGATCATGGCGGCGAGCCTGAGCCAGTTCGAGATGAAAATGGCGCTCACGAGTCCGGCCAGCGGAAGAATGAATCGCGCGTCGAGACGCCGGGCCGTCGCCGTCGCGAAAATGGCGTAGGCGCCGATGGCCGCGGGCAGGGCGCGGAGGGTGTCGCAGCCCGGCAGGATTTCGATGACGTGGTTCAGACCAGGCATTTTCAGGAGCGCGCCCTGTATTTCGGTCGCGTAGCCGCTCGCGAGCAGGAGAAACCGCGTTCCCCGGACGTCGAGGAATATGCTGGCCCGATCGACGTCGCCGGTGACGAACATGTTGAGCCGCCATTGCGCGGCCATGACGACCAGGCAGAAGCAAAGCGGCCACTGGCGCCGGTCGGTCGCGAGCCGGCCCGCGAGCGCGAGGCACAGGACGGCGGTCGGCGCGTGCGATCTTGGATCCGTGAAGAAGAGCGCGCCCAGCGCGAAGGCGAAACCAGCCGCGGCGCCGGATTTCCCCGCGTTGAACGACGCGAGGCTGGATCTCGCCGCGAAAGCGAGGATGACGCACCATTCCGCGAGGGTCAGGTAATTCACGCGTTCGAACGTTTCGTAAATCGTCGACGCGCCGTCCGGTCTCGCCCACGCGATCAGGCGGCGCGCGTCGAGAAGAATCGCGGACAGCAGGAGGGCGTGAAATGCGGCGGGCCCCTCCGCGACGCCAGCCACGACATCGCGCAATCTGGACGTTGCCGTTGCGCGCTTCGCCGTCGTCGCCGGCGGCGGCAGGAAGGACGCCGTTGAAAACGAGAGAAAATCGTTGCGCAAGTTGCGGTCCCGGCTAGTGGCGGTTGGCGAACTGATTCGCCAGGCCATTTGAATCGCCAGGACTCCGGCCCGCAAGAGTCCGTATCGGGAACGGATGCAATTTCCGAATCAGCGCGCGTTTCAGGCCTCCCGCAGCAACGCCCGCACTGTTTCGCGCACGCGCTGGCGCCAGGGCGCGGCCACGTAACCGAAGGTCCGCGCGAACTTTCCGCTGTCGAGCGCGGAGTTCGCCGGGCGGCGCGCAGGGGTTGGAAAGTCCGCCGTCGGGATCGCCGTGACCATGGGACGTTTATGGGTGAATTTGGCGGCCGCCTCGACGATTTCACACGCGAAACCATGCCAGGTCGTCGCGCCCGTTCCGGCGAAATGGAACGTTCCCCACGGACAGCCGCCCGCGGCGATGGCGCGATCCACGGCGAAAATAGCCTCCGCGAGATCGGCGGTCGCGGTGGGGCAGCCATGCTGGTCGGCCACGACGCGCAATTCGTCGCGTTCTCCCGCGAGCCGCAGCATCGTCTTCAGGAAATTCGCGCCGTGGACGCCATAAACCCATGACGTGCGAAGAATGACGTGACGCGGTCCGGCCTCGCGAACGAGGCGCTCGCCTTCCGCTTTCGTCGCGCCATAGACGCCGAGCGGCGCGACGGGATCGCTTTCGATCCAGGCGCCCGGTTTGGCCCCGTCGAAGACATAGTCCGTCGAAACATGAACGAGCGGAACGCCGGCCTCCGCCGCCGCGCGCGCCAGCACTCCGGGGCCTGTCGCGTTGGCGGCGCGCGCGCCTTCCGGATTGCTTTCCGCGAGGTCGACGGCGGTCCATCCGGCTGCGTTGACGACGAGGCGGGGCCTTGCCCCTTCAAGCGCCGCGCGCACCGCGTCCACGTCGCAAATATCGGCGTCCGCTCGCGTGAAGCCCTTCACGGCCTCGCCGCGCCGGGCGGCGAATTCCAGGATTTCCCGTCCAAGCTGGCCCGCGGCCCCGAACAGCGCGACGGGCCCGCTCACGGACCAAGTCCCAGCCGGGCGCCCGCGTAGACGCCGCCGCGAATGGGCCGCCACCAGGCCTCGTTGTCGAGAAACCATTGCACGGTCTTGCGCAGCCCGCTCGTGAAGGTTTCCCGCGGCTTCCAGCCAAGCCTGTCGCGGATTTTCGTGGCGTCGATGGCGTAGCGCAAATCGTGCCCGGGCCGGTCGGCGACAAAGGCAATCAGCCTCTCGCGCGGTCCGCGCGCGGCGTCGGGCGCGAGTTCGTCGACGAGCGCGCAAATCTCCCGCACGACCTCGAGGTTCGTCCGCTCGCAATGGCCGCCGACGTTGTAACTTTCGCCGGGAACGCCTGTTTCCGCGATCAGTCGCAGCGCGCGCGCGTGATCCTCGACATAAAGCCAGTCGCGGGTGTTCTCGCCGGTCCCGTAAACAGGGATGGGCTTTTGTTCGAGCGCGTTGAGAATGGCCAGCGGGATCAGTTTTTCGGGAAAGTGAAACGGCCCGTAATTGTTGGAGCAATTCGACAGGACCACGGGAAGTCCGAACGTGTGCCGCCAGGCGTTGACGAGATGGTCGGACGCGGCCTTCGACGCGGAATAGGGGGAATTCGGACTGTAGGCCGTCGTCTCCGTGAAATAGCCTTCCTTGCCCAGCGAGCCGAAGACCTCGTCGGTCGAGACGTGATGAAAGCGGAACGCCGCGGCTTTTTCGCCTGAAAGACCGCGCCAGTAACCGAGCGCCGCTTGCAGGAGATTGAACGTGCCGACGATGTTCGTCTCGATGAAGTCGGCTGGCCCGTCGATCGACCGGTCGACATGGCTCTCCGCGGCGAGATGCATGACAATGTCCGGCGCGAAAGCCTCGAAGATGGCCCGCATCGCGGTTCTGTCGCAAATGTCGGCGCGCTCGAACCGGTAGCGCGGATCGCGCGCGACGGGAGCGAGGTTTTCGAGGTTGCCCGCGTAGGTGAGCTTGTCGACAACGCAAACCTCGTGCGGCGTCCCGGTCAGCAAATGCCGCGTCACCGCCGATCCGATGAAGCCGGCCCCGCCCGTCACGAGATAACGCTTTGGCATGGAAACCCTGGTCAAAAAGGGGACTCGAACGTCGCGAAGTCGGGCAGTTTCGCGTCCTTGTCGGAAACGAGAATGTCGCCGCGCGGAACCGGCCAGTCGATGGCGAGTCGGGGATCGCTCCACAGCAGTCCCATGTCGAGATCCGGCGCGTAGACCGCGTCGACCTTGTAGACGACCTCGGTGTCCGGTTCGAGGGTGCAGAATCCGTGCGCGAACCCGGCCGGCATGAAGAGCTGTTCGGCGTTTTCCGCGCTCAGCGTCGCCCCGCACCAGCGCCCGAAGGTCGGGCTGCCGCGGCGGATATCGACGGCGACGTCGAAAATCGAGCCTCGCACCACGCGAACGAGCTTGGCCTGGGCGCGCGGCGGCGCCTGAAAATGCAGGCCGCGGACGGTTCCGCGCGCCCGCGAGAGAGAATGGTTGTCCTGGACGAAGCGGGCGGTCACGCCGAGCTTTTCGAAAGCGGGCTCGACCCAGGTCTCCATGAAGAATCCGCGTGAGTCGTTGAATTTGCGCGGGCGGATCAGGAGGACGCCGGCGATCCCCAGGGGCTCCCGTGTAAACTTCTCCATGCGGGGCAAACTCTCGGCGGATGTGAACAGACGCTTCCCGAAGCGCGCGGATAACCGCGCGATCCCGGCGAACGCGGCTTATACTCCGCGCGGCCTCGCTCGCGTCAAGCCGCGCGGCGGCGGCTTTCGGACGTGGAAATTCCCCGCCCGCGCTTGACTTCGATCTTGCGGTTCCTAGAAGTGTCCCGGCTCCGCGCGGCAGCTTGCGAGCCTCGTTCCCGCCCGATGGTCCCGGGACTCGTCAAAATCACGGAAAGCGGTAATGTCCCAGAAAAAAACAGCCTTTATTACAGGTATTACCGGACAGGACGGGGCCTATCTCGCGAAGTTTCTGCTTGGCAAGGGGTACCGCGTCGGCGGTCTGGTGCGCCGCACCTCCCATTCCGAGAGCATGACCCAGCGTCTTGACTGGCTGGGGATCACGGGGGACGTTGAACTCGTCGATGGCGACCTCGGAGATATTTCGAGCCTCGCGCGCATCGTCCAGCGCCTCGCGCCGGACGAGGTTTACAACCTGGCGGCGCAATCCTTCGTCGCCACCTCCTGGCAGCAGCCGGTTCTGACCGCCAATTCGACCGCCGTGGGCGTCGTGAACGTGCTTGAGGCGCTTCGGCTGGGATCGCCAAAGTCGCGGTTTTATCAAGCGTCTTCCTCGGAAATGTACGGCCTGATCCAGGAGCCGATGCAGTCGGAGACGACGCCGTTCTATCCCCGCTCGCCCTACGCGGTGGCCAAGCTTTACGGGCACTGGATCACCGTCAACTACCGCGAAAGCTTCGGGATGCACGCCTCGTCGGGCATTCTCTTCAACCACGAGAGCCCGCTGCGCGGCATTGAATTCGTCACCCGCAAGGTCAGCGACGGCGTCGCGCGCATCAAGCTCGGCCTCGCGAAGGAATTGCGCCTCGGCAACATCGACGCGAAACGCGACTGGGGCCACGCCCGCGATTACGTGCGGGCCATGTGGATGATGCTTCAGCAGGATCAGGCCGACGACTACGTGATCGCCACGGGACGCACCACGACGGTCCGCGACATGTGCCGGATCGCGTTTTCGCACGTTGGCCTCGACATGGACTCCCATGTCGTCATCGACCCGAAACTGTTCCGTCCGGCGGAAGTCGATACTCTCCTTGGAAATCCGGCCAAGGCGGCGGCGAAGTTCGGCTGGACGCCGGAAATCAGCCTCGAAGAGCTGATCACGGAGATGGTCGACGCCGATCTCGCCCGGCTCAAGCCGCGGGCTTCCTGACAGGGGACGTGATGGGCCCGGTGCGCGGACCAATCCTGATCACGGGCGGCGCCGGGTTCGTTGGCCGGCACCTGACCCGGGCGCTCGCGCGGACATGGCCCGAGGCAAGGATCGTCTGGTTTACCCGTCAGGAGGGCGCGCGGATCCCGACCGCCGGGGACGCGGGCGAGGTCGAACTTTGCGTCGCCGATCTCTGCTCGGCGGAATCCGTGGACGACGCCCTGGACGAGATTCGGCCAGGTCTCGTGATTCATCTCGCGGCGCAATCTTCTGTCGCGGAGGCCGACCGCGGCGCGCGCGACACCTGGCGCACCAATCTCCTTGGAAGTTTCAATCTGGCCGACGCCATCGCGCGCAAGGCGCCCGCCGCGGCGCTGGTCGTCGCCAGCAGCGCCGATGTTTACGGCCTTGGTTTCAACGCCGGCGACGCCACCGAGGAGACGACGCCGCTCCCGACGAACGTCTACGCGCGTTCGAAACTCGCCGCGGAGGCCATGTTCGCCGACGTCCTCCCGGCGACGACCCGTCTCGTCGTGCTGCGCCCCACGAACCACACCGGGCCTGGCCACGACATCCGGTTCGCGCTGCCGTCTTTCGCCGCGCAAATCGCGCGGATCGAGGCGGGCGAGGCCGAGCCCGTTCTCCACACGGGCAACCTCGCGGTGGAGCGGGACTTTCTCGACGTGGGGGACGTGGTTGACGCCTACCTGGCGGTGATTTCCCGCCTGGGCGAACTTCCGCTCCGCGCTCTCTACAATGTGGGCTCCGGTCGCAGCGTCAGCGTTCGCGCGCTGCTGGACCTGATGCTGGCGAGAGCGAAGACCCCGATCGAGGTTCGCGCCGACCCGTCGCTGTTCCGCAAGGCGGATGTCGCGCGCACGTGCGTCGTCCCGGACAGGCTTCGCGCCGCCACCGGCTGGCGACCCGGGCGCGGCATGACGGAAATGACGACGGAGCTTCTGGATTACTGGCGCGCCAGACGCGGCGTGGCTTGACCGCCGTCAGGCGCCGCGCTCTCCCGCGATCGCGAGGAGATAGCGCCCATAGCTCGAATTGCCGCAGCGCCGCGCCGCCTCCAGCAACTGGCCACGGTCGATAAAGCCATTTTCGAAGGCTATTTCCTCGGGGCAGGAGATTTTCAGTCCCTGGCGCCGTTCGAGAATTTCCACGAACTGGCCGGCGGCGATCAGGCTGTCCGGCGTTCCCGTGTCGAGCCAGGCGAAGCCCCGGTCCATGAGTTCGACCCGCAATTCGCCCATGGCCATGTAGGCCCGGTTAATGTCGGTGATCTCGATTTCCCCGCGCGCGGAGGGCCGCACGCCGGCGGCGATGTCGACCACCCGGCTGTCGTAGAAATACAGCCCGGTGATCGCGAGGTTGGACCTTGGCGCGAGCGGTTTTTCCTCGATCGAGAGGGCCATGCCGTTCGCGTCGAGTTCGACGACGCCATAGCGTTCGGGATCCGCCACCGCGTAGCCGAACACGGTGGCGCCGCGCGCGCGGCCCGCCGCGGCCGAAAGCAACTCGGGCAGGCGATGCCCGTAATAGATATTGTCGCCGAGAACGAGCGCGACATTGTCGCCGCCGATGAAATCGCGGCCAATGATGAAGGCGTCGGCGAGCCCGCGCGGATGTTCCTGCGCCGCGTAGGAAAGACGGACGCCAAAAAGGCTCCCGTCTCCGAGCAACTGGCGGAACAGGCCCTGGTCCGACGGCGTCGTGATGACGAGAATGTCGCGGATGCCCGCCTGCAACAGCGTCGAAAGCGGATAGTAGATCATCGGCTTGTCGTAGACGGGAAGCAATTGTTTCGAGACCACGGTCGGCAGCGGAAACAGCCGCGTCCCCGTGCCGCCCGCCAGAATAATGCCCTTCCTCCCGCTCTCCCGTCCTCGTCGGCCGGCCCGGGCGCGCCGCGACGGGCGTCCCGGGGCGACCAGATACGGGGCCGGATGAAATCTGTCGAGTTTTCCGGAGCGCGACCGCGCCCGACCGCTCGCGGAGGCTGGCGCGGGGCGGGCTTTTGAACTATTTGGCTGACATCTGCGGATATTCGCGCGACCTCGCGTCGCCGACCTTTCCGAATTCACCGACGGAGCGTCCATGGCCATCGACAAACGCGTACTCGTGACGGGCGGCGCCGGCTTTCTTGGCTCCCACCTGTGCGAGAGGCTGCTCGATCGCGGTCAGGACGTGCTCTGCGTGGACAATTTCTTCACGAGTTCGCGCCGCAACGTCGCCCATCTGCTCGACAACAAGCGCATGGAGCTCATGCGCCACGACGTGACCTTTCCGCTCTACGTGGAGGTCGACGAGATCTACAATCTCGCCTGTCCGGCGTCTCCGGTTCACTACCAGTTCGATCCCGTGCAGACGACCAAGACCAGCGTCATCGGCGCGATCAACATGCTGGGTCTCGCCAAGCGCCTGAAGATTCGCATCCTTCAGGCCTCCACGTCCGAGGTGTATGGCGATCCGGAACTGCATCCGCAGCCCGAAAGCTACTGGGGACACGTCAATCCCGTCGGCCTTCGCTCCTGCTACGACGAAGGCAAGCGCTGCGCCGAAACCCTGTTTTTCGATTACCGCCGGCAACACAAACTGCCCGTGAAGGTCGTGCGAATTTTCAACACCTACGGGCCGCGCATGCATCCCAACGACGGGCGCGTCGTCTCGAATTTCATCGTGCAGGCCCTGCGCGGCGACGACATCACCATTTACGGCGACGGCGCCCAGTCGCGCTCGTTCTGCTACGTCGATGACCTCGTGGAGGCGATGCTCCGGATGATGGACACGCCCGACGACGTGACCGGCCCCATCAACATCGGCAATCCCAACGAATTCACGATTCGCGAACTCGCCGAGGCCGTGATTGAACTGACCGGGACGAAATCGAGAATCATTTCGGCGCCGCTGCCGTCCGACGATCCGCGGCAACGTCAGCCCGACATCGGCAAGGCGCGGGACGTTCTGGGCTGGGAACCGCTCGTGCAACTGCGCGAGGGCCTGACGAAAACCATCGCTTATTTCGATGGCCTGCTTTCGGAAGGGCACGCGGGACTGCCGGCCCGGCGATAGCGGGTTTTCAGGGGAAAGTTCGCGATTTTCGGACGCGGGAAGCGAAATTTCCAGCGAACAGAGTGTCGTCGCGCCGGTTTTCACCCCTGTTCGTGGTTTTCATGCGTGAACGCCGCCAACTGACCCAGCGTTGTCCGGGCTTCTGACGCGTGAATATTCCGTCGGTGAAGCTATTTCTTTGAAAAAAATGAATCAATCAAATGACAAAAAAATAGCGATGTCTTGAATGCGTCCTGGAAATTGAATATCGAGACATGGATGAACGCGCGAGAGTTGCGTCAAGTTTGATCGTCAAAGCAACTCTGATGTTATCGCCATCGTCGGGTAAATGCTCTGGAGACGAAATAGCGCGATGTCTAGAGCGGAATCCGATCTGAATGAATCGTGAGGGATTCCCAAATCAGCGTTGATCTGATTCAGACTGTTTGCCGGATCGGAGGCCGGCAGACATGTCGAAGGCGCTATCGGTTGATCT
>CAISEY010000191.1 GCA_903884435.1 uncultured Hyphomicrobiales bacterium | reverse complement strand
AGATCAACCGATAGCGCCTTCGACATGTCTGCCGGCCTCCGATCCGGCAAACAGTCTGAATCAGATCAACGCTGATTTGGGAATCCCTCACGATTCATTCAGATCGGATTCCGCTCTAGTTGTGATATCGTGACCTGGCGTTGTTGAGCGGCGGCGCAATTCAAGGGGGCCAGATGACGATGCAACGGATGCTGAAGCGCCCGACGGGCGTTCGTGCGAAGGACCAGGGAGTCCCCGCGAGGAAAATCGCCGAAGCCCGACGGGAGCGGCAGGAAAGCGCGGTGGAGATCGCCGGCTACATCGCCCAGCTGACCTCGGAAATGGCGAGCATGGCGGGCGCGGCCCAACTCGATCTGCTGGCCTATTTCCTGTCGCTGGCGCGCATGGAGGCGGAGACAATCACGCGCCGCCACGTTCTGGAACAGCTGGAGTCCCCGGACTGATCACTTCGTCGCGAGCGACACCAGATTGCCGCCGTGCCGCTCGATTCGGCCATCGAGTTCGAGCTCCAGCAGGGCGACCTGAACCTCCGGGACCGGCGCGCCGGAGGCCCGCACGAGGTCGTCGATCGCGACGGGCGAGGGCCCGAGCAGGGATTCCACGAGCCCGCGGGCGCCGCCGCCCGTCTGTATCCTCGACGGGGCCGGCTCCGCCGGCGCTTCCGGCGGCTTCGCGGCCGCTGGCTCGTCGAATTCGTGGCCAGGCTCGGTCTCCGGCGTGGGGCCGGCGTAGACCGGCTCAAGTTCGTCCCAGAGCGGCTCCGTCGGCTCCGGCTGGCCGGTCTCGCGGAACAGGGGCCCGTCCGGCAGGCCTGTCTTCGCCATCGGCTCCAGCATCGTGATCACGTCCTGCGAGCGCGCGCACAAGGTCGCTCCCTGGCGGAGCAGGTCGTTGGCGCCTTCCGCGCGCGGGTCGAGCGGCGACCCCGGCACGGCGAAGAGTTCCCGGCCCTGCTCCAGCGCGAAACGCGCGGTGATGAGAGACCCTGACTTCCGCGCCGCCTCCACGACGATGGTTCCATAGGCAAGGCCCGAAACCAGCCGGTTGCGACGCGGAAAATCACGCCCGCGCGGCTCCCACCCCATGGGCATTTCCGTCACCAGCGCGCCGCGCTCGACGATTTCCTCCGCGAGCGCCGCGTGTTCGGACGGATAGACCTTGTCGAGACCTCCCGCGAGAACGGCGATCGTGCCCGAACCAAGGCTGGAGCGGTGCGCGCGCGCGTCGATGCCACGGGCAAGCCCCGAAACGATCACGAAACCCGCGGCGGCGAGATCGCGCGTCAGTCGCTCCGTGAAGGCGAGGCCCGCCGCGGAGGCGTTGCGCGAGCCGACGAAGGAAACCATCGGCCGGCGCAGCGCCGAGAGATCGCCGCGTACGCAAATGACTGGCGGCGCGGCGTCGATGGCGCGCAACGTCGCGGGATAATCCGGCTCTCCCAGCGCCACGAGGCAGCCGCCGGCCCGGCGCAGCGCCTCCATCTCGCGTTCAGCTTCGTCGATTCCGCAAATCCGGATCGGCTTGCCGCGCCGCGCCGCGATTTCGGGCAAGGCCGCGAGCGCGGCGCCGGCTCCCCGATAACGATTGATCAACGCGCGAAACGTCTGCGGCCCGACGCTCTCGCTGCGGATGAGGCGCAACCAGTCGAGCCGCTGGGCGTCGCTCAGGCGAACGCCAGCACGCGCTTCGGCGAACGCCGCGCTCATGAACTCTCGCCAATCCGGCTTTCCGTGCCGGCTTTCAGGCGCCCGATGTTTTCGCGGTGCGTGACGAAGAGCAGAACGCCCAGCGCCATGGCGAGACCCGCGTCCCCGACGCGGTGCGACACCAGAAGGAACACCGGCGTCAGCGCCGTGGCGACCAGGGCCGACAGCGAGGAGTAGCGCGTCGCCCGGGCCGTCGCGATCCACATGGCGGCGAAAAACAGGGCGGCGGGCCAGTACAGCCCGAGCAGACAGCCGAGAAAAGTCGCGACGCCCTTGCCGCCCTTGAAATTCAGCCACACCGGAAAGACGTGACCGAGAAACGCCCCCAGCGCCGCGGCGATGGCCGCGTTCGGCCCCCATGCGAGCGCGATCACGACCGCGAGCGTGCCCTTGAGCCCGTCGAGCAACAAGGTCGCGATGGCGAGATCCTTGCGCCCCGTGCGCAGAACGTTGGTCGCGCCGATGTTGCCGGAGCCGATCGAACGCACGTCGCCAAGCCCGGCGGCTTTCGTCAGCAGAACGCCAAAGGGGATCGAACCGAGCAGATAGCCCAGGAGCAAAGCGACGATGATCGGGACGAACGGCAACCTCTCCTCCGTGCGCGCGGAAAAACGCCTGGGCGCCCGCGCGTGCGGCCAAGACTATTCGTACACGACTTCGCCGGCAACCACGGTGAGTTTCACCCGCCCCAGCATCCGCGCCTCGTCGAAGGGCGTGTTCTTGCTGCGCGAATGGAGCTTCGCGGGATCGACCACCCAGGGCTCGTCGGGATCGAAGCGGATGACGTCCGCCGGCGCGTCCACCGCGAGCCGTCCCTGCGGCAAACGCAGGATCTCCGCCGGGCGCGAACTCATCGCGGCCAGTAGACGCGGCAGGGAAACCTCGCCGGCGTGCACGAGGCGCAATCCCGCGGTGAGCATGGTCTCGACGCCAATGGCGCCGTTCTCCGCTTCGGAAAAAGGCAATCGCTTCGTCTCGACGTCCTGCGGATTGTGATCGGACACGATCACGTCGATCAACCCGGAGGCGAGCGCGCCGACGAGCGCCATGCGTTCGCTTTCGTGGCGAAGCGGCGGCGCGAGCTTGAAGAAGGTCCGGTATTCGCCGACGTCGTTTTCGTTGAGCGTCAGATGATTGATCGAGACTCCGCAGGTCACGGGCAGTCCCGCCGACTTCGCCTTTTCAATCGCCGCGAGCGATTGCCGCGTCGACACGAGCGCGGCGTGGTAGCGTCCGCGCACCATGTTGACGAGCCGCAGGTCGCGGTCGAGCGCGATGGATTCGGCCTCCGGCGGCACGCCGCCCAGTCCGAGGCGCGAGGCGAGTTCGCCCGCGTTCATGCCGCCGGAGCCCGCGAGATCGGAATCCTCGGCGTAGTGCATCACGAGCGCGTCGAAATCGCGGGCGTAGGTCAGCGCGCGGCGCATCACCTGCGAATTGCGGACGGACCTGAATCCATCGGTGAAGGCGATCGCGCCCGCTTCTTTCAGCAGGCCGATTTCCGCGATTTCCAGCCCGCGCAATCCGCGCGTGATCGCCGCCGACGGCAGCACGCGCACGCGAGAGGTGTCGCGCGCGCGGCGCAGCAGGAAGTCCACGACGGCGGGATCGTCGACGGCGGGATTCGTGTCGGGCAAGGAGACAATCGTCGTCACGCCGCCCGCGGCGGCCGCGGCGCTCGCGGTCGCGATGGTTTCACGGTGCTCGGCGCCCGGCTCGCCGACGAAAACGCGCATGTCCACGAGACCCGGCGCGACGCAATCGCCGCCGCAATCCACCACTTGCGTGCGCGAACCGACCTGCGCCGGCGTGACCCGCGCGCCAACCTCGCGAATGACGCCGTCTTCCATGAACACGCCGCCCCGCGTTTCCGTTCCGGCGGCGGGATCGATCAGGCGGGCGTTGACGAGCGCGAGCGGTTTGGTCTGCATGAAAATCCGATAGCGCGCGCGGCGGGGAGAGGCAATGGCCTCGCGCCGCCGAAGCCGGCGAATGCCCCCGGCCGCCCCCGTCGAATTCGACGGGCCCGGCGCCGGGAAGCGCGACGGTCACTCGTTCGGAAGGTTGCGCGCCAGCGCCCCGAGCACGGCCATGCGCACGGCGACGCCCATCTCGACCTGTTCGTTGATGAGCGAGCGCGGCCCGTCGGCGACGGCGGAATCGATCTCGACGCCACGATTCATCGGGCCCGGATGCATGACCAGCGCGTCCGGTTTGGCGATCGCCAGCTTTTCCTCGTCGAGCCCGTAGAAGCGCGCGTATTCGCGCAGGCTCGGCACGAAGGCGCCGCTCATGCGCTCGAGCTGCAGGCGCAGCATCATCACGATGTCCGCGCCCTTCAGTCCCTCGCGCATGTCGCGAAAAACCTCGACGCCCATGTTCTCGACGCCTCCCGGCAGAAGGGTCGAGGGCGCGATCACGCGCACGCGCGCGCCGAGCGCGGTGAGCAGGATCATGTTGGAGCGCGCCACGCGCGAATGCGCGACATCGCCGCAAATCGCCACCGTCAGCCCCTCGATCCGTCCCTTGCGGCGGCGGATCGTCAGCGCGTCCAGCAGGGCCTGCGTGGGATGTTCGTGCGATCCGTCGCCGGCGTTGACGACGCAGCAATCGACCTTGCGCGCCAGCAGGTCCACGGCCCCGGAATGGAAATGCCGGACGATGAGAATGTCCGGCCGCATCGCGTTCAGCGTCACCGCCGTGTCGAGCAGGGTCTCGCCCTTCTTCACGCTGGACGTCGCGACCGCCATGTTCATCACGTCGGCGCCGAGCCGCTTGCCGGCGATCTCGAAGGAAGCCTGCGTGCGCGTCGACGCCTCGAAGAACAGATTGATCTGCGTGCGCCCGCGCAGGAGATCGCGCTTCTTGTCCACTCGCCGGGACACGGGAACCGCCTCGTCCGCCATGTCGAGCAGGTTCAGGATATCGCCGCGCGACAGGCCCTGAATGCCCAGAAGGTGGCGGTGCGGAAAGGAGGGAAACGATTGCGGGGACGCCATGAAGGAGAGTCTATAGGCCCGCCGCCGCCGGGCGCGCAAGTGCTGGCGCCGGCTTGTCCCCGCCCCTATTGCCCCGCCGCCAGCGCCGCCTTCGCGCGGTCCAGCAAGGGTTTCGGCGCGGCGTGGATCTTTTTCAGAACGCCGAGGAGCATCGCGGCGTCGACGAGGTCGGGTTCGAGCGCGAGACGCTCCGCCTCCTCGATGAAGGCGGGGTCGCGCACGGTCTCGCCGAACGCCTTGCGAAGCGCGGCGGCGCGATCCTCGGGAACGCCAGGGGGCGCCGCGAAGGGCCGCGCGAAGACCTGCGGCGCCACCAGCGCTTCGAGCAATGCGCGATCCTCCGGCGTTTTCGCGAGGTCGAGCACGAGCGGCGTTTCGGGATGATCCCTGTGTTTCGCGAGACCTATCTGGAAGAGCACGTTGAACTTCCCGTCCCGGATCCAGTCCGGGCGCATGGCTTTCATCGGCACCCAGCCCCAGGCGCAGAACCCGTTGAGTTCGCCCGCCTCGAGCGCGGTGAGGATCGCCGCCGAGGACGGATAGCCATTGATGACCTTGATTTTCGTGCCGAGGATCGAATTGAAGAGATAGGGAAACACCGCCGAAGGCGAGGCCGCGCCGGAAGCGCCGACGGTGAGTTCCTTCGTGAACAGGTCTTCGGCCTTTTTCACCGGCGCGTCGCGCCAGCCGACGCAGGTCGAGACCTCGTTCGACGTGGAGCCGAGCCAGGTGAATTTCAGCGCGTCGAAAGCCACGCCCTTCGTGCCGAGCAGCGGATCGATCGGCACGGTGCGGCCAAAAATCCCGAAGTCCAGCCCATCCTTCGGCGCGACGGAGTAAATCCAGTTGGCGAGGGTCAGGCTGCCGGCGCCCGGCATGTTGCGCGGCGTCAGCGTCGGTTCGCCGGGAATGTGGCGGCCCATGTGGCGCGCCAGCACGCGCGCGGAAAGGTCATAGCCGCCGCCCGAACCATAACCGATCCAGACATTGACGTTCTTGCCGCGGTAAAAATCCGCGACGGACTGGGCCCGGACGAGGCCCGGAGCCAGAAGGAAAGCCACGACAGCCAGCGCGCGCGCCAATCCCGTTGCCCGCGTCCCGACCATGCAGCCTCCCCCGCCCCGCCGCGCGTTCCCGCGCGCGGATCCAGCGAGCAAGCTGTTCCGGGACGCCGCCGGCGTCAAGCCCGCCGCTATTTCTGGCTGATGGTTCCGTCGATGGCCATTTTGCGCAGCACGTAGCGGTTCTTGTCGTTCTTGATCCCCGCCATCTTCTCGGGCGTGGTCTTCGGCGTGGGATTGTAGACCCGCTGCAACGTCTCGTCGTCGTCGGCGCTCTTCCAGCGGATGGTCACGTCGCTGTAGCGTTCGACCCTGAACGCGCCCGTCATGGATGGATTGACGGGCCGGCTGAAAGCGGTGGCCGGAGCGACCGGCGTGAAACTCACCACGCCCGACGCGTCGAAATGATAGAAATAGATTTGCGAACCGTCCTCGGTGACCTGCCACCAGCCGCCGAGCCAGGATGGCAGGGGCTTGCCCGTGGCGGCGAGGAGCGTCCCCATGTCCACCCAGCCTTCGAGGCCGCCGGGATTCCACGGCGCTTCCTTGCGCTTGATCTTGTCGCAACCGGTGCTCTTGCCGCCCTGCCCGGATTCGACGGTCCGCCAGGTGTCGCCGACGAAATCGAGAGAAATTCCCATGTGCGTTTTCAGGGGCTTGAAAACATCGCCATAGCGGGGCCTCGCTCCGCAACTGGCGGGCACCCACGCGAAGCCCATCCCGGCGCCGTAAAGGATTTTGGCGATTTCGAACTGACCGAGCGAAAACGCGGTGAATCCCATCTTGTTGGCGCAGCGCCCGACGAACAGATTGCAGGTGGTCAGGATGCTCGTGCCCGTCCATTCCTCCAGCAGGGCGAGGTGCGTCTTGCCCGTCAGGTCGAGAAAGTCCGGATCCGTCTTCACGTCCTTTCTGACCGCGTCGATTTTTTCCATCGTTGGATAGGGCATGACGGGCGTGCCCGAATTGATCGTCTTCGGATCGGCGGGAACCCTGGCGATGAACGCCTGAAGTTTCTGCTGGTAGGGCTCGAGCGTGAGTTCTTCGGCCATCAATTACTTCTCCAGAGGCGCCCGCCTTCGCGGCGCGTTATGTTTCGAAGAATAAGCCGGCTGTCATCGCCTGTCCGTGCGAATTCTCACGCGTCGGACGATCACCTGGACAGGCGCGCCACGCCGCCAGCCGCGGAAACAGAGCCGGGAATCTTCCATGCCGAAGAGGAAAAGCTCCAGTTCACGTTGTCGAGAATGAGTTGATTGAAAACCATGGTGAGGCTTTCGCTCGTCACGTTCGACACCGAATTGAACGTGACGTTCCGGCTCGGCAGATAGATCAGTCCGGACAGCGCGTGCCCCGCCGATCCATCGATCGAAAAGGACGACCTGGCGAGGCCGGCGGGTTCGTACATGAGGATATTGGCGTATGTTCCGCTCGTCGGAGCGGTCACGTTGATCCGCGCGTTGCTGTTGACCTGGACCCAGGAACTGGCGTCGGAAAAATAGAACGTGACCCCGGTTCCGGCCAGGGTCCAGCCGCTGTTGAGATTCCAGTGTGCGTTGCTGAAGACATAAAGGCCCGGATTGAGATTGAGCGTTCCCGTTCCATTGAAGTTGAAGGTTCCGCAATAGACGCCCGGATAGAGCGTGGTCGCGCCCGCGTAGTTCATGTTGCTCACGGTGCATCCGCCGACACTCACGCCAGGCAGCGCGCCCGCGAAAGGATCGGACGCGGTCGCGCACGACGTGGAGACGACCGGATTGTGACCGCCATTCTCGAGGACGCTGGCGCCCTTCACGCAGAGGGACCGGATGTTGAGCGTCACGCCCGCGTTGACGATCGCGGCGGGACCGCCGGTCGAGGCGACGTCGATTTCGCAGGACGGCGCGTTGATGCTCGCGCCGCTGTTGAGCAGCAACGACTGGGCCGACGCGGGATCGAGGACCAGAACGCAAACGTCGCCGGCCGCGCTCGCCCTGTAGGCGGTCGCGGTTCGCGACAGGCGAACCGAGGGCTGCAACAGTCGGGCCAGCGTCAGGTCGAGATCGCCGGTCACCGTCACCGTGACGCTGCCGTCGGCGTTGGTCGTGGCGACGGGGGGCGCCGTTGAAAGATCGCTCCGCGTCGAGAGCGCCGCCTGAACCACGCTGGCCGCCAGCGCGGTCCGGCCGGCTTGCGCCGTCCCCAGCGCGGCCAGCGCCGCTTCGTCCGCCGCGGTTTGCATTTGCGTCGCGGCCAGTTGCGCGCGGCCATAGTCCACCGCGGCGGCCAGCATCAGCATCAGGACTGGAACCGCGACCGCGAAAATCATCGCCGTGGAGCCGGCAGCGTCGCGAAAGAAGCCGCGAATGGACATGACAGGGCCTTCACGTTTTCGCGGACGAAGGAAGCGCCCGCGCAGACGCGTTCTTTTGCCGGGAAATTCCCAGGCGGACCTTTACGCGAGCGGATAAAGACAAATTATATCAATTACTAAATATCCAGGGCGCGGCGTGTCCGGCGATCCGGTCCGTCGCGACGCGGAGGCGGCGCGCGGTTCGCGCGGGAGCCCCGGCGCTCCGGCGCGGAGAGCGCCGCGGGCTGTCCCTGAAGAAGCGCCGGCGCCGCCCGAATTTGACATCGCCAGCCCCCTCCACCATGTTCCGGCCCGATATTTCCCCCCTCGCCGTGCCGGGCAACGCGCGCTTCAATTGACTTAAGCGCCCGTGGTTGCTTGGATTTTCACGACGAAGGCCGATCAGATCAGGGCCCGCCTGGAATGAACATCGTCATCGTTGAATCGCCGTCGAAGGCCCAGACGATCAATAAATACCTGGGCCGCGACTACGAGGTCTACGCCTCGTTCGGCCATGTCCGCGATCTTCCCGCGAAGGACGGTTCGGTCGATCCCGAAGACGACTTCAAGATGCTCTGGGAAGTCGACGCCAAGGCCGGCAAACGGCTGTCCGACATCGCGAAAGCGGTGAAGGGCGCGGACAAGCTGATCCTCGCGACCGACCCGGATCGCGAGGGAGAGGCGATTTCCTGGCACGTCCTCGAGGTTCTCCGCGGCAAGAAGGTGCTGAAGGACGTTCACGTCGAACGGGTCGTCTTCAACGCCATCACCAAATCCGCCGTTCTCGACGCGATGAAAAATCCGCGCGTCATCGACGAGGCGCTCGTCGACGCCTACCTCGCCCGCCGCGCGCTCGATTATCTCGTCGGCTTCAATCTCTCGCCGGTCCTCTGGCGCAAGCTGCCCGGCGCGCGCTCCGCGGGCCGCGTGCAGTCCGTCGCGCTGCGCATCGTCTGCGACCGCGAACTCGAGATCGAGAAATTCGTCAAGCGCGAATACTGGTCGCTCGTGGCGCACCTGCTGACGAAGGACAAGGCGGCTTTCACCGCGCGCCTGACGGGCGCCGACGGCCAGAAGATCACCCGCCTCGACATCGGCAAGGGCGAGGACGCCCAAAACTTCAAGACGGCGCTGGAAAGCGCGCAATACAAAATTCTGTCCGTCGAGGCGAAGCCGGCGCGACGCAATCCCTGGGCGCCGTTCACGACCTCGACGCTGCAACAGGAAGCCTCGCGCAAGCTCGGTCTCGCCCCGGCGCGCACCATGCAGCTCGCGCAGCGCCTTTACGAAGGCGTCGACATCGGCGGCGAGCGCGTCGGTCTCATTACCTACATGCGAACCGACGGCGTCGACATGGCGCCGGAAGCCATCGCCTCGGCGCGCGACGTGATCGGCAAGGAATATGGCCCGAAATACGTGCCTTCGTCGCCGCGCGTCTACACGACGAAACAAAAGAACGCCCAGGAGGCCCACGAGGCCATTCGCCCGACCGACCTCGCGCGGCTGCCGAAACAGGTGGCCAAATACGTCGAGAAGGACCAGCTGGCTCTGTACGAACTGATCTGGACCCGCACCATCGCCAGCCAGATGGCTTCCGCCGAACTCGAGCGCACCACCGTCGAAATCGAGGCCGCGGTTCCCGCTCCGTCGAAAATCAGCAGGCTCGAACTTCGCGCCACCGGCCAGGTCGTGCGCTTCGACGGATTCCTCGCCCTCTATCAGGAAGGCAAGGACGACGAGGAGGACGAGGACGGCGGCCGCCTGCCGCCGATGACCGCCGGCGATCCCGTGACAAAGGAAAAGATCGAGGCGAGCCAGCATTTCACCGAGCCGCCGCCGCGCTACACCGAGGCGACGCTCGTCAAGCGCATGGAAGAGCTCGGCGTGGGCCGCCCCTCGACCTACGCCTCGACTCTGGCCGTGCTGCGCGAGCGCGACTACGTGCGCATCGAGAAAAAACGGCTCTATCCCGAGGACAAGGGGCGTCTGCTCACCGCTTTCCTCGAGTGTTTCTTCGCCCGTTACGTTGAATACAACTTCACCGCGGACCTCGAGGAAAAGCTCGATCTCGTCGCCAATCACGAGGGCGACTGGAAGCAGTTGCTGCGCGACTTCTGGCGCGATTTCGTCGGCGCCATCGACGGCACGAAGGAGCTGCGCACGACGCAGATTCTCGACGCGCTCAACGAGGCGCTCGGACCGCACATCTTCCCGGCGCGCGAGGACGGCAGCGGTCCCCGCTCCTGCCCCTCCTGCGGAGCCGGCCAGCTCTCGCTGAAGCTCGGCAAGTTCGGCGCCTTCATCGGTTGCTCGAATTATCCCGAATGCAAGTTTACCCGCACCATGTCGCAATCGGCCGCCGGCGACCAGGCGCAATCCGTCGAGGGCGACAGGCCCGGCGTGAAAGTGCTCGGACAGCATCCGGACACCGGCGAGGAAATCTCGCTGCGCGACGGGCGCTTTGGCGCCTATGTGCAGCTTGGCGAGGGCGAGAAGCCGAAACGCTCGTCGCTGCCGAAGAACCTCAAGGCCTCCGAGATCACGCTCGAACAGGCCCTCGGCCTGCTGTCCCTGCCGCGCGAGGTGGCGAAACATCCGGAGACCGGCGAGCCCATCAAGGCGAGCATCGGGCGCTTCGGTCCCTACGTTCAGCACGGCAAGGTCTACGCGAGCCTGACGCGCGACGACGACGTGCTGACCATCGGCGCCAACCGCGCCATCGATCTCATCGTGACGAAGGAACAGGGCGGCGGACGCGGTCGCTTCGGCCAGGCGGCGCCCGGTCGCGTGCTTGGCGACCATCCCGAGGGCGGCGCCATTTCGGTGAAGGCCGGACGCTTCGGCCCCTATGTCAATTTCGGCAAGGTCAACGCCAACGTCCCCAAGGGAACCGATCCCGAGGCGCTGACGCTGGCCGAGGCCATCGAGTTGATCAAGGCCCGGCAGAACGGCGAACCGGCGGGCGGCGGCCGCAAGCTTGGCGAGCATCCGGCGGGCGGCGCGATCACCGTGCGCGAAGGGCGTTTCGGGCCCTACGTCAACCTCGGCAAGGTCAACGCCAATCTGCCGAAGGACATGGCGCCGGACAGCGTCACGCTCCAGGACGCGATCGAACTGATCGACGCGAGGGGCGGCCCCGCGGCGGCGCCAGCCCGCAAGGGCGCGGCGAAAAAGGCGCCCGCGAAGAAGGCGGCGGCGAAGAAGGCCGCGCCCGCCAGAAAAGCGCGCGTCGCGGTCGACGACAGCGACGAGGCCCCCTTCGCGACCGGCGGCAAGGCCGCGCCGGCGAAAAAGGCCCCGGCAAAGAAAGCCCCCGCGAAAAAGGCGGCGGCGAAGGCGAAGCCGGCCAAAGGCCGCTGACAGACCGCTCGATCCGGGCGATACTCCCCTCGCGGCGGCGCGCAAGACGCCCCGCGAGGGAGGAACGTCATGGCCAGATCGCGCGCCGTCGCCCCAGCCGTGTGTCTCGGAATCGTGATGGCGGCGGCCCATGCCGCGCGCGCCGACCCGGTCGAGGACTATTATCGCGGCAAGAGCGTCAATCTCGTCGTCAGTTCCGCCGTCGGCGGCGGCCATGACATTCTCGCCCGCGCGGTCGCCAAATTCCTGCCCCGGCACATCCCCGGAAATCCACAGATCGTCGCCCGCAACGTGCCTGGCGCGGGCGGGCTGATCGCGGCGAACAATCTTTATAATGTCGCCGCGCGCGACGGGCTCACCATCGCCCAGTTTCAGAACACGTTGCCCTTCGAGCCGGTGTTCGGCAATCGGGAAGCGACATTCGATCCGACGAAATTCCTCTGGCTCGGCACGCAGGCGACCGAAACGGCCATTCTCGTCGTCTGGAAAAACACGCCCGTCGCCAGCGTGGACGACATCAAAAATCGCGAAATCACGGTGGGGACGGCGGGCGTGACCTCCATGTCCACGTTCAATTCGCGCGTGCTGGCGGAAACGCTCGGAATGAAACTCAAGATCATTCCAGGTTATCCCGGCCAGGCCGAAGTCTTTCTCGCGATGGAGAAAGGCGAGGTCGATTCATTCCCCAGCTATTACTCCTCGCTGATGGGCGCGCGTCCCGACTGGGTCGCCAATCGCGACGTCAGGATCATCGTGCAATTCGGCCCGGAGCCGGAAGCCGCCATTCCCGAGGTTCCCTTCGCGGGCGATCTCGTGACCGACCCGGCGAAAAAGCTGTTGCTGCGCGCCGCGACCGCGCCCCAGGCGCTGGGCCGCCCCTTCCTGATGCCGCCTGGCACGCCGGACATTTATGTCGCCGCCATGCGGAAGGCGTTCGCCGAAACCTTTCGCGATCCCGAATATCTCGCCGAGGCGAAAAAGCTGGCGCTGACCATCAACAGGCCGAGTTCCGGCGAGGAGTTGCAGAAGGTCATCGAGGAGGTCTGGCGGATGCCGGAGGACGCCCGCGCCCAATTGCGTCGGCTGAGCGGAAACCAGCAGGCGCGCGAATGACTGGAAATCGCCCCGCGAACGGCGCATAACCTCTTTCGTTCGCGTTCGCGCGGGATTCACACGGAACAGCCGCTTGGCGAAACTTCGCAAGGACAGGGAGACGCGCCCGGCGAGTTCGCCGGCGGGCGAAAAACACGCCGCCCTGCCCTCCCGCGCCGACGTTCTCGCCTTCATCGCCCGCGAAAAGGCGGCGGCGGAAACAGCGGGCGCGCCCGCGCCGGACAAGATCGGCAAGCGCGAGATCGCCCGCGCCTTCGGCGTCAGGGGCTCGGACAAAATCTGGCTGAAACAGCTTCTGAAGGAGCTGGAAGCGGAAGGCGAGATCGAAAAGCGCGGTCGCGGCCTCGTCAGGCCCGGCGCCTTGCCCCCGGTCACGCTGGCGGACATTTCCGGCCGCGACGCCGACGGCGAACTCATCGCGGTTCCCGCGGAATGGGACGTGGAGGCGGACGGGCCCGCGCCGAAAATCTCCATTCACGCCCCGCGCCGGGGACGACCGGGCGAACCCGCGCCCGGCGTCGGCGACAGGGCGCTGGTGCGCGTCGAGCCGGCGCGCGGCCACGGCAAGGGCGAGGCGCCCTACAATGGCCGCGTCATCAAGCTCGTGGCGCGCGCGCGGCTGCAATCGCTCGGCGTGTTCCGCGCCTCGCCGCAAGGCGGCGGACGGATCCTGCCCGTCGACAAGAAAGGCCGCGCGCAGGAATATACCGTCTCCGTCGCCGACGCCGGCGAGGCGCGGGACGGCGATCTCGTCTCCATCGAACTGTCGCGCGCCACGCGATACGGACCGCCGGCGGCGAAAGTGCGCGAGCGTCTCGGCTCCATCGCCAGCGAAAAGGCCATCAGCCTCATCGCCATTCACGCCCACAACATTCCCAGTGTCTTCAGCCCCGCCGCGCTCGCCGAGGCCGAACGCGCCCGCGCCGCCACCATGGCGCATCGCGAGGACTGGCGCGCGCTCGAACTCGTCACCATCGACCCCGCCGACGCGAAGGACCACGACGACGCCGTTCACGCCGCGCCGGACTCCGATCCCGCCAATCCCGGCGGCTTCGTCCTCACCGTGGCCATCGCCGACGTCGCGGCCTACGTGCGGCCGGGATCGCCGCTCGACCGGGACGCGCTCGACCGCGGCAATTCGGTCTATTTCCCCGACCGCGTCGTGCCGATGCTGCCGGAGCGCATCTCCAACGATCTGTGTTCGCTGAAACCGCTGGT
Source organism: uncultured Hyphomicrobiales bacterium (assembly GCA_903884435.1). Taxonomy (GTDB): domain Bacteria; phylum Pseudomonadota; class Alphaproteobacteria; order Rhizobiales; family Beijerinckiaceae; genus Terripilifer. Next base: position 2,257 of record CAISEY010000191.1, on the reverse strand, counting down.
CGATCGCCCCGCCATCGCCGTGCGGATGACCATCGACGCGCACGGCCGCAAGAAAAAACACGCGTTTCACCGGATCATGATGCGCTCCGCGGCGAAACTCGCCTATCCCCAGGCGCAGGCCGCCATCGACGGCAAGCCGGACGTGACCACCCGCCCCCTTCTCGATACCGTGCTGCGGCCCCTGTGGGCCGCCCACGCGGCGCTTTGCACGGAGCGCGAGCGCCGCTCGCCCCTCGATCTCGAATTGCCCGAGCGCAAGCTGCTGCTGAAGCCGGATGGAACCATCGACCGCGTGATCGTTCCGCCGCGCCTCGACGCGCACCGGCTGATCGAGGAATTCATGATCCTCGCCAACGTCGCCGCGGCCGAGACGCTGGAGGACAAAAAGCAGCGGCTCGTCTATCGCGCCCACGACGAGCCCTCCCTCGAAAAGCTGAACAATCTCGCGGATTTTCTCGCGACCATCGGAATCAAGCTGGCGAAGGGCGAGGTCATGCGCCCGCAACACTTCAACCGGATTCTCGAGCGGGTGCGCGACACCGAACACGCGCATGTCGTCAACGAAGTCATCCTGCGCAGCCAGGCGCAGGCGGAATACACCTCGGAGAATTACGGACACTTCGGCCTGTCCCTGCGGCGTTACGCGCATTTCACCTCGCCGATCCGCCGTTACGCCGATCTCATGGTGCACCGCGCTCTCATCCGCGCGTTGCGGTTCGGCGACGACGGCTTGCCTGACATGGAGTCCGGCGAACTCCAGGAAATCGCCGCCCGCATCTCCCTCGCCGAGCGGCGCGCCATGAAGGCGGAGCGCGAGACGACCGAACGGCTGATCGCCACTTTCCTCGCCGACCGCGTCGGCGCGACCTTCGCGGGCCGCATCGCCGGCGTCACCCGCGCCGGCCTGTTCGTGAAGCTCGACGAGACCGGCGCGGACGGGTTCATCCCGGCCGCGACGCTGGGCAACGATTTCTTCCGCCACGACGAAAGCCTGCACGCGCTCATCGGCTCGCGCACCGGCGAGGCGCACAGGCTCGGCGACGCCGTGGAGGTGAAACTGGTGGAAGCCGCGCCCTTCGCCGGGGCGCTGCGTTTCGAACTGCTGAGCGAGGGCCGGAACCGGACAGAGATCGGCGCGACTCGCGGCAAGGCCAGGCGCCGCGACAACACGACGCCTGGCAAGGCGCGGGGGAAACGACGATATTGAAGAAAATCAGGATTCTCCCATGATCGACATGACCGCCCGCGACAAATGGCTGGCCGCGCGCCGCGGCTTTCTCGGCTTGTGCCCCAATTGCGGGGAAGGACGGATTTTCGGCGCCTTTCTGAAGGTCAACGATTCCTGCCCCGCCTGCGGCGAGGCCCTGAACCACCACCGGGCCGACGACGCGCCGCCCTATTTCACCATTCTGATCGTCGGCCACGTCGTCGGCGCCCTGATGCTGATGGTGGAGGAATACAACGACGCCCTGCCGCTGTGGATTCACGCGATCGTCTGGCCGCTGCTTGTTATTCTGCTCTCGTTGCTTCTGTTGCCGCGGATCAAGGGCGCTCTGATTTCCTATCAGTGGGCGCTGCGGATGCACGGCTTTGGGGCTGGCGCGCGCCAGAGCCTGGCCTAGACAGTCGGGCTCCGTCGCGCGCCGCGGAACGGACGCGCCCGAGGCCCGAAGTTATCGGCGAGAATGGACCCGCGGCGCCCTGATCGCGCGGGACTCCCGGGTGTTTCGGATTGCTGTTCAGTATTCACGGACCGGCCCGGCGATGAAAACGTCGAGCGCGCGCCCCGATCGTCAGCGCGACTTGACGCGCCGAATATTTCAATGGCGATATCGCGTCACAATAAAATGTTGGCGCCTGAATGGAGAACCGGACTCGTTATACTCAAGCTGAGTATTTCCGAGTCTGACCCGAAGCAGCCCTTATGGTTGCGCTGATACATGTCCGGTCGGTGATCGTGCGCTACTTCGACAAGGCAGAATCGATACCATATTTCGCAAAGATTGCCTGAATGCTGCCGTTCGCCTTTAGCTTTGGGAGCGTCGCATCGATCTGGCCAAGTAGCTGCGTGTTACCTTTTAGAACCGCAAATGAAGATGTTGCGGGGAATCTCGGATTATATGTTTTGACGACCCGTAATCCCGCTGCCAATTGCGCAGGAGTGCCCGTCGCAGGATTAAATTTGTATGTTTCAGATATGACATTCGCATCGAACATCGCTTGAATTTGGCCAGTGCTGGCTGCGTGCTCAGCGTCT
>CAISEY010000190.1 GCA_903884435.1 uncultured Hyphomicrobiales bacterium | reverse complement strand
GTTCGATCGCCCGGTCGCGCTCGCGCATGCTCTCGGGCGTCGTGTTGGAGAAAGTCGGGAAGAAGCTCTGCGTCGGCGACCGGCGCGGCGCGGCGGCCTGGATCGGCGCTGGCGGAACCGGGCCGGTGCGTGGACGCTGCGGCTGTCCCGGCGGCGGGGCGGCGCCCGGCAAGAGGCTTTCGAGCGAACCGGGCTGGGGGGGAGGCAAGCCCGGCTGGACCGGCTGGCCGCCCGGCGTGGTGCGCGCCTGCTGGGCCGGGACGCGCGGCTTCGGCGTCGTGCCGGGCTTCGGCGGCTGCGGCTGCGGGGCGAGGACATTCTCCTCCGGCAACGCGGCGGTTTCCCGGATGATGGCCGAGCCGCCCTTGCAGTCGGTCAGCCACACGTCATAAACGGGATGTTCGACGCCATGCAGCCCCGGGCTCGCGGCGAACATCCATCCTGAAAAAATCTTCCGGTTTTCGCCCTTGTCGACGACTTCCTCGACCTCGACGAAGCCGTCCGTGAGCGGCGCCTCGGTCGGAGGGCGCGTGTAGCAGGCCTTCGGCGTCACCTGAAGGGAGCCGAACTGGACGGTTTCGTCGGTGGCCACGTCAAAGGCGATCACCCGGCCGGTGATCTTGTCGAGACCGGCGAAGACCGCCGTCGGATGGCGAATCTTGTCGGCGAGGGCGGGCGAGGCGACGAGCGCCAGGAGAAGCGCGGACGCGAGGCCGGGAGCGGGACGAAATTTCATAATTCTCCGCCGATATCACGGGCGACCGGACGCCGCAAACCATCAATCATCATGTCCACGAAATCGGGCCGAATCATGCCGGCGCGCGGGCCTTCAGCCATCACAGAGATATTTTAACAAATTTCCCGCAGCCTGCCGCCTGGTCAATCACCGATCCGGACCGCGTCATGAAACAGATTCTGATTTCCTGCGCCTTGCTGTCCTGCCTCGCCGCGGCCGGATGCGGCAAGAGCGAAGAACCGATCGAACCCGCGCCGGTCGCCCAGTTGCAGGGGCCCTGGCACATGATCAACCGCGCGGTGAGTTGCGATTCCTATTACACGGTCATCACCCCCTCGAGCATCGTCAGGGTCTACGAAGGCGGCGCGCGGAAGAAATACGCCAGCATCAAGAAATTCACGCTCGAGCCCGGCAAGGTGACGTTGCTCACCACCGGGATCGACGCCGATCCGGACAAGGAACTCAGCCTGAAGTTCTCGCTCGAGGACGATCGCCTGCGACTGATCGATATCCTGCGCGCGGACAACGCGAGTTACAAGGATCCGCCGAAGGCGACGGACCCGTCGGAACAGGCGGCGATGAAGACCGTCTTCCGCCTCGCGGAACAGCGTTTCGCGATGGATAAATGCGCGGGAGCCTGATGGCCCCGCCTCAGGTTCCCGGCGTCCAGGCCTGGTAATCGCCCGTGGCGGCGGGCCGTGCGGCGGACCGAAGCGTCGAACCGCTCGGACGATAGGCGTCCGAGAAACCCGTGCGGTTGGGAAGATGCGGCAATTGCCATTCGCGCGGCGTGTAGGACTCGGCGGTCGGCGGCGTGTCGAAGGTGTGATGCAACCAGCCATACCAGCCGGGAGGCACCGCGGATCCCTCGGATTCTCCATTGAAGATCACCCAGCGACGCTCGAATCCGAGAACCGGGTCGAGCTTGCCGCCGCGGGTGCGATAATAGGCGTTGCCCGATTCGTCATGGCCGACGAGTTCGCCATGCCGCGACGTGTAGAAGCGGGTGTTGAGGGTCTGGCCGTTCCACCAGGTGAAAAACTGGGTGAGCCATTTCATCAAGACAGCGGTTCCCTTCGGCGAAAAGCGGGCGGACTATGGCGAGACGCGCCGGCCATGTCCAGCGTTTGTTCGGAACTCCAGCCCCGGCGACGCGCCGGCGCGTCCGGAACCTCGCAACGGACCCTTCCAGATCCCGTCCGGCGGGAGGCGACGAGCGATTCGGGCAGACTTCGGGCGGGCGCCTGGCTTCCTCGCGCCCGGACAGCGCGGAGTTTTCCCCCGTCCTGAAGAATTGCGAACGACAACAACCGCCTGTCCATCCGGGACAGCGCAGCCACGCCTTGTCAAATTCCGCGACTCGTCAGAGACTTGGCCCTGGAGTGCCGGTCTATCCCCGCTGTCCACAGGGTAGCCCCATATCTGGTGGCCGTGTGTCAGAAGCACTACAAGACCTTGACGAAATCGGGGCGCCGGGCCTAATCTTCAATCATCGCCTGACCGCGCCGCCGATGTCTTGCAAGGACGCCGGGAGCAGTCGCGCCGCGTCAGTAAACCCGGGACCCGCGAAGGGTCGGTTGCGTTTTTGAGGCATTCACACAGGACGGAGCCAAAATTTGGCTCGACGCGCGTTCGCGCGCGGAATTCGGGGAATATAAATCATGCGGATCGCACGACGCCACACCAAAGCCGGCCAGTCCCCCTACGCGGAGATCGAATTCCGCAAGGCGAAGAGCGAAATCCGCAACCCAGACGGGTCGGTCGTCTTCTCGCAGGACAATATCGACGTGCCCGCGAACTGGAGCCAGGTCGCCGCCGACGTCATCGCCCAGAAATACTTCCGCAAGGCGGGCGTGCCCGCGCGGCTGAAGAAGGTCGAGGAAAACGCCGTTCCGTCCTTCCTCTGGCGATCGGTCGCCGACGACGCCGAACTCGCGAAACTGCCGAAGGCCGAACGCTTCGGCTCCGAGCGGTCGTCGACCGACGTGTTCGACCGCCTCGCCGGCACCTGGACCTACTGGGGCTGGAAGGGCAAGTATTTCGACACGGAGGAAGACGCCCACGCCTTCCACGACGAATTGCGCTACATGCTCGCCACGCAGATGGCCGCGCCGAATTCGCCGCAGTGGTTCAACACCGGCCTGCACTGGGCCTATGGAATCGACGGGCCGAGCCAGGGCCATTTCTATGTCGATTACGCCACGGGCAAGCTGACCAAATCGAAGTCCTCCTATGAACATCCGCAGCCGCACGCCTGTTTCATCCAGGCGGTGCAGGACGACCTCGTCAACGAGGGCGGCATCATGGACCTGTGG
>CAISEY010000189.1 GCA_903884435.1 uncultured Hyphomicrobiales bacterium | reverse complement strand
CGATGGTCGCCTCGATGGCGATCATCTTCGCGTTCGCGGCCATCGCCGCGCCGATGTTCGGGGTGCCCTTCGCCACCGCCCTCGTCGCCTATGCTCCGGGCGGGCAGGACGCCATGATGGTGCTCGCGCTGGCGCTCGGCGTCGATCCGATCTTCGTCAGCATTAATCACCTGGCGCGCTATTTCATGGTCAATCTCGGATTGCCGTTCGTCATCTCGTGGCTGAGGCGGGTCGACGCGGAACAAAAAGCGATGGAGGAAAAAGCATCATGATCATCAGAACGTCCCTCACGTCCCCCTTCGGCCGCAAGGCGCGCATGGGCGCGGCGCATCTCGGCATCGGGGTCGATGTCGTGCCGACGACGGCGAACTCGCCGGATTCGACGCTCGCGCAGGACAATCCGCTCGGCAAGATGCCGGTGATGATCCTCGACGACGGACGGCGAGTCTACGACAGTCGCGTCATTCTCGAACAACTCGACATTCTCGCGGGCGGCAACAGGATCATCCCCGCCGATCCGAAGGCGCGGATCGACGCGCTGACGCTTCAGGCGCTCGGCGACGGAATCATGGACGCGGGCATCCTCGTTGTTTACGAGGGCCGCATGCGGCCGAAGGAGGTCCAGCACGCGCCGTGGGTCGAATACCAGCGCGGAAAACTGCTGCGCGGCCTCGCCTGGCTCGCGGCCAACAGGCCCGATCCGAAAAACGTCACGGTCGGCACGATCTCGGTCGCCTGCGCGCTCGGCTACATCGACTGGCGCAAGCAGAGCGACTGGCGGAAGGATCACCCTTCGCTGGTTGGCTGGCTCGACGAGTTCCGCGCCGCGACGAAGGCCTTCGACGCGACGCTGCCGCCGGAGGAATGACGGTGCGATCCCGTCAGTTCTGGACGCCCATGGTCGCGCGCAGCGCGGCCAGCACCCCGGGCGAGACGGACGCGAGGGAGCGGACGATCTCGCGTCCGCGCTCGACGTTGACGAAATTGTACGGAATTCCGTTCGAGGCGACCGTTCTCGCGACGAATTCGGGATCGCGCGCGGCGTCGTCGAACCCCGCGCGCAAGGCCTGGAGGATCGCGGGTGGCGTGCCGCGCGGGGCGAAGGCTGCGTAGGCGAGTTCGCTCGTTTGCGCGGTCAGCCAGTTCAGTGCGTCCCATTTGTCGCCCGCGGGCGCCTTGCCATAAGCCTGCCTGTACAGATCGGGGAAGGCCGGCATTTCCGTGATGAAGCGATTTTTCTCGAAGGTTCCGTCGGGCGCGGTCGACACGAGATAATAGATTCCCGTTCCCTCGCCGGACTTCACGAAGGCGGCGCTGCGCGTCCGGAACGAGCCGATGCTGGTGTTGTGAAACTGAACCTCGCCGCGTTGCATCGCCAGAAAAATATCAGCGCCACCGCGATAGCCCACGACGCGCTGGTGCTTCACGCCCAGCACCTCCAGCGACAGGTTCGACAGCGTGCCCTCGAAATCGGTGTTGCTGTAGGCGCCGACGACGACGTTCGGCGCCTTCACGATGTCGGCGGGCGTCTTCAGGCCTCCCGGCGCGACGTCCGTTCGCGCGTAGCCGACGCGCGTGTCGCTGATTCCGCCGAGAAACTCGAAATTCTCGAAACGGGCGCGCAGGCTAGGGTCGCCGAGCGCCTGGGCCAGCGCCTGATAGGAACTGTAAACGATGGTCAGTCCGTCCGGCGCCGCCTTCTCGGCGAAATAGTTGAAGACGAGATTGCTGCCGGCGCCGGTCATGTTCTGGACGATGATCGCCGGGCTCCCCGCGAGGCGCCGCCTCAGCGGCTCGGCGTACATGCGAACGAGAGTGTCGACCGTGCCGCCCGCCTGAACGCCGACGAGAACGTTGAGCGTCTTGCCGGCGTAGAAATCAGGGGACTGGGCGCGGGCGGAACCCGCGCCGCCGGCGAGCGCGAGGAAAAGGGCGATCGCGCGCGGAAGCAGAGAGGATCGCCGATCCGTTGTCGCGTTCCTCCGCGTGACTGGATTTTTCATGGCCTTTGCCCCGATTGCCTCGCGGGGCCGCGCGTCTGGTGAGCGAGGGCGCGCGCCCGGCGCGGCCATCCCTGTCCGAGGGACGCGGAGAGGTCAAGCCGGGGCCCTGTTGCGCCGCGGGGCCGGATGTGGTGTGGCATGGCCGGCCGCGACCTTCTCGCGGCGTGCGAGCAGACGCCGGAGGCCCCGTGACCCGTTCGATCAAATCCGCCTTCGCGGGATGTCTCGCCGTGCTCGTCCTCGCGGGCCCGGCCGCCGCGCAAACCTGGCCCGAGCGTCCCATCCGGCTCATCGTTCCCTTTCCGGCGGGCGGGCCGACCGACATCATCGCCCGTGTCGTGACGCAGTCCATGGCGGAGACGCTGGGCCAGTCGATCGTGATCGACAATCGCGGCGGCGCGGGCGGCGTCACCGGCACCGACGCGGTCGCCCGCGGCCCGGCCGACGGCTACACGTTCGTGCTGTCCAACGCGGGCGCCATGGCGATCCTGCCGAGCCTGCAAAAAATGCCCTATCGTCCCACGGTCGATCTCAAGCCGGTGACGCTGGTCGCGAAAGTGCCGGAATTGCTGGTGGTTCCGTCGTCGCTCCCGGTGAAGACGCTGGCGGAATTCCTCGCGCTGGCGCGGGCGAAGCCGGGTTCGCTGAACTACGCCTCGACCGGCGTCGGCGCCATGCCGCATCTCGCCGCCGAATTGCTGAAGAGCGCCGCGAAAATCGATGTCGTTCACGTGCCCTTCAGCGGCGCCGCGCCCGCCGTCAACGATCTGTTGCCGGGCCGCGTGCAGATGATGTTCGCGGACATTCCCGTGTTGCTGCCGCACGTGCAGGCGGGTTCGTTGCGCGCCCTCGCCATCGGCGACGCGCGACGTTCGGCGCTGCTGCCGGAGGTGCAAACCTTCATCGAACAGGGAATGCCCGAAGTCGAGGCGGACAACTGGTACGGGTTCGCCATGGCCGCGGCCACGCCGCCGGCCATCGTGGAGAAAATGCACGCGGCGGCGGTGAAGGCGATGCGTTCGCCCGAGGTCGCGAGGATTTTGTCGGCGCAGGGAGTCGAACTCGCGCCTGGCTCGCCGGAAGAGTTCACCGCCTACATCCTGCGGGAAACCGCGAAATGGGGCGAGGTCGTGCGCGTCTCCGGCGCGAAGATGGAATAGGAGTCCCTGGTGCGTTCGCTCGTTTCCCTCGTTTTCGCCGCGCTTCTCGGCGCCGCGCCCGCGGCGGCGCAAAACTGGCCGGAGCGCACGGTCAAACTGATCGTGCCGTTTCCGGCGGGCGGCCCGACCGACCTCATCGCGCGCGTCGTCGCCAACGCGATGGCCGAGGCCACCGGCCAGTCCGTCATTATCGACAACCGCGGCGGCGCGGGCGGCGTGACGGGCACTGACGCCGTGGCGAAAGCCTTGCCCGACGGGCACACGCTGGCGCTGACGAGCGCCGGCGCCCTCGCCATCGCTCCCGCGATGCAGCGGATGCCCTATCGTCCGACGAAGGATCTGAAGCCCGTCACGCTCGTCGCGCGCGTGCCGGAATTGCTGATTATACCGTCCGCCGTGCCGGCGAAGACCCTCCCCGAGTTCATCGCGCTGGCGAAATCGAAGCCCGGCGCGCTGAATTTCGCGTCGACGGGCCCGGGCAGCATGTCGCATCTGGCGGCGGAATTGTTCAAGACGGCGGCGGGACTCGACATCGTCCACGTTCCCTACAGCGGCGCGGCGCCGGCGATCAACGACCTCTTGCCGGCGCGCACGCAGATGATGTTCTCGGACATGCAAATCCCGTTGCCGCACGTGCGGGCCGGCCTGTTGCGCGCCCTGGGCGTCGGCAGCGCGCGGCGAATCGCCCAAATTCCCGACGTGCCCACGATCGCCGAACAGGGGGTGCCGGACTTCGAGGCGGAGAACTGGTATGGAATCGTCGCGCCCGGCGCGACTCCCGCGCCGGTGGTCGAAAAAATTCACGCGATCGTGACCGGCGCGCTGCGCTCCGCGGAGGTGCAAAAGGCGCTTTCGGGCGCCGGGGCGGTGCTGATTGGCGACACGCCCGCCGAATTCACGGCTTACATCGAGGCCGAAACCGCGAAATGGGCCGAGGTCGTGCGTGTCTCCGGCGCGAAACTCGCGGACTGACGCTTCCGTCGCGCGCTTCGCCTATTGACGGGCGCGCCGCGAGACTGTTCCTTCGGGGAATGGCGATGACTTCGATACAGACGGCCGGGCGGCGATGGAGCCTGCCGAATATCCTGACCTATGGCCGGGTCGCCGCCGTGCCGGTCGTCGCCGGCCTTTTGTTCTGGCCCGAAGAATTCTGGTTTCGCTGGGCCGCGCTCGGCGTCTTCTCCATCGCCGCGATCACCGATTTTTTCGACGGCTATCTCGCGCGCATGTGGTCGCAGCAATCGATGATGGGGCGAATGCTCGACCCGATCGCCGACAAGCTGCTCGTCGCGGCGTGTCTGCTGATGCTCGTCGCCGACGGCCAGATCCGGGGTCTGTCGATGTGGGCGGCGATCATCATTCTGTGCCGGGAAATGCTCGTTTCGGGAATGCGCGAGTTCCTCGCGGAATTGCGCGTGGGCCTGCCGGTGTCGGCGGTCGCCAAGTGGAAAACGACGCTGCAACTCGTGGCGCTCGGATTTCTCATCGTGGGCCCCGCCGGCGAGACGGTTCTTCCGGGCACCGTGACCATTGGCCTCACGCTGTTGTGGTGCGCCGCGCTCCTGACGCTTTACACCGGCTGGGACTATATGAAGGCCGGGCTGAAATACGTCGAGGATTGATCCATGAAGGCCGTCTATTTCGCCTGGGTGCGAGAGCGCGTGGGCAAGAGCGAGGAGTCCATCGAGCCGCCCGAGGAAGTGCGCACGGCGGGCGATCTGGTGCGCTGGCTGGCCGGCCTCGGCGAGGGATACGCCCATGCCTTCGAAAATCCGGGGATTATTCGCGTCGCCATCGACCGGAGCCACGTCAAACACGACGCGAGCATCGCGGGCGCGCGCGAAGTCGCGTTTTTCCCGCCGATGACCGGAGGCTGACCGCGTGAGCGCGACCATCCGGATTCAGGCGGAGGACTTCGACGCGGCGGCGGAAGCGCGCGCGCTGACCGCCGGGCGGCGCGACATCGGCGCCGTCGTGAGCTTCGTCGGCCTGTGCCGGGACGAGGGCGGCCAGCTCGCCGCGCTCGAACTCGAACATTACGCGGGCATGGCGGAAGAGGAAATCGGCCGCGTCGTGGCGGAGGCCCGCGGGCGCTGGCCGCTCGATGGCGTCACGGTGATCCACCGTCATGGCAAAATCCCGCCCGGCGGCCAGATCGTCCTTGTCGTGGCGTCCTCGTCGCATCGCGCCGCCGCCTTCGCGGGGGCGGAATTTCTGATGGATTACCTGAAGACCCGCGCGCCCTTCTGGAAGAAGGAGCACCGGATCGACGGGACGCAGGGCGCCTGGGTCGAGGCGAAAGACGCCGACGATCGAGCCATGGAGCGGTGGGCGCGAGAATAGCCACGCTTGCGGAGATCCGCGCGCGGTGATCGATTGCGCGGAAGCAAACGGGCGAGAGGGCATGGCCTTGCGCGAGACCAACGAAACACGCGCCGGCGCGAGAGTTCCCTCCGACAGCGAACGTCGCCTCGCGCAACTCGCCGCCGTGGTCGAAACGTCCGGCGAGGCGCTGATCAGCGTGTCCCTGACGAGGAAAATCCTGACCTGGAACCCCGCCGCCGAAAGGCTGTTCGGCTACACCGAGGCGGAGGCCGTCGGTCAGGACATCGGTCTGATCGTTCCCGTGGCCAACTACACGCCCACGCGCATCACCCAGGGCGTTCTCGGGGAGGGCCGCGTCATCCGGGTCCGCACGCAGCGCCTGCGCAAGGATGGAACGCGCGTCGAAGTGTCCGTCACCGCCTCGCCGATGCGTGGCGCGGGTGGTGAAATCATCGGAATTTCGTCGGTGTTCCGCGACAGAACCCTCGCCGTGCTCGCCGCCGGGCGCCAGAAGTCGCTGATGCGCGAACTGGCGCATCGCGGCAACAACCTGCTCGCGGTAATCCAGTCGATCGCCCGGCACAGCCTCGCCGGCCCCGATTGCGCGGCGAACGCGCGCGACGGATTCATATCCCGCGTCGCCAGCCTCGCGCGCATTCACCAGACCCTCAACGCCGAGGGTTTCGAAGGCGCCAAACTCTCGGAAATGGTTCGGCTGGAACTCGGGGAATTCGGGCCGCGCGCCCGTTATTGCGGGCCCGACGTGCTCTTGTGGAGCGCCGAGGCGCAAACTTTTGGTCTCATGCTGAACGAGCTCGCGGCCAACGCCAGGCGCCATGGAGCCCTCTCCGACCCGCATGGCGTCATTGACGCGCGCTGGAGCGTCGAGGGCGAAAAGGAAGACGCGCGGTTCCGTTTCGAGTGGACGGAAACGGGCGGGCGGCCCGTCGCGGCGCCGACGCGGCGGGGGTTCGGTCTGACGATGATGATCGACGTCGTCGGCCAGTCGTTCGGGACCGGGCCGCGCATCGAGTTCAGGCCCGGCGGGCTGAGCTACAGTCTCGACGTCGCGCTCGGACGCATCGGGCGCCGGCTGGAAAGCAATCCCGTGCGCGCGCGGATCCGCTCGCCCCGGATTCTCGCGTTTCACGACGCCTGGCGGCGCGTCAATGGATTGCTGCCTTCCTTCGAGGAGCTCGACGTCGAGATCCGCGGGCAATCCGGACATTTCACCGTGGCGACGATCGACCCGTTCGGGGAGCCGGCGAACCGGCGGTTTGACGCGATGTCGCGGCGGCTCGCGGACGCGCGCGGCGTCGAAGCGTCCGCCGGCGACAGGATCGCGCGCGAGACGCCCGGCGCCGACGAGGCGATGTTCCGCCGCTGCGCGCGCGGACGCGAGCCATTGTACGAATTATCGACCATCGATCTCGGCGGCGGCGCGCGGCGGACGTTCGAGCGCCTCTTCGTTCCCTGCGCCGCCGACGGGGTCAAAGTGACCCACGTCGTGGCGATGTCGATCCAGGACGAGGAGGCGTGAGGGACGGGATCAGCCGGCCTTGCGATTCACTTCGGCCGTGTAGTCCTCGATCAGCGTCCTGGAAATGGCGCCCGGCGTGAACCTGTAGGGGCCAGCCTCGGACACCGGCGTCACCTCGGCGCCCGTTCCGCACAGGAAACACTCGTCGAAGGTCGCCATTTCCTCGGGCATGATCCGGCGCTCGGCGACGGCGATGCCGCGCTTCTTCGCCAGCCCGATGACGGTCTGGCGGGTGATGCCGTCGAGGAAACAATCCGCGATCGGCGTGTGAACCACGCCGTCCTTCGTGAAGAAGACGTTGGCGCCGGTGCATTCGGCGACGCGGCCCTGCCAGTCGAGCATCAGCGCGTCGGCGTAGCCCTTGCGCTCGGCGCGGTGCTTGGAGATCGTGCAGATCATATAGAGGCCAGCCGCCTTGGCGTGGCACGGCGCGGTCGCCGGGTCCGGTCGACGGTAGTCGGCGATGTCGAGCCGGATGCCGCGCATCTTTTCGTTGGTGTCGAACATGCTCGGCCAGTCCCAGACACAAATCGCGACGTGGATCGTGGCGTTCTGGGCGGCGACGGCCATCATCTCGCTGCCCCGCCAGGCGACCGGGCGCACATAGCAGCTCTGGAAGCCGTTTTTCTCGACCACCAGTTGCTTGGCCGCGTCGAGTTCGGCGACGCTGTAGGGAATTTCAAAGTCGAGAATTTCGCCGGATTTCTTGAACCGTCGCGAATGTTCGGTGATCTTGAAGATCTTGCCGCCATAGGCGCGCTCGCCCTCGAAAACGCAGCTGCCGTAATGCAGGCCATGGGAGAGCACGTGGAGCTTCGCGTCCTTCCACGGGACCAGCGCGCCGTTCATCCAGATGAAACCGTCGCGTTGATCGAAGGACAGGGCTGACATGACTTGCTCCCGATGCGGGCCGCTGGCGGCGTGCGGTTCCGGGCGGCTTCGTGGCCCCGGCACTTGACGAATAGCAACGGGGATGAAATATGTCAACAAGGCTGACATAAAACGGCGGACCTCCATGGACTCATCGCCGGGGATTGCGACCGGGACGGACGCCGGGGCGCGCGCCCTGGAAGGCGGCGACGACCAGCCCATGTTCGATCTGATCGAATTGCTGTTTTTCGCCTACCGTGATTTCGTCGGCGATCCCGACCGGATTCTCGAAAAATTCGGCTTCGGTCGCGCGCATCATCGCGTGCTGCATTTCGTCAGCCGCCAGCCGGGCCTGACCATCGCCGAACTGCTCGACATCCTGCGCATCACCAAGCAGAGCCTGTCGCGGGTTCTGAAAGACCTGCTCGACAACGGCTACGTCGAGCAGCGCGCCGGCGTCGCCGACAGGCGCCAGCGGCTGTTGTTTCCAACCGCGCGGGGCCAGCGGCTGGCGCTCGATCTGGCGCGCCGGCAGTCGGCGAGGTTTTCCCGCGCGCTGTCGGAACTCGGGCCGGAGGCGCGGGAAACGGCGCTTGGCTTCCTGCTGGCGATGATCGATCCGGGAGAACGGGAGGCGGTGGCGCGCGCGGTCTGGGGCAAGGCGGGCTGCGAGACCGGGAGGCCGCGGCCATGACCGGAGACGACGCCGCGACCGAAGTCCCGTCCGCGCCGGAAGCCCTCGCGGACGACGCCGCCCATTTGCTGCTCGTCGACGACGACCGCCGCATTCGCGCCCTCATGTCGCGCTATCTGACGGGGCAGGGCTATCGCGTCACCACGGCGGAGAGCGCCGCCGACGCGCGCAACAAGCTGCGCAGCCTCGCCTTCGACCTGATCGTGCTCGACGTGATGATGCCCGGGGAAAACGGCTTCGATTTCGCGATCTCCCTTCGCAAGAAGTCGCAAATCCCCATCCTGATGCTGACCGCGCGGTCGGAATCGAAGGATCGCGTGCGCGGGCTCGAGGCGGGCGCCGACGATTATCTCGTCAAGCCCTTCGAGCCGAAGGAACTGTCGCTGCGCGTCGCCTCGATCCTGCGCCGCGCGGCGGCGGCGCCAACCCAGGCCTCCGCGCCTCCCCAGTTCGTGCGCTTCGGCGAATTCACCTTCGAGGTCGAGCGCGCCGAACTGCGACAGGGCCAGGAGATCGTTCGCCTCACCGACCGGGAGCGGTTCATGCTGAAACTGCTGGCGCAGACGCCGGGCGAGGCGGTGTCGCGCGAGGCGCTCTCGGGCGAGGGCGGTCTCGTCAACGAGCGCACCATCGACGTGCAGATGAACCGGCTGCGGCGCAAGGTGGAGGCCGATCCCGCCAATCCCGCCTTTCTGCAAACGGCGCGGGGGGCGGGCTACAGACTCGTCGTCGAGCGATGAGACGTGGCGCGCGGGGCGGCTTCGTCGTCATGCCCGAGTACATCGGACGGTTCCGCGGGGCGTGGCGGAGCTTCGCGCGCTGGATCGCCGGGTTCCTGCCGAAGGGCCTCTACGCGCGGGCGCTGCTGATCCTGATCCTGCCGATGGTGATCCTGCAATCCGTGATGACCTATTTCTTCATGGAGCGTCACTGGCAACTCGTCACCTATCGTCTCTCGGCGATGGTGGTGCAGAACATCGCGGCGGTGATGGACGCCTACAGTCTCAATCCGCGCGACGAGAACCGGACGGCCCTGCGCCGGATCGCCGCGCAAAGGCTCGGGCTCGACGTCGACGTTCTGCCCGGCGACCAATTGCCGCCGGCGCTGCCAAAGCCGTTTTTCTCGTTGCTCGACCGCGCGCTGTCGCGCGAACTCGAAACGCAAATCCAGAGGCGTTACTGGATCGACACGGTGGGCCGCTCGAATCTCGTCGAAATCCGCATCCTGCTCGACGGGATCGGCGTGCTGCGCATCGTCACCCATCGCAACACCGCCTATGCGTCGAATTCGCATATTTTCCTGATGTGGATGGTGGGCTCCTCGATGGTGTTGCTGGCGGTGGCGGTGGCGTTCCTGCGCAACCAGATCAAGCCGATCCTGCGGCTCGCGGGCGCGGCGGAGGATTTCGGCAAGGGGCGCGAGGCGGATTTCCGGCCGCACGGCGCGCGCGAGGTGCGCCAGGCCGCCTACGCCTTCTTTGAAATGCGCCGGCGCATCGAGCGCGCCATCGAACAGCGCACCGCGATGCTCAACGGCGTCAGTCACGACCTGCGGACGATTCTGACGCGGTTCAAGCTGTCGCTGGCGCTGCTGGAGGAAAGTTCGGAGGTCGAGGCCCTGCGCAAGGACGTCGACGAGATGCAGCGGATGCTGGAGGATTATCTCTCGTTCGCGCGCGGCGACATGGGCGAGGTCGCGGCGCCGACGGACATGCGGGCGCTGCTGGAGGAACTGAAGTCCGACGCGGAGCGGCATGGCCACGAGACGCGCGTCAACTTCACCGGCGATCCCGTCGTGACGTTGCGCGCGGACGCGATCAAGCGCTGCCTCGGCAATCTCGTCGGCAACGCGCAGCGCCACGCCAACGGCATTTCCATCGAGGGGACGCGCGACCAGCGCTTTCTCACCATCAACGTCGACGACGACGGGCCGGGCATTCCCGCCGAACGGCGCGAGGACGTGTTCCGCCCGTTCTTCCGCCTCGACGAGGCGCGCAACCAGGACGAGGGCGGCACCGGCCTCGGCCTCGCCATCGCGCGCGACATCGCGCGTTCCCACGGCGGCGACGTGCTGCTCGGCGAAAGCCCGTCGGGCGGGCTCAGGGCGACGGTGCGGGTGCCGGTTTAAGGGCGGGGGCGGTCCTTTGCTCGCATCGCTTGTTGACCTGGATGATCTTCGCAATGTGGCTGGTGGCTCTTTAGCATTGAGAAAAACTTAGATGCTTTGACCTCCAATCCACCTAATTATTCATTTGGCATCTTTTTGTCGAAGAGAGCTGAGTCTATGCTAAAGTTGCGAATGCGCACTTTGGGGAATCTAAATTGGCTGAGCATCCCGAACCATACAATACTTCCTCGGCGCTATCGGGACTACGGGGAGTTCCACGCGACAGAGCGATACTGAATGTTTGGCTTAGTCGTCAGAGTCACCAGGTTGCGCTGGCAATCGGTGCGCGGTCCATCCTTCGTTTGGTGCCAATGTTGGAGAAACTCGTCAGGAATCAAGCAATTCCTGAAATGATTCGATTTGCAGCCGTGCTGACCTTCCTTCGGTGCATGGCCACTTCGTGGATCGTGGCGAAATTTCCTGATCGCGCTGATGAACTGCGAGCGGTTGCAATGGCTGCGGCTCAGCCAGTCTCTCGATTAGATATAGCGCGTTTCGCGGCTTTGGAATTCTTTGAAATTAGTCGTTACGTATCTCATATGTCTCTGGTTGCTGGCGGAGGGGCCGCTATTGCGGCATCTGCGGCAATCGATGCAGCAGGCGGTTTCGATGATAGCTATTTTGCGGCGGCAGCAATTGATGTTGCATTTGTCGTGGAAGGCGGTTCAATTTCTGATTTGCTTGAAAGGCCTCTTTGGCAGGGTAACGAACCCGCTGATTCGCAGTTCCAATGGAAAGTTCTAAAATCATTCCTGCCAATTAGCGACAGGTGGGCTCAACCATCCCCTCATTTTTCACACCACCGCAAACGTCTGATTGAACGCCCGGTGCTGCGCGAGCATTTCGCTGAATCGTTCGATCAGCGGGCTTAAACGGACCTCCGGCATGTTGGGGATCATGTCGTAGAGCAT
>CAISEY010000188.1 GCA_903884435.1 uncultured Hyphomicrobiales bacterium | reverse complement strand
CGAACAGCCGCTTCGCGGAACCGTCGGCATCGGCCACACCCGCTGGGCGACCCATGGCAAGCCCACCGAGAACAACGCCCATCCGCACGCGAGCGACCGGCTCGCCGTGGTTCACAACGGCATCATCGAGAATTTCCGTGAGTTGCGGGAAGAACTCGTTGGCAAGGGGCATGTCTTCGCCACCGAGACCGACACGGAAGTCGTCGCTCATCTCGTCACCGAGGCCATGCGCCAGGGCCACGGCCCGCGCGAGGCCATCGCCGTCGCCTTGCCCCGCTTGCGCGGCGCTTTCGCGCTCGCCTTCCTGTTCGATGGCGAGGAAAACCTGCTTGTTGGAGCGCGCCAGGGCGCGCCGCTCGCCGTGGGCTTCGGCGAGGGCGAAATGTTCCTGGGGTCCGACGCGCTGGCGCTCGCGCCCTTCACCGATTCCATCGCCTATCTCGACGATGGCGACCGGGTGTTCCTGACCCGCGACGGCGCCGAGTTTTTCGACGCGAACAACGCGCCGGTCCAGCGCCAGCGCCAGCGCAGCCTCGCCTCGGCCTTTCTGGTCGACAAGGGCAATCACCGTCATTTCATGGCGAAGGAAATCCACGAGCAGCCCGAGGTCGTGGGGCGCACCCTGGCCCATTATCTCGACATGTCCGGCGGGCGCGTGGCGCTGCCGTTCGATCTTCCGTTCGATCCGAAGACCCTGTCGCGCGTCACCATCAGCGCCTGCGGAACCGCGTATTACGCCGGGCTCATCGCCAAATACTGGTTCGAGCGGTTCGCCCGCCTGCCCGTCGAGATCGACGTCGCTTCGGAGTTCCGCTACCGGGAGGCGCCGCTGCCGAAGGACGGGCTGATGATCGTCGTCTCGCAATCGGGCGAGACCGCGGACACGCTCGCCTCCCTGCGTTACGCGAAGGAATGCGGCCAGAAGGTGCTCGCCGTCGTCAACGTGACGACCTCGACCATCGCGCGCGAGAGCCATGTCGTGTCGCCGACGCTGGCGGGGCCGGAGATTGGCGTCGCCTCCACCAAGGCCTTCACCTGCCAGCTCGCGGTGCTCGCCTGTCTCGCCGTCGGCTTCGCGCGGGCGCGCGGCGAAATCGACGAGGCGCGGGAAAGCGAACTCGTGTCCGAACTGATCGCGTTGCCCGGCCTCATGGCGGAAGCCATCAAGCGCGAGGCGCAGACCGAACTGCTCGCGCATTCCCTGTCGAAGGCGCGCGACGTGCTTTATCTCGGTCGCGGCACGTCATACCCGCTGGCGCTCGAGGGCGCTCTCAAGCTCAAGGAAATCTCCTATATTCACGCCGAGGGCTACGCCGCCGGCGAACTGAAACACGGGCCCATCGCGCTGATCGACGAGGCGATGCCGGTCATCGTCATCGCGCCCTTCGATCCCGTGTTCGAAAAGACCGTCTCCAACATGCAGGAAGTCTCGGCGCGCGGCGGCAAGATCATTCTGATCGCTGGCGAACGCGCGGCGAAGGAGGCCGCCATCGACGCCTTCGCGACGATTTCGATGCCGGACATGGCGCCGGATTTCGCGCCCGTCGTTTACGCTATTCCCGCCCAGTTCATCGCCTATCACACGGCGGTCCACATGGGTAAGGACGTGGACCAGCCGCGCAACCTGGCCAAGAGCGTCACCGTCGAGTGACGCCTCAGAACTTGTAGGCGAGGCCGAACAACACCGTGCTGCGCCGCAGCCGCAGCCGGGTCAAAATCGCGTCGATGTTCGACGTCGGCAGGGACAGCAGGGCCGTGTCCCAGGTTCCGAAATCCGAATAACGATATTCCGCGCGCAGCATCCAGCCGCCGCTGGTCATCCATTCGAGACCGCCGCCGAGCGTCCAGCCCGTCCGGTTCGTGCTCGCGGCGTCGGTGCGGCCCGTGTTGGCGGGGTTGGCGCACCAGCCGGCGGGAAACGCGCCGCCGCCGCAGGTCGCCGCGATCTCGACATGCGACATCGCCACGCCCGCCGTCGCGAAGGCCATCAGCGAAGGCGCGACGAGATAGCCCGCGCGTGCGCGGAAGCCGGTTTCCCAGACATGGCGCACGGAAGCGGCGTCGCCGCCGGGCGACCCCGCGGCCGCCGGGTCTTCCGCGCCGGGGATGCCCGGACGCGAACCGCTTTTCGCGTTGACCGCGAAATCGGCCTCGAGGCTGCCCACCCAGTCGCGGGACAGTTGCACGTTGATGCCGCCGAATATGCCGCCGCGCAAAGCGAGCGTGTTGAAATCCGCGGGATTTTGGGTGGTGAAGCGGTTCGCGCCGGCGAGCCCGAGCGGGCAGTTGGCGCCCGCGACGCCCGGCTGCAGACAGGTCGTGTTCCAGCGCGCGGCGGACCAGGCGCCGCCGATCGAACTGCCATAATACCATCCGCTCCACTTCAGCGCCGGAACGGCCGGACGCGCGCCCGCGGGCGGACGCCAGTCACGCACGGCCGAAGGAATGTCCGCCGCCCGGGCGAAGCCCGCCGCCGCGATGAACGCCGCGCACGCCAGAGACCTGAAACGCCACATTGTAATCTCCCGGATACTTTCTCGACCCGTCGAGGCCAAACGCTACGCCGTCTCGATTAAGAGTGCGTTAAGCATGAATTATTGAAAGTAATATTTTTTTATCCATGTATTATTTTTGATGAAGGAAGAATTTTCGCCAACGTTCTGTCCGATCTGGCGATTCGCGCGAGGGTTGCTGCGGCGCGCGCGCGGGCCTATTCACGGAGCGGATCGGCCAGGCCCCGGAATGAACGTCGACGCAACCGGAAACATGGAATTCGCCGGGCCGGAAGTGTCGGCGGCGCCGGAGCGGTTCGTCGCCTCCGGGGGCGGGGAGCCGTTCCTTCCCTGGCGTGGAGCCGCCGCGGCCTTGCTGTTGCACGCCGTGCTGGCGCTGGGCCTGGCCTGGAGCGATCGTCTCGCCGGCGTGGACGAGCCGCTGAAGGGCGAGGAAATTCCCGTCGAGATCGTCGATGAGCAGACCAGACCGCCCGCCCCGCCGGAGCCGTCGCCGCGCGAGGAGGTCGCGCAAAAGCCGCCCGAACCGCCGCCGCCAGACCCCGTCCCGGCGCCCGCCGCGCAACCGCTGGCCCCGCCGCCGCTTCCCGCTCCCGCCCTCCGGCGGTCGCTCGCCCCCGCTCCCGCTCCCGCGCCCCCGTCGCCTGGCGAGGAAGCGCCCGCCGGCCCTCGGGAGCCGCCGGCGCCGACCGGCGAGACGCCTTCGGAGAAACCCGCCGCCCGCGAGGCGGACAAGCCCGCGCCGTCCGCCGTCACCGCCGAGTTTTTCCTCGTGCCCGACAGTTTCGAAAAGGCCGCGCGCCCCGCCGCCTCGAAAGAGGCCAGCGACGAATATCGCGCCATTGTCTTCGAGCGGCTGGAGCGCGCCAAAATCGAGCCGGAATCGGCGAAGGCCCGCCATGCGCGCGGCGTCGCCGTGGTCAGTCTCATGCTCGACCCGGCCGGCAATGTCGTCGCCGCCGCGCTGGCGCGCCGCACCGGCGATCCCGAACTCGACGCCGAGGCGCTCGCGCTCGTGCGCCGCGCCGCGCCGTTTCCAAGGCCGCCGCCCGGCGTCGTTTTGCAGTTCGCGCCGCTGATCCGCTTCGGACTGGACTAGCGGGCGCGCCAAAGGCAGACTCTCCCGCGACGCATCGCCGGAGGAAGCGCCTTGACCATCTACACGGGCCCCGTCTTCGACATGGCGCGCCGCCAGTTCGCGGTCATCGCCGATCATCTCGGGATTCCCGAACGCGAGCGCGACTGGCTGCTGCTGCCCAAGCGTTCCATGACCGTGTCCTGCCCCGTGCGTCGCGACGATGGCGAGGTCTCGGTGTTCGAGGGCTACCGCGTGCAGCATCACCTGGCGCTTGGTCCCACCAAGGGCGGCACGCGCTTTTCCGCGTCGCTCGACATTGGCGAGACCGCGGCCCTCGCCATGTGGATGAGCTGGAAATGCGCGCTCGCGGGCCTGCCCTATGGCGGCGCGAAGGGCGGCGTCGCCGTCGATCCCAACGCCTTGTCCCGGCGCGAACTTGAAGGCGTCTCGCGCCGCTACATGCAGGAGATGATCCCCTTCGTCGGGCCGCAGATCGACGTGATGGCCCCTGACATGGGCACCAACGAACAGGTCATGGCGTGGTTCATGGACACCTATTCGATGTATCGCGGCAGCGCGGTTCCCGAAATCGTCACTGGCAAACCCGTTGAACTCGGCGGCACGCTGGGGCGGCGCGAAGCCACCGGGCGCGGCGTCGCCTTTCTGGTGGCGCGCGCCATGGAGCGCATGAAAATTGCGCCACGCGGGGCGACGGCCATCGTGCAGGGATACGGCAACGTCGGCAGCGTTACCGCGCGCGCCATGTCCGGGCGCGGCCTGCGCATCATCGGGATCGGCGATCACACCGCCGCGTATTATGATCCCAAAGGGCTCGATCTCGACGCCATCGATCGTCATGTCGCAAAATCCGGCGTGCTCGGCGGCTATTCCGCGCAAGGCCTGATTGAACCCGATTTGCTGCTCACCATGCCCTGCGATGTGCTGGCCCCCTGCGCGGTCGAGCGCGTCATCACCCACGCCAACGCGGACAAGATCAAGTGCCGCATTCTGGCCGAAGGCGCCAATGGCCCGACGACGCCTGGCGCCGATCTCATCCTCGATCAGCGCAAAGGCGAGCTGTTCATCATTCCCGACATCCTGTGCAACGCCGGCGGCGTCATCGTCAGCTATTTCGAATGGGTGCAGGACCTGCAGCAATATTACTGGGGCGAGAGCGAGGTCACGGACAAACTCAACCTGGCGCTCGACAGGGCGTTTGCGGCGGTCGAGGCGCGCGCCGCAAGAGACAACCTGTCGAACCGCACCGCCGCGATGGCGATCGGCGTCGAGAAGGTGCGCAAGGCCATGCAATTGCGGGGGCTGTTTCCGTAAGTTTGAACCGATCGTCGCTCCGCGGGTTAACCTCGGCAGCAACCCTCGACCTGAAAGGCCGCGACATGGCTCAACCACGCAAAATCGGCGTCATCATCGGCAGCTTGCGCAAGGAGTCGATCAACCGAAAAGTCGCCCACGCGCTGATTTCGCTGGCGCCTCCCGGCGTTGAAGCCGGTATCGTCGAAAT
>CAISEY010000187.1 GCA_903884435.1 uncultured Hyphomicrobiales bacterium | reverse complement strand
GGTATTTCGCCTTCGGCAGTTCGGGCAGGGCGTAGCGGCCCTGGTCGGCCGTGACGACCATCTTGGCGAACCGGGTTGGCAAATCCATCGTCGCGGCGATCACCCAGACGCCGGCTTCCGGCCCGGTGGGGCCGGTGACGACGCCGGTGATGTAGTCCGCCGACTGCGCGAGAACCCGGGCGGGAGCGCCGCACAGGGCGACCGTCGCGACGAGCGCGGCGGCTCCGGACATCAAATGATTTCTGAAGTTCATGTCTCTCTCCCTGATGGCGTCGCGTCTCGAAACGCGATCGCCCTTCGTCGATCCTGCTTCCAGAATAACAGCATTCGCCGCGCGGGGGCAGCCCCCGGCGCGCCCTTCGCGGCGTTAATTCTGCTCGTCGGGGAGGGATGGCAGCGGGAGGACGGGAATGCCTTCCTCCACCAGCGCCTTCGCCTCGGCGAAGGTCGCCTTGCCGTGGATCGACCTTTTCGGCGCGTCCCCGTCGTGCATCCTGCGCGCCTCGTCGGAAAATTTGTCGCCGACGTCGGTCGAATTTTCCGTGAGCTTTTCATGCAGGTCGCGGATCATCTCGCGCGCCTGCCGCTGGCGCTCGTCGAGCAGCGCCACGGGCTGCCGCCCGGCCGCCGGAGCCGGCGCGCCCCCGGGCGCGGCCTCCCCCGCGTCCGCGGGACCGGGCGGGCGCATCGCGGCCTTCCGGCGCGAGGTCGACACCGCCGGCGCCATCAGCGCCTTGGAGACCTTTTTCGACTGGCACGACGGACATTCGACGAAGCCGCGTCTGACCTGCGCGTCGAACGAATCGCTGTTCGGGAACCAGCTCTCGAAATCGTGGCCCTTGTCGCAGACGAGCGCGTACTTGATCATGATTTACCGGTGTCAGGCCGACAGCATCGGATCGAGCTCGCCGGCTCTTTCAAGCGCGTGGAGATCGTCGCAGCCGCCGACATGGGTCGCGCCGATGAAGATTTGCGGCACGGTCGAGCGCCCGCCCGCCCGCTGCGCCATGGCCCGCTGTCCGGCCGCGTCGCCATCGACGGAAATTTCCTCGAAGTCGGCGTTCTTCCGGCGCAGCAGGTTCTTCGCCGCGTCGCAGTAGGGGCAGTACATCTTCGTGTAAATGGTGATGGGGGGCATGGTCGGGTCCGGCGGAACGATGCGCCCCCTTATATGGGCAGTCACGCGTCCGTCACAACCGGGATCGTCAGCCGGACAGAACGACGCGGGCGAAGGTGAGGACGTCGACGTTGGCGGCCCCGGCCCTCAGCAGCACCCGCGCCGCGGCGTTGGTGGTGGCGCCCGTGGTCAGCACGTCGTCAACGAGAACCACCCGCGCCCCGGAAACCCGGGGCTTCGCCTCGTCGGGAACCCTGAACGCGCCCTGCAAATTGACGGCGCGCTGGACGCGCGAAAGCCCGACTTGCGGCGGCGTCGGCTTGACGCGCTCCAGCGCGGCGGGGTCGGCGGGAACGCCGCAGGCGCGCGACACGGATTCAGCCAGCGCCATGGCCTGATTGAAGCGTCGCGCGGCGAGCCGCGTCCTGTGCAGGGGCACGGGGACGAGAAGGTCGGCCTCTTCCAGCAATTCAGCGCCGGCCCGCGCCATCCAGAGTCCGGCGGGCCTCGCGACGTCCATGCGATCCCTATACTTGAACCTGTAGACGATGCGCCGCGCCGGCCCCTCGTCGAAGGCGCAGACCGCCCGGGCCCGGTTCCAGACGGGCGGATCGGCCATCGCCTCGGGCGAAAGCAGGCCGGGGCCGAGATCCTGCGCGAAGGGCGTGCCGAGCCGCTCGCAATAAGGCCTCTCGATGAAGCGCACCTGCGTCCAGCAGGCCGGGCACAGGGAGCGCGGCGCGCCAACCGCGGCGCGGCAGGACAGGCAGGACGGCGGATAAAGAAGGTCGAGAACCTTGCCCGCGGCGAAAAAAGCGAGCCTCGCCGCGCGGGCGGCGACGCGCTCGCGACGCGGCGGTTCCACCACCGCGGGCGCTTCGACGCCGGCTGGAAGCCAGAGACTCATGGCGACGCCATCGGGTTGCGTGACCGGGACGGACCAGACCCCGGTTCGTTCCGACCCTATAGCGCGCGACGACGGCGCCGCGAAGCGATAAATGGCGCCCGCGCCGACGCGAAGGCTGGCGGATCGAAGGCGCGGGTGGAAATCAGGCCTTCCAGCGCAGGGGCGCGGTGGCGTAGCCGCGCGGAAACACGGTGGCGAAGCGATCCGCCTGCCGCTGCGAGACAATGACGCCCGCGCCGGCGATGTTTCCCGCGGCGTCGAAACTCAGTTGCTCCCACGGCATGATCGTCCTGTCGCCGGGAAAACGCGCGGCGAACAGCTTGTCGGCGATCGCCGACGGCGACGCGTTGCGCGATTCGTTGATGGCGAAGGCGAGCGTCAGGAACGCGGTGAACTGAAGCGCGCTGAGTTCATCCAGATCCTTCTTCGCGAACGACCGGTACAGCGTGTTGATCGCCGCGATATTGGGATCGTTCTCGCGCGCGTCGCGCGCGAAGCCATTGAGGAGAACGAGGCCGACCGCGTTTTCACCGAGCGGACCGATGGCCCTGTCCGCCATTTTCGCCGGAAAGCAGATAACCGGAAAGCTTCCGGCGCTTCCGGAAACATGGTTGGGCAAGCCGGCGGCGTCCGCGGCCGAGCCGATCAGGACGACCGCCTCGGGAGCGACTCGCGTCTGCCGCAGCGCGTTCGTGGCGACCTCGACGTGGTCGCGCGCGTGCGGCAATTCAGCGGCGACCGAAATGTTGCGGGCGACGGCGGCGGCGCGCAGCATCTGCGCGGCGCGCATGTCCTCGGGCTCCTTGTCGTGCAGCAGCGCGATCGATTTCACGGGCTCGCCGCCATTCGCCTGTCCGAGAAAATCAAGCGCCGTCGCGACCCGCGCGGTTTCGTCGATGGCGAAGCGGTAAACGAATTTCGCCGGCTTCTGGCGCGTCTGGGAGGACGACGAATCCGCGTCGACGAATGGCAATCCGGCGCGGGTCGCGACCTCCGCGAGCGCTTCCGACACGCCTTCGTCGGCCGAGCCCATGAGCGCGACGATCTTGTTCGTCGCGATCAGCTTTTCGGCTTCGGCGCGGGCCCGGGCGGGATCGCCGCCGTGATCCGCCATGACGAATTTCAGCCGGGCGCCCGGAAGTTTCGGCAAATGATCGGTGCGCGCGAGCGGCAGGTCGAGATCGTAGTCGCCATGGACGATCTCGAGCGTCGTCCTGAACGCCATGCTGGCGTTTTGTCCCAGCGTCGCGTCGCGACCGGTCATCGGATACACCGCGCCGACATTGATGTCGTAGGTTCCGGCCTGGGCCCGCGCCCGCTGGCCGACCGCGACGCCCGCGCCCGCGAGGGCGCCAAGGACGCCGCGTCTTGTCAGGGCTTTCATTCCCGGCCTCTCCTCGTTCGACGAAAACGCCCCGCGAACGGCGCGCCGCGCCGAAATCGAAGCCCATTTCCTCCCTGTGTGGACCATCAGGGTTAATTTTCGATGAGCGCGGCGCCGCCCGTCGCGATTTGACAATCCCCGCGATCCGCGCCTATAGACCCGCGTTCCGGCGCGGCTCCTGCCGCGTTTTTCTTTTGCGTCCGCGCGAGGGAACGGAACAAAGCTGGTCCACTGCAAAGAAGCCGGTCGTCCGGAATTCCCCGGACAGAGCCGGATTGAACACGGAGAAAAACGATGTTCGCAGTCTTCAAAACCGGCGGCAAGCAGTATCGCGTCGCCGCCGATGACAAGATTACGATTATGACGGTGCCCGGAAACCCCGGCGACGCCGTGACCTTCGACGACGTCCTCATGCTCGTCGATGGCGACAGGACCGTGGTTGGCGCGCCTTCCGTCGCCGGCGCGAGCGTCGCGGCGACGATCGTCGAACACGATCGCGGCCCCAAGGTCATCGCTTTCAAGAAGCGCCGCCGCAAGAATTCCAAGCGCAAGCGCGGCCATCGCCAGGATCTGACCATCGTGCGGATCACCGGCATCAACGCGCCAGCGGCCTGATCTCCGCTTCGCGGTTGAGAAAAGGCTGAATTCGGGTATAGTGCCCGCAATTCCATTCATTCGTGGCGGCGCCGCGCGCTGCCGATCAGGTTAGGAGCATTACAATGGCTCACAAAAAGGCAGGCGGCTCGTCCCGCAACGGCCGCGATTCCGACGGCCAGCGTCTTGGCGTGAAAAAGTTCGGCGGCGAATCCGTTCGCGGCGGCAACATTCTCGTGCGTCAGCGCGGAACCAAGTTCCATCCGGGCGCCAATGTCGGGATCGGCGTCGACCATACGCTTTTCGCCCTCGCCGACGGCAAGGTCGAGTTCAAGGCCAAGGGCCGACGCTCGTACGTCATGGTCGTGCCGGCCGCGAAAATGCAGCAGGCAGCCGAATAAAGGTGGCGGAATCTGGACCCGCCGCCGGCTTTCAAAGCCCCGGTGGACAGGGTCTCGTCACAAAGGCCTGTTAGTCCGGCACTCCCGAAAGGGACGGGGCGGTGAAAAGCCACCACCCGTGTATGCGTGAAGACGCACCCTTGAGAGACGGAGCCCGGCCATGTTTCCGGATTTGATGAGAGACGACGTTTTCCGGCTGGAAACGCCTCGTTTCTGGTTGCGCTGGCCCCGCGCCGCCGATGGCGCGAAAATCGCCGAACTCGCCGGCGACCGAGAGGTCGCGGAAATGACGGCGCGGATCCCGCATCCCTATCCCGCCGGCGCGGCCGCTGAATTCATTCTCACCTCGCGCGCCGGCAATCTCGCCGGGCGCCAGATCGTCCTCGTTCTCACGCCGAAACATCGACCCGACGAGGCGCTCGGCTGCGTCAGCCTGCACGAAACCGGACCACGCGTCGCCCTGCTCGGCTACTGGCTCGGCAAGCCGTTCTGGCGTCGGGGCTGCGTGACCGAAGCCGCCTGCGCGCTTCTCGACATGACCCTGCGCACGACGGACCTCGACACGATCGTCGCCTCGGCGCGGCCCGACAACGCCGGATCGCGGCGGGTGCTCGAAAAACTCGGCTTTTCGGAGCAGGGGTTCGGGATCGAACCCGCGCCCGCGCGGGGCGGCTCGCTCGCCGTGCAGCGTTTCCAGTTGCCCCGCGAAAGCTGGACAGGATGCGGCGTCGCCTCCGGAGATAGCCGGGCTCTCGCGGGCGCGCATTGAAATCACGGGCCGGTCCCGCCATTTTGCGGGTGGGCCGGCCGCCAGGACGCTGACATGAAATTTCTCGACGAGGCAAAAATTTACGTTCGCTCCGGCGACGGCGGCGCTGGCTGCGTCTCGTTCCGACGCGAGAAATTCATCGAGTTTGGCGGACCCGACGGCGGCGACGGCGGCCGCGGCGGCGATGTCGTCGCGGTCTGCGTCGATGGGCTCAACACGCTGATCGACTACCGCTACCAGCAGCACGTGAAGGCGAAGACCGGCGTGCACGGCATGGGCAAGAACAGGGCTGGCGCGAACGGCCCGGACGTCGAGCTCAAATTGCCCGTGGGGACGCAGATCTTCGAGGAAGACAACGAAACGCTGATCGCCGATCTCACGACGGTCGGCCAGCGCGTCGTCATCGCCCGCGGCGGCAACGGCGGGTTCGGCAACGCGCATTTCACCACGTCGACCAACCGCGCGCCGCGCCGCGCCAACCCCGGCCAGGAGGGCGTCGAGCGCACGCTCTGGCTGCGGCTGAAACTGATCGCCGACGCCGGCCTCGTCGGCCTGCCCAACGCCGGAAAATCGACGTTTCTGGCGACCGTCACCGCCGCGAAGCCGAAAATCGCCGATTATCCCTTCACCACCCTGCATCCCAACCTCGGGGTCGTGCGCAGCGACGATCGCGAATTCGTCCTCGCGGACATTCCCGGCCTCATCGAGGGCGCGCACGAGGGTCTCGGCCTCGGCGACCGTTTTCTTGGCCACGTCGAGCGCACGCGCGTTCTGCTGCATCTCGTCGACGCGAGCTGCGACCACGCGGGAACGGCTTACCGGATCATCCGCGGCGAACTCGAAGCCTACGGCCACGGGCTGGACGAAAAGACGGAAATCGTCGCCCTGTCGAAAATCGACATCGTCGACGAGGAAACGCTCAAAAAGCAGACCGAGCGCCTGAAACGCGCCATGCGCGCCCACGGACCCGCCCTGCCCGAGGGCGAGCGCCGCAAACCGCCGCTGATGCTCTCCGCCGCCACCCGCACCGGCGTCACCGAGGCGTTGCGCGCGCTCGCCTCCACCATTTCCGCCGCGCGCGAGACGGAAATCACCGAAAAGGCGCCGGCCTGGACGCCGTGAACGGGCAGCGGTTCGACACTCGCGACCCGCGGTGCTAGCCTTAGCGGACTATTTGCTGGCAGGCCGGTCGATGGGACGCCAACTCAACATTCGCGCCGGTCGCGGCAAGACGCTTGTCCGCGGCGACAAGGTGACGCGCGAGCGGGTCGAGGCCGACCGGCGCACGCTGAATCGCCTGATTGAAGAGGCCGGCGGGGATCGTCCGCCCGGCCTCTCCTCCGATCGCCGCGATCTCCATGACGACGCGGGATTGCCCTTTTGATCGCCATCGCTACATCGGCCTTGCTGGCGATGGTTCTGGCGGAGCCGGAGGGACCGGCCTTCCCGGATTGTCTGCCGGAGCGGGATTGTGTCGTGGCGGCGACCGCCTTGCTCGAACCGCATCCCGTTTTGTCGGAGCGCCAGGGCGAGACCCTGCAGAAGGCCCTGAACTTCCTCGTCGCGCGACCGAACGTCGAGGTCGTGGCCTTCGACGGGGATCATTTGCGTGTCGCCAAACCGGCGTTCGATATGTATGGCAAGGGCCGCGGCCGTCCCGCCGTCCTCGACCATGGCGACCGCGTGTCCCGCGCGGTGGCGAAACATCCCGACGTCCCCCTGCTGTTCAAGGGGGATGATTTCATTCACACCGACATCCGACCGGCTTTCCAGACGTGACCACGCTCCCGACCCTTTCCTCCTTCCGCCGCGTCGTCGTGAAAGTCGGCTCGTCGCTGCTCGTCGATCAGGCGCGGGGCGCGGTGAAACGCGCCTGGCTTTCGGCCCTCGCCGACGACATCGCGGGTCTGCACAGCGAGGGCAAGGACGTGCTCGTGGTGTCCTCGGGCTCCATCGCGCTCGGGCGCGCGGTGCTGAAACTGCCGCGCGGCGCGCTGAAGCTGGAGGACAGCCAGGCCGCCGCCGCCGTCGGACAGATCGCCCTGGCGCGCACCTGGTCGAAGGTTCTGTCGGACCGCGGCATCACCGCGGGGCAGATCCTCGTCACCCTGCACGACACCGAGGAACGCCGCCGCTATCTCAACGCGCGCGAAACCCTGGCGCGCCTGATGGCCTATCGCGCCGTGCCCGTCATCAACGAGAACGACACCGTGGCGACGAGCGAAATCCGCTACGGCGACAACGACCGCCTCGCCGCCCGCGTCGCCACCATGGCGAGCGCCGACCTGCTGGTGCTGCTCTCCGACATCGACGGCCTCTACACCGCCCCGCCGCATCTCGATCCGGCGGCGAAACTCATCCCCGTCGTGCCGCGCGTGACGGCGGAGGTCGAGGCCATGGCCGGCGGCGCCGCGTCGGAATTTTCCCGCGGCGGCATGACCACCAAGATCGAGGCGGCCAAGATCACCACGACGGGCGGCGCCCACATGGTGATCGCCGACGGGCGCGTCGATCATCCGATCCGGCGGATCGCGGCGGGCGCGAACTGCACCTGGTTTCTCACTCCGTCGAACCCCGTCACGGCCCGCAAGAAATGGATCGCCGGCTCGCTCGAGCCCCGCGGCACGGTGCATGTCGACGCGGGCGCCGCGCGGGCGCTGTTCTCGGGCCGCAGCCTGCTGCCCGCTGGCGTGACCCGCGTCGAAGGCGCCTTCGAGCGCGGCGATTGCGTCTTGCTGCGCGACGCGACAGGCGGGGAAATCGGCCGCGGCCTCGTCGCCTATGACGCGGGCGAGGCGGCGCAACTCGTCGGGCGCAAGTCCGGCGACATAGAGGCGCTGCTCGGCGTTCCCGGACGCGCGGAAATGATCCACCGGGACGACATGGCGCTCGCCGGCGAAGGGTGAGCGAACCGCGCGACAACCGGAAGCGCCCGCGCTATCATCCGCTTCCCGACATGAACGCGAGGGCGACATGACAAAACCGGAAACACGATCGGCGCCCGCGGGCGACATGGCCGGCGTGATGGCCCTCGACCTGACCTTCGCCACGCCGACGCCGGAGATGGCTGCCTATTTCCAGAAGTGCCGCGACAAGATCGGCTTCGTGCCCAACGTGCTCGCGGCCTACGCGCACGACATGAAGAAGCTCGAGGCCTTCGCCGCCTTCTACAACGATCTCATGCTCGCGCCCTCGGGCCTCACGAAACTCGAACGCGAGATGATCGCCGTCGCGGTTTCCTCGGAAAACAAGTGCTTTTATTGCCTGACGGCCCACGGCGCCGCCGTGCGGCAGTTGAGCGGCGATCCCGTGCTCGGCGAAATGATGGCGATGAACTATCGCGTCGCCGACCTGCCGGCGCGCCAGCGCGCCATGCTGGATTTCGCTGTGAAGATGACCCGGGCCAGCCACGAAATCGGCGAGGCGGACCGCCAGGCGCTGCGCGACGCGGGGCTTTCCGATCGGGACATCTGGGACATCGCGGCCGTCGCGGGCTTTTTCAACATGTCGAACCGGATGGCGAGCGCCGTCGACATGCGACCCAACGCGGAATACCACGAACAGGCGCGCTGAACCTCAGATCGACGGCAGCTTGCGACCGAACCACGAACGCCACTTGTCCGGCGTCGCGTCGGCGTTCCAGCGCCCGACGAAGGACGACAGATCGCGCGCGAATGACATTTCCAGCGCGCCCTCGCCGTTGCGGTCGCGCCAGCGGCAGGCGATGGCGAAAGGGCGGGTCACGGCGCAGGAATTCAGCGTGCCCTCGATCCGCTCGCCGCTCTGGCTGAAACCGTATTCGCCGGCGATGCCGCCGCCGTCGGTGAATTCGAGTTCGAGCGAACTTGGCAATGGCCCGCCGACGGCGATGATGCGCCCGCCATACTGGCCCATCGCGCGACTGGTCCAGCTTTCCCCCGACCGCGTTTGCGCCAGCGCGCTCCACGCGAACGCGACGCCCGCGCCCGCGATCAACCAAAACATGCCCCGCATGATCCGGCCTCCGGTGAGTCGCGCCAGTCTAGCAGGACGGCGGGCGGACGACAGGGGGCGGAAAGCGCCGCTTTTCAGGGCGCGGTCGTCTCGATCCACCCGCAAGCCCGCAGCAGTTCCCGCATGTGCTCCGGCGCGGGGGCCTCGACCGTCACGGGCTCCCCGTGTTTGGCGAGGGGCACGACGATCGTCCGCGCGTGCAGTTGCAGGCCGTTCCCGCCCTCGCGCGGGCCGCTACCGTAAATCGGATCGCCCACGATGGAAAATCCCATGGCCTCGCAATGGACGCGCAACTGGTGGGTGCGGCCCGTCAGCGGCTCCAGCGCCAGCCAGGACACGGGCTTCCCCTCGGGGTCGACGCCCCGCCCCAGGACGCGCCAGCGGGTTTGCGATTTCTGGCCGAGCGGATCGACCTTCATCCACCATCCCCGCGTCGCGTCGAGCCGCCCCAGCGGCAGGTCGATCAGCCCTTCGTCCGCCTCCGGCCCGCCCTCGACAAGGGCCCAGTAGGTCTTGGAAATCCCGCCATTCTTGAACAGTTTCCCAAGGGATTCCAGCGCTTTGCGGTGCCGCCCCAGCACGAGGCAGCCGGAGGTGTCGCGATCGAGCCGGTGCGCCAGCGCCGGCGGGCGCGGCAGGCCGAACCGCAGCGAATGGAAATAATCCTCGAGACAGGCGCCGCCCTTCGGGCCCCGGTGCACGGCGATGCCCCGGGGCTTGTCCAGCACCAGCATCAGGCCGTCGCGATAGAGGAGGCGGGATTCAAGCTCTTCCAGTGTCATGGCCGACACTGTATCGAGTGTCGCCGACCTTGGCGCAAGGATGGACGCGGACCTCGATGGCCGACAACGATGCAAATTCCGGCGCCGCCGAAAAAAAGCCCGGCCTCTTTGGTCGGCTCTTCGGCGGACGGCGCGACGCGGCGCCCGCGCCAGCCCCCGCGGGCGCGCCGCCAGTGGC
>CAISEY010000186.1 GCA_903884435.1 uncultured Hyphomicrobiales bacterium | reverse complement strand
TGGACCAGGCCGGCCGCGCCGGTTTGCGAAAGCTCGGCGTGCGTTTTGGCGCCTATCATCTGTATCTGCCGCTGTTGCTGAAACCCGCGCCGCGTTCGCTCGCGGCGTTGTTGTGGGCGCTCAGGCATGGCGGCGTCGAGACCGTGCGCGGGCTGAGCGACGTGGCGCATCTGGCGTCCTCGGGCCGCACGTCTTTTCCCGCCGACAAGGAAACGCCCAGGGGGCTTTATCAGGCGGCCGGCTTTCGGGTGTGCGGCGAACGGGCCGTGCGCGTCGATATTCTCGAACGGCTCGCCGATCTCATCCGGCCCGCGATCAACTACAAGCCCGGCGTCAGCGTCGGCGACCCGCCTCCCGGCGTGGCCGATGGCGACGGGTTTGTCGTGACCATCGGCATGACCTCGCTGGCGGGCTGTTCGGGCGAGGCCTTCGCCTCGATCCTGAAGTCCCTCGGATACGCGATGGAAAGCCGCAAGGGGCCCGCGATCACCGTGCCGCTGCTCAAGGCGGCGCCGACCGAACCCGTGAAACCGCCCGCGGCCGAAGGCGCCGGGGAGGTGGAAGCTCCGGAAACAACCGCGGAGTCCGGCGAGGCTTCCGAAGAAGCGCCTGTCGCGGAAGCCATCGGCGCAGTCGAGGAGGCGTCGGTCGAGGAGGCGGCGTCCGCGGTCGATGAGCCCGCCGTCGAGGAGCCCGCCGCGGTCGATGACATCGTCGCGGCTGACGCGGCTCCCGCCGAGCCGGAACATGGGTCTGTCGTAACGGAAGGCGTGTCCGCGGAAGCGGAGGCGCCCGCCGGGACTGAAATCGCGCCCGCCGAATCGGCGGAGGCCGGGGTCGTCGAAGCGGTGGATCTCGCCGCGCCGGACGTTCCCATGATCGAGGTCTGGCGTCCGGGCCGCCGGCAGCATCGCGAGGGGCCACGCCCCGAACGCAACCGCAACCGGGGGGCGCGCGGCGATGGAGCGGGCCGTCGTCCGGGCCGCCCGCAGACGCCCGTCGCGGCGACCGCGGATGGCGAAGCGCCGAAGCCTGTCGAGGGCGAGGTTTCGCAAGGAGATCGTCCGCCGCGTCCCGACCGCGACCGTCCGCGCAAGTTTGAAGGTTTCAAGGCGCGCGGCGGCGAGCAACGCGGCGACCGGGGGCCTCCGGGCGAACGTCCCGCCGGCGCGAGGCCGCCGCAGGGAGGTCCGCGGCCCCAGGGAGGACCGCGTCCGCAGGGAGATCAGCGGCATCAGGGCAAGCCCTTCAACAAGGATCGCCCGAATCGCGGCGACCGAACCTTCGCGACCACCGAAAGGCCCGCGCCGAGGGAACGCGCGCCCGATCCGAATTCGCCGTTCGCCAAGCTTCTGGCGCTGAAGGCTGTTCTCGAGGACAAGTCACGCAAGGACTGACGCGCCGGCCGGAGCGGCTGATTGAGCAGGCGGACCTCAAACAATGAACAGGACGGGGGAGCCGAAGCCGCTCCACCCCGTCAGCGGCTCGACCTCTGGCTGTGGTTCGCCAGAATGGCGAGAACACGGTCGCTCGCCGCCAGTCTGGCCGGATCGGGTCACTTGCGAATCAATGGCCAGCGCGCTCCGGGCGCCGGCAAACAGGTGAAAATCGGCGACGTGCTGACCATCGCCCTGGAGCGGGAGACGAGAGTCCTGCGAATCGCCGGCTTCGCGGAGAGGCGCGGGCCCTTCGAGGAAGCGCGGTTGCTCTATGAAGACATTGGCGCCCCGGGGGCGTGAAGGCCACGACAATGATTGAAGGCTGCTTATTCTTGCGCGCGACGCCCAAAGGCGGTAGCTAGCTGCCCATCCAGAGATCTGACGAAAGACCGCCGGCGCGCGCCCCGCGGTCGCCCGGAGTCGCGTTATGACCTATGTTGTCTTGGAAAATTGCATCAAGTGCAAATACATGGATTGCGTCGAGGTTTGCCCGGTCGATTGTTTTTACGAGGGCGAGAACATGCTGGTGATCCAGCCCGACGAGTGCATCGACTGCGGCGTCTGCGAGCCGGAATGCCCCGCCGAGGCGATCAAGCCGGACACGGAACCGGGCCTCGAAAAATGGCTCAAGCTCAACGTGGAGATGGCGAAGTCCTGGCCAAACATCACGATCAAGCGTGATTCGCCCGCGGACGCGAAGGAGTTCGACGGCATGGCGGGGAAATTCGAAAAATTTTTCTCGCCGGAACCGGGCGAGGGAGACTAGCCCTCACGGGGGCGGATTTTACGCGAAATCGGCTTGCGGTCGCGAAAGTCCGTAATATCCCGTGGTTTTCGCGTCCGACGCGTCCGCTCAGGGGCGGACGATCAATTCTTTTTCGAGCTTCGGATCGCCGCTTCGTTAACCTTTGTGGCGGAGAAGATCCATCGCAACGTCCGGGACCTTTGATTTCCCCGATTTTTTGTGATATACAAATTATTAACAGTCGCTGAAATCGTTAATCGACCGCAGATCGCTTCCGGAAGGTTTCCGGGGCACGTTTTTGTGCGCACGATAGTCATGTTTTGTTCTTGCCTCTGGTTTTGCGCCTGTTCGAACGGGTTCAGTTTCACGGGTCACGCGCCCGGTCAGTCCGGGGGCCGGCGGACGGTGGTCCGTCGCCCCTGCCTCGTCTCCGGACGGGGCAATTCAGGAGTAACTGTATATGGCTGTGGTAAGGAACAAGGCGGCGAGCGCTGCAAAAAGCGCCACGAAAAAGCACACTTCGGCCACATCCCGGTCGGGAACTCCCGGTAAAAACAAAACGCCCGCCCCCAGAAGCCAGCCCAAGACAGTTTCGTCCAGCACCCGCTCAGGCAGCGTTAAATCCTCGTCCGCCGGCAAGACGGCGGCGAAAGATCGCGCGGTCGCCGCGAAGGCGGAAGCGTCCCGCGCGGCCCGGATCGACGTGAAGAAGAAGGAGGCGAAAGCCAGAGAGTTGAAGGCTTCCGCGGAAAAGGTCGTGAAAGCGGCGGTCGTTCCGGTTTCGAAGGATGTTCATAATTTGAAGACGCCGCCAAAAGCCGTTCCCGATTCCGCGCCCGCCGCGGTTTCTCCCGTTCCGAAGCCGGCGGCGCCCGTCGCGTCTCCGGTCGCGGTCGCCGCGAAGTCTTCCACGTCAAAGCCCTCCGCCCCCAGGTCTCCAGAAACGAAAGCCGGTAACTTCAACGTGAAAAAACAGACAGTCGAATCCAGCGCTCCCGTTTCCGTCGTCGCTTCCCGGACAGAAGCGTCAAGGCCAGCCGACGCGCGTCCCGCTCCCGCCCGGGTCGAGATCAAGAGCGCCGCGAAGCCAAGCGTGCATCGCACGGGTTTCAAGGCCAACGAGTTCATTGTCTATCCGGCCCATGGCGTCGGACAGATTGTCGCCATCGAGGAGCAGGAAGTCGCCGGGTTCAAGCTGGAGCTGTTCGTGATCAGCTTCGCCAAGGACAAGATGACGCTCAAGGTGCCGCTGCCGAAGGTGCTCAACGGCGCGATCCGCAAGCTCGCGGACGGGGACACCGTGAAGAA
The DNA here is from genome assembly GCA_903884435.1 of uncultured Hyphomicrobiales bacterium. Taxonomy (GTDB): domain Bacteria; phylum Pseudomonadota; class Alphaproteobacteria; order Rhizobiales; family Beijerinckiaceae; genus Terripilifer. The sequence goes on along the minus strand of CAISEY010000186.1, from coordinate 19,249 downwards.
GGCCCTCGACACGCTGACCGGCCGCGCCCGCGTCAAGCGGACCATGTGGTCGCGGCGCGCGCAGGAATACGAGGCCAAGATCAACTCCGGCGATCTGGGTTCGATCGCCGAGGTGGTTCGCGACCTTTACCGGTCTAACGCGCAGCCCGAGCAGTCCTAGTCCGAGCGGCAGCTCTACGAGGCGGCGCTCGACCGGATGGCGCGCGAAATCGCGGCGGTGAACCGGATCATCGAGAACGAGGCGCTCAAGCTGATCGACGGGTGCCTGCAGAAAGGTCCACGCCGCGGCGGCAAGGCCGACGCGGCGACCGAAGCCGGCCTGTCCGGCGAGATCGGCGAAGCCGCCTGATCGAGCCGGGTTCCGGTTCAAAGGCCCGGGATCGCTCCCGGGCCTTTTTCATGGGGCGACGCGCCGCCGCCGGAAAAACCCTCGCGTCCTGTCCGCCATCATTCCGGCGGGGCTACTCGACGACGATCTTGTAGCGCTCGCCGGCCTTCAGCCGGTCGGACTTGTCGAGCCCGTTCAACATGAGGAAATAATCGCGCGGGCGGTCGGCGATCGCCATTCGCGCGGCGAGCGTGTCGATGCTGTCGCCAGATCCGGCGGTCACGACCGCGACGCGAAACGGCCGCAGGCGCGAGGTCTCGTCGGGCGGCAGCCGACGAAAACTCTCGATGGAGTCCCGGAATTTACGGTCAATTTCCTCGTTCAGGGCGCGCGCGGCGAAGATCAGCCTGTAAACGTCGCTCCCGAGCCTGATCACGCCAACGCGAAAGCTCCAGTCGCCCGCCCGGGCGGTGGCCAGAGCCGCGGGCAGTCCGTTGACCGGTTGAGGGCGGATCGACGCGGCCTGCAATCCATCGACCCAGCCGGAATTCAGATAGGATTCGAGCGGCGTGTCGGCGCCAACCTGAACGCTGTCGAGCCGCAGCGCCTCGGACCCGCCGCCGGCGATGCCCAGCACCGCCTGGGCGGAGTTTTCGAGCACGAAACCCTCGGGCGCCGTGAACCCGAAGCCAAGACGGGCGTGTGAAAAAGTCCGGCCCCGGATCGCCCCTTCGCCTGGATCGTCGCCAAAATCGATGTTGTCGATCACGTCGAGCCAGGCGTCGCGGCCCGCGTCGCCGATTCCGGGCGCGCCGAATTGCCGCGCCGCGGCCGTCGCGCGCGCGATGCGTTCGGGCGTCGAGGGATGCGATGAATTGAGGTCGTTCGCGTCGGAGCGGTTCTGGTTGAAGAGCATGGCCCGCAGCGCGGTCGAACGCCCGAGCGAGGCCAGAAAGCGCGCCGCCCCGTGTGGATCGTAGCCGGCCTTGCCGATCGTCATCACGCCTATGCGGTCCGCCTCCAGCTCCTGCTCGCGCGAAAAGCTGACCAGCGAAAATTTCGAATCGGCGCTGACCTGCCTGCCGCGTTCGCGTGGCTGGATGGCTTCGCTCACCTGGCGAATCAAGGCCTGGCGCTTTTCCTGTTCGGCGCGCTGCGACGCGTGCCGCGCGGTGACGTGTCCGATCTCGTGCGCCATCACGGCCGCCACCTCGGACGTGTCGCTGGCGAGCGCCAGAAGACCGCGCGTGATGTAAAGATTGCCCGATGGCAGGGCGAAGGCGTTGACGGCGGGCGTGTTGAGGATGGTGACCCTGTAGGCCTCGCCGGGCGAATCGCTGGCCGCGGCGAGTTTCGCGAGCACCGTGTTGAGATAGCGCTCGACCGCGGGCGCGCGATATTCGCCGCCCATCATCGCGACGAGACGCGCATGCTCGGTCGATGGCGGCTTTTCGACGCCGGTGGTCCTGGGCGCCTCGGCGGGAACCACGGGCGGCGGCTGGCCGATCGCGCCTTTCCCCGGTTCGAGATCGAGCGTCGCGCAGGCCGATGTCGCCGCCGCGAAAGCGCACGCGACGAGGACGCGCCAGGCTCTCGCGGGAATCCCGGCTCGCGAACCCGCGCCGCAATCGAACGTCATTGGAAAATCCGGAGACAATTTATTCCTTATCGCCCGGCGGGAGGACCAGATTGTGGCAATACAGGGCGACCGCCGGTAAATTCAATAGCCGAGGGCTCCATCACCTCGATCTGGGGTCCAAATCGCGTGTCGAGCTGGCCGCGCACGCGCAACGCGCGGCCCCTGAAATCCGCGGGACGCAATCCCGCCGACTCCAGCGTCTTCATTGTCTGCCGTCGAATGGTTAGCGAGAAGTCAACAGAGCGAATCTCGCCAAAGTTAACGTAGGTCCGGGCGCGGGTTTCCCCGATTCCGGTCACGACGCCTTCCACGAGGACGATCTCCCCGCCGCGGCCCTGAAAGGCGCTCCGGTCTTCCGCCGGAAGGATGGAATAGGCGGGATCGCGCCAGAGGCCGAGGCCCGCGTCGCGCGCCGCCTGTTCGCGGGCGAGCAGTCCCGCCGCGCAACCGCGGATGGAAGGTTCCGGAAGCGTTCGCGCCAGACCCGCGTCGACGAGGGCTTCGGCGACCGAGAGGACCGGCCCGCCGGTCCCCGCGGGAGCGGCGACGCTGGCCTCCTGCCGGCCCCAGCGGTCGGGAGCGGCGGACAGCGCGCGAACCCTGACTTCGAGGCCGACGAGCCAGGCGGACAGGCGGTCGCGGGCGTCCAGGGCGAGGCGCGGGTTCGCGGGCGTGGCGCGCGGGGGTTCGACGCCGGCGACGCGCAGGCGCGCGCCCGTGTCGAGCGTGAGTTCGAGCCGTTCATCGATGGAGACGACGGTCGCGGGCGCGCCGGCGACCGCCGGGCAGGATTCGGGCGCTCGCGTGGCCGCGGCGGCCTCGCCGGTCAAAACCAGAAACACGATCGGGACAAAGAGCGAATTTCGCAAGGACCGTCCCCGCGTTGAGGCTTTGTGCGCCGTTCCGGCTATGATACACGAAAACCGCGCACGCGCGGCGCCGGTCCCGTAGCTCAGCAGGATAGAGCAGCGGTTTCCTAAACCGAAGGTCGGATGTTCGAGTCATCCCGGGATCGCCAGCGCGCCGGACGGGGCCAGATTGATGATTCGTGCTTGCGGCCTGATCCTCGCCCTTGGTTGCGTCGCGGCCGAGGCCCAGGACGCGCCCTACCGCGGCAAGCAGGTGCGGCTCGTCATCAGCGCGGGAACCGGCGGCGGTTATGACGCCTACGCGCGCGTGCTCGCCCGCCATCTCGACCGTCACATTCCCGGACAGCCGTCCATTGTTGCCCAGAACATGCCGGGCGCCGCGGGCATGCTCGCGACCAACTGGACCTACAATGTCGCGCCGAAGGACGGGACGGTTCTTCTGGCGACCTACAACGCGCTGCTTCCCGAACCGCTGTTCGGAAATCCCGCCGTCCAGTTCGATCCGCTGAAATTCGAGTGGATCGGCTCCATCGGCAAGCAGCAGAATATCTGCGTCACCTGGCGCACCCATCCCGTGAAGACGATCGAACAGGCGATCGGCCGCGACCTCACGGTCGCCTCGACTGGCGCGACCGGTTTTTCCGCGACCATGGGGCTCGTGCTCAACGCGCTGATCGGCACGAAGATCAAGGTGGTGCTCGGCTACGCGACGACAGAGGCGCGGCTCGCGGTCGAACGCGGCGAGGCCGACGGTATTTGCGGCCTCTCGTGGTCGACGCTGAAGGCGTCGAATCCCGACTGGATCCAGAACGACCGCCTCAACGTGCTCGTGCAGACCGGAAGCAAGCCGCATTTCGAATTGCCAACCGTCCCCGTGCTGGTCGATCTCGTGAAGAGCGACAGCGACAGGAAGGTGGTCGATCTCATTTCCTTCTCCGAGGACATGGGGCGGCCTTTCGCGATGCCGCCGGGCACGCCGAAGGAGATGGTGGCGGCCATGCGCCGGGGATTCGACGCGACCATGAAAGACCCCGCGTTTCTCGAGGAAGCGCGCAAGGCGATGCAGGAGGTCGATCCGCTCACGGGCGAGGAAATGGACGCGTCCTTGCGCCGGAACTACGCCGCGCCGAAGGAACTGGTCCGGCGCGCCGCCGGAGTGCTGGCCACGCCGGCGAAATAGGGGTCAGGCGACGCCTGGCCAGAGGCCGTTGCGCTGGAGAAATCCGGCGACCCGCGCGTTGAAGACGCCGGGGTTCTCGATGAAACAGCAATGGCCCGCGTCCGGCAGGATGAAATGCTCCGCGCGCCGAAGGAGAGCGGCGGTCCGCGCGCCGCCCGGCAAGGCGTTGTCGTGCTCGCCATTGACGATCAGGGTTGGCGTGTCGAAACCGGCGAGTTTCGGCGTGAGGTCGCTGACGCCCAGCGCCCCGAACACGAGGGCGATGGATTCGGCGTCGAGCGAGGCGCCGCGTTCGACAAAACCTCCCAGCAGATAGCGGCCCGTCTCGCTGTCCGCCCATGCGCGCGTGACGCCATGGCGAAGATGGCCGAGGTGATAGTCGCGCAATGTTCCCGCCGCGGCATGCGCGCGATAATCGCGGATGCGTCCGTCGAACTGGCGTTGCGGGCCGGAATGGCCGCCGACCAGAATCGCCCCGCGGAATGTTTCGGGATGGTCGCAGGCGAGCATCAGCGCGATTTTCGAGCCGATGCTGCACCCCATGACGATGGCTTCGCCGGCGAGGCCGGCGTCGCGCGTCACGCCGAGAACATCGTCGCCCATGTCGCGCAGGGAGAAGGGCCCGCGCGGTTTGGCGGAGGCTCCCCAGCCCCGCAGGTCCATGGCGACACAGGTGAAGCGGCTGGAAAATCGTTCGACCTGATAAAGCCAGAGATTATGGTCGAAGGGCAGGGCGTGGATCATGACGAGGGGCGGCCCCGAGCCCGCGATCTCGTAGCGGATGTCGTGTCCATTGGCGCGGCTGACGGGCATGGGTGCGCTCTCGCGTTGGTTCGCGGCCCGGTTTAACATGGGGCGAAAGGGAGCACCGCCCGCCATGTCCACGACCTATGAAAAAATTCTGCCGCGCGCGCGAATCGGCCTCATCATTCCTTCCTCCAACCGCATGGTCGAGGATCAGGCCTTTCGCTACCTGCCAAAAGACGTGACGCCCCACATCACCCGCATTGGCATGACCAACCGCCACAAGGCCCCGCTCGAAAAACTCACGCCGCGCATCGTCGAGGCGGCGGAACTGCTGGCCGATTCGCGCTGCGACATTATCGTTCTGCAATGCACGGGCACCTCGATGTCCGGCGGCGTGGAGGGCGAGCGCAAGGTGATGGCCGAGATGGAGCGCGCGACCGGGCTTCCGGCGATCAGCGCCGCCTCCTCGCTGACCGCGGCCTTCACCGCGCTGAACGCGAAAAAGCTCGTCTTCACCTCCGAAACCGCGCGGGACGATCACGAGAAAAAGAAGGCCTATCTGCGCGAGGCCGGCTACGACATCATCGCGGACAAGGCCGTGGGCCTGAAGAGCTCCGAGGAATATTATTCGATGCCGCCGAAGCTCTGGTACGACACGGCGCTGTCGCTGCGGCGCGACGACGCCGATGTCTATTTCCTTTCCTGCGCCAACATCCGCGCCACCGACGTCATCGAGGACATCGAGAGGGCCGTCGGCAAGCCGGTCGTCACCAGCAACCAGGCGGCTTTCTGGCACGCGATGCGGACCATCGGCCTGAAGGATTCGCCTCCCGGCCTTGGCCGCCTCGTGCGGGAGCATTGAGGCCCGGCGTCAGGCTTCGAACCAGGTGCGTTGCCACGGGATGACCTCGACGCGGCGCTGACCGGCCTTGCAGAAGGGCTCCTCGACGGCGATGGCTTCCGCCTCGGCCATGGTTTTCGCGCGCACGATGCACAGGCCGGCGGCGTGACGCTTGCCGGTTTCGTCCTTCGTCGAGCCCGAGCCGAACATCAGCTTTCGGTCGAGCAGGCCCTGAAGAAAGGCGTGGTGGCGCTTCATCATCTCCGCCTCCGGAGCTGGAAGCGGCGGCGGATCGTCGTTCGGGCGGTAGAGCAACACGTAGAGTTGATCCACGCGGCGGGGTTCAGTCACCGGAGTCTCCGTCGGGCTGGCTGTTTGTCGCGGCCATTTCTTATAGACAGATTCGGGGCCGCCTGGCGCCCCCCGGGGGGGCCTGGACGAAATGCCTGGGCTGGCCGCCTCGTCGCGCGAACGGCGACGGGTTACACAGCGTGCTGAAACAAACGCCGCCTCGCGACGGCCTTTCCGTCGCGCGGGAACAGACATGGGCCGGGAGGATCGGTTGCCCGTCAATTCGAGTCCGGCGCCGGAAGCGCCTGGCGCCGACACGTTTCCCAAGCTCATGCGCCATCACGCGCGCGCGCGGGGCGGCCGTCCCGCCATGCGGCTCAAGGACCGCGGCATCTGGCGCGCCTGGAGCTGGAGCGAGGTCGACGAGGCCGTGCTGCGGCTCGCGCATGGCTTTCGAAAGCTTGGCGTGTCGCGCGGCGACAGAATAGCCATCGCCGGCGCCAACCGGCCGAAACTTTACTGGAGCATGACGGCCGCGCAGGCGCTCGGCGCCATTCCCGTGCCGGTCTACGCGGACGCCGCGGCGGAAGAGTTGACGAAAATCCTCGCCAACGCAGGCGCGCGTCTCGCCGTCGTTCAGGACCAGGAACAGGTCGACAAGTTCATCGCCATCAACGAGAGCCTGGGCTGCGTCGATCATGTTCTCTACGACGAGCCGCGCGGACTCGCGAGTTACGACCACGCGCGGCTGCTGGACATGGACGCGCTGATCGCCTCCGCCGGGGAAGACTTCGCGCGCGACCCTTCCGCGCGCGTGGCCATCGAGCGCGAGATCGAGGCGGGGACCGGCGACGACATTTCCGTGATGCTCTACACGTCCGGCACGACGGGGCAATCGAAGGGCGTGATGCTTTCGGCGCGCGGATGCGTCGGCGCCGCGCGCGACACGATCGCTCTCGACCATCTCGGCGACCACGACGAGGCGCTGGCCTATCTGCCGCTCGCCTGGGTCGGCGATCATTACATGAACTACGCGCAATCCTTCGTCGCGGGTTTCTGCATGTCCTGTCCGGAAAGCGCGGAGACCGTCCAGCAGGATTTGCGCGAGATCGGTCCGACCTTTTACTTCGCGCCGCCGCGCGTCTTCGAGGGGTTGCTGACGCGGGTGATGATCCGCATGGAGGACGCCGGCCCGCTCAAGCGGCGAATGTTCCATCACTTCATCGGCGTCGCGAAGGCCTGGGGCGAGAAGATTCTCAATGGCGAAAAAGTTCCGGCGCTGGCGCGGCTGCATTATCTTCTCGGCGATCTCCTCGTTTACGGGCCGTTGAAAAACGTGCTCGGCTTCTCGCGCATTCGCGTCGCCTACACCGCGGGCGAGGCGATCGGCGCGGATCTCTTCGCGTTCTACCGTTCGCTCGGACTGAATCTCAAACAGCTCTACGGCCAGACGGAAGCCTTTTTGTACATCACCTGTCATCGCGACGGAGACGTGGACGTCGAGACCGTCGGTCCGCCGGCGCCGAACGTCACGATCCGGATTTCGGAAGATGGCGAGGTGCAGTTCATCTCGCCCGGTCGTTTCGTTTCCTATCATGGCGACGAGGCGCGCACGGGCGAGGCGCTGACGCCCGACGGTTTCGTGAAAACCGGAGACGCCGGCGTCTTCGACGCGAAGGGACATCTTCGCGTCATCGACCGCGCGAAGGACGTCGGCAAGCTCGCCGACGGCTCGCTGTTCGCGCCGAAATACATCGAGAACAAGCTGAAGTTTTATCCGAACATCAGGGAGGCGGTTGCGTTTGGAGACGGTCGCGGCTTCGTCACGGCGATGATCAACATCGACCAGACCGCCGCCGGGAACTGGGCCGAGCGCAACAACATTCCATGGAGCTCCTATCAGGAGCTCGCGGCGCTCGATGGCGTGTACGACATGATCCAGGCGCACGTGGAGGGCGTCAACGCGACGCTGGCCCGCGAACCGGCGATGGCGGGCGCGCAAATCCGCCGCTTCCTGATCCTGCACAAGGAGCTCGACGCCGACGACGGCGAAGTGACGCGCACGCAAAAGGTCAGGCGCGGCCACGTGGCGGAGCGTTACGCCTCGCTCGTGACGGGCCTCTACGACGGGTCGGACGCGGCTGACGTTTCGACGGAGGTGACGTTCGAGGACGGGCGCAAGGGCGTCCTGTCGGCGCGTCTGCGAATTCGCGACGTCGCTCCGCGAAGGGCGTCTTCCGGGGAGCGCGCCGCGTGACCGCCGCCGCGACAAACACCGACGGCGAGGTTCTGCTCGCGGTCGAAAACATCTCGCTCGCCTTTGGCGGGGTGAAGGCGATCGCCGACGTGTCCTTCGACATACGCAAGGGGGAAATAAGGGCCATCATCGGACCCAACGGGGCCGGCAAGACCTCGATGCTCAATTGCGTCAACGGATTTTACCATCCGGCACAGGGACGCATCACCTTCAAGGGACAGACGCGCCAGCGGATGCGGCCGCACGAGGCGGCGCGCACGGGCATCGCGCGCACGTTCCAGAACGTCGCGCTGTTCAAGGGCATGACCACCCTCGACAACATCATGGCGGGCCGGACGCTCGCCATGAAGCGCGGCTTCTTCTGGCAATTGTTGCGTCATGGCCCCGCCCTCGCCGAGGAAATCGAGCACCGCGAGGCGTGCGAGGAGATCATCGACTTTCTGGAAATCGAGCACATTCGCAAGACGCCCGTCGGCAAGCTGCCCTACGGGTTGCAGAAGCGCGTCGAGCTTGGCCGCGCGCTGGCGATGCAGCCCGATCTGTTGCTGCTCGACGAGCCGATGGCGGGCATGAACGTCGAGGAAAAGCAGGACATGAGCCGCTTCATTCTCGACGTGAACCGGCGCGACGGGGTGACCATCGCGTTGATCGAACACGACATGGGCGTCGTCATGGACATTTCCGACCGCGTGGTCGTGCTCGAATACGGGCGGAAAATCGCCGATGGCGCGCCGGAGGAGGTGCAGCGGGATCAGAGGGTCATCGACGCCTATCTGGGAGTCGCCCGGTGAATCTCCTGTACCAGATTTTCGCCGATCCCTTCGTCCAGATGGCGGCGGCGCCCGATCTTCTCGCGCAAACGCTGTGGGAAGGCTTCGTCGGCGGCATGCTCTACGCGCTGATCGCGCTGGGTTACGTGCTCATCTTCAAGGCCTCGGGCGTCTTCAATTTCGCGCAGGGCATCATGATGGTCTTCGCCGCGCTGACGCTGGTCGGGCTGCATCAGGCGGGCGTTCCGGCCTTCGTCGCGCTGTTGATGACGCTGGGCGTGATGTACCTGCTCGCGCTTGGCGTCGAGCGTCTCGTCTTGCGTCCGCTGGTCAACCAGCCGGACATCATCCTGTTCATGGCGACCTTCGGCCTCACCTATTTTCTCATCGGCGCCGGCGAGCTCGTGTTCGGCGGCAATCCGAAGACGATGATCACGAAGGAATTGTTGCTGCCCTCGGGCGCTCTCGATCTCGCGCTCTTCGGAGGCCTCGTGACCTTGCAGAAGATCGACATCGCCGCGGCCGTCATCGCCTCGCTGATGGTCCTCGGGCTCGCCCTGTTCTTCCAGTACACGCGGATCGGGCGGGCGTTGCGCGCGGTCGCCGACGATCATCAGGCCGCGCTTTCGGTGGGAATCTCGCTCAACCAGATATGGATTGTCGTGTGGTTCGCGGCGGGAATCGTCGCCCTGGTCACGGGCGTCATGTGGGGGGCGCGCTCGAGCGTGTCCTTCGCGCTCCAGGTGGTGGCCCTGAAAGCGCTGCCGGTGCTCATTCTCGGCGGCTTCACGTCCATTCCCGGCGCCATCGTCGGAGGACTCGTGATTGGCGTCGGCGAGAAGCTTGGCGAATTTTACTGGGGCCCGTTGCTGGGCGGCGGCATCGAAAGCTGGCTCGCCTACGTGATCGCGCTGGTGTGTCTGATGTTCAGGCCGCATGGCCTGTTTGGCGAGCGCGTCATCGAAAGGATCTGAGCGGGAATGTTTTATCGCGAGGCCGGGCAGTTCAAGACGAGTTACGCCGCCGATCAGGCGATGTTTCCGATTCCGCGGGACCGGATCGGCCTCGCCCTGATTCTCGCCGTCGCCTACGTGGTCATTCCATTGTTCGGCGGCGAGTTTCTGATCGCCTCGGTGATGATCCCCTTTCTCATTCTCTCGCTCGCGGCGATCGCGCTCAATCTGCTGACGGGTTACGCCGGGCTCGTGTCGCTCGGCACGGGCGGTTTCATGGGCGCGGGCGCCTACGCGGCCTACAAGCTCTCCACGCTGTTTCCGCAGGTGAACATTCTCGTCTGGATTGTCTGTTCGGGTTTCGCCTCCTGCGCCATCGGCGTGCTGTTCGGCCTGCCGTCGCTGCGCATCAAGGGCTTCTATCTCTCGGTGGCGACGCTGGCGTCGCAATTCTTCCTGCAATGGTGCTTCGTGCGGGTGGGCTGGCTCTACAATTACAATCCCTCGGGCGCCATCGAGGCGCCCGCGCGCACGCTGTTCGGAATCGCCATCACCGGCCCGCGGGCGACGCCCGAGACGCGCTATCTCGTGGTGCTCACGATTGTCGTGGTCATGACATGGCTCGCGGCGAATCTCGTTCACGGACGCATCGGGCGCGCCTGGATGGCGGTCCGCGACATGGACATCGCCGCGCAGCTCATCGGAATCAGGCTTTTCCGGACCAAGCTGCTCGCCTTCGCCGTCTCGTCCTTTTACGCGGGCGTCGCCGGCGCGCTGATGGTGTTTCTTTGGCTCGGCGCGGCGGAGGCCGACGCGTTCAACATCAACCTGTCCTTCCTGCTGCTGTTCATGGTCATCATCGGCGGGCTTGGCAGTCTGATCGGGTCGTTTCTCGGCGCCGCGCTGATCCATGTCCTGCCAATCGCCGTTCGCCAGGCGCCGGCCTTTTTCGGCTTGACGATCGGCGGGGCGACGGTGGAGCATCTCACCTATGTGATCACGGGCGCGCTCATCGTCTTCTTCCTCGTCGTGGAGCCGCACGGGCTCGCGCGATTGTGGCAGATCGCCAAACAGAAGCTTCGCACATGGCCCTTTCCCTATTGAAGGGCCGGGAGTCCCGGGGAAACGACAGGAGGCAAGCATGAAAGCCGGAAAACAAAGCCTGATTCTCGCGGCGTCGGCGGCGCTCGGATTTTGCGGGACGCTTCCGTCGCGCGCGCAGGAGTCGATCTACGTGCCGTTGCTGACCTATCGCACCGGCCCATACGCGGGGTCGGGAATTCCCATCGCCGACGGGATGCACGATTACCTGACCATGCTCAACGAACGCGATGGCGGCATCGGCGGCGTCCGCCTCGAGATCGAGGAATGCGAGACCGGCTACGACACGAAGAAGGGCCTCGAGTGTTACGAGCAGGTGAAGCCCAAAAAGCCCGTGGTGATGAATCCCTGGTCGACGGGGCTCACGCTGTCGATCATTCCCCGGGCCAGCGTCGACAAGATTCCGGTTCTCTCGATGGCCTATGGCCTTTCCGCGTCGGCGCGCGGCAACGTGTTCCCATGGGTGTTCAATCCGCCCGCGACCTACTGGGACGGCTTCTCGCAAATCCTGCAATTCATCGCGGCGAAGGAAGGCGGCGGCGTCGAGAAGCTGAAGGGCAAGAAGATCGGCTATATTTTCCTCGACGCGGGTTTCGGGCGCGAGCCGCTGCCGCTGATCGAGCAATTGTCGAAGGATTTCGGCTTCACGCCGACGCTGTATCCCGTCGGCGGCGCGGACATGCAAAACCAGTCGTCGCAATGGCTCGCGGTGCGCCGAGACCGTCCCGACTACATGATCATGTTCGGGTGGGGCGCGCTCAATCCGACGGCGATCAAGGAAGCCGCGCGGATCAATTTCCCGATGGACAAGTTCGTGTCGATCTGGTTGGTCGGCGAGGACGACGTCAAATCCGCCGGCGATGGCGCGAAGGGCTTCCGCGAGCTCAACTGGCACGCGGTGGGAACCGATTTTCCCGCGATCCGCGACATTCAGGCGCGCGTCGTCGACAAGGGCAAGAGCCAGTCGCCGAAGGACAAGGTTGGCGGCAATCTCTACAATCGCGGCCTTTACAACGGGATGCTGATCGCCGAGGCCATCGTCGCCGCGCAGAAAGTCACCGGCAAGAAGGCCGTGACCGGCGAGGACGTGCGGCGCGGGCTGGAGAACCTCGATGTCGACGAGGCCAGGCTGAAGGAAATCGGGCTTTCGGGATTCTCCGGCCCGGTGAAGCTCACCTGCGCCGATCACAACGGTCATTTCCCGACCTACGTGCAGCGCTGGGACGGCGACAGGTTCGTGAAGGATTCCGACTGGATCAGGCCACTCTCGGACAAGGTCGATCCATTGCTCGAGGCCGACGCGAAATCCTACGCCGAGAAGAACGCGCCCTGGCCCGTTCGCGCCGAGGCGTGCGACAACAAGAGCTGACGATCTTTCGCCCGCGCCTCCGGGCGCGGGCGTTTTCGCGGAGGCCGGACGATGAACCCAGCGCCAGCCCCGCCGCCAGCGGCGGAGACGATCCTCGCGGTCAACAACATCGAGGTGATCTACGATCGCGTGATCCTCGTTCTGAAGGGCGTTTCCCTGCGCGTGCCGCGGGGGGGAATCGTCGCGTTGCTCGGCGCCAACGGCGCGGGCAAGACGACGACGCTGAAGGCTATTTCCGGATTGTTGCGCGCCGAGCGCGGAGAAGTGACGAAGGGCTCCATCGCGTTCAACGGAGAGCGGATCGACGCGTCGGCGCCGGACGATGTCGTGCGTCGCGGCTGCATCCAGGTGATGGAAGGCCGCCATTGTTTCGGGCACCTCACGATCGAGGAAAACCTGCTCACCGGCGCCTTCACGCGGCGCGACGGGCGCGCGGCCATCCGGCGCGACCTCGAGGCCATCTACGATTACTTCCCGAAGCTCGCGGGGAGGCGGCTTTCGATGGCCGGCTACACGTCCGGCGGCGAACAGCAGATGTGCGCCATTGGCCGCGCGATGATGTCGAAGCCGCGCATGATCCTGCTCGACGAGCCCTCGATGGGACTGGCGCCGCAAGTCGTCGAGGAAATCTTCGCCATCGTGCGCGATCTGAACGTGAAGGAAGGCGTGTCGTTTCTGCTCGCGGAACAGAACACGAGCATCGCGCTGCGCCACGCCGACCAAGGCTATATTCTCGAGAATGGCCGGGTCGTGATGGACGGCGAGGCGGCGGCGCTGCGCGACAACGAGGACGTGAAGGAATTCTATCTCGGGGTCTCCGGCGGCGACCGCAGGAGCTTTCGCGACGTGAAACACTACAAGCGCCGCAAGCGCTGGCTGGCGTGAGGGAACGCGGATGAGGGGAGCGCATTACGACCGGCTGGAGACGCGACCGCCGGAAACGCGGGAGCGCGCGCTGTTTCACGAACTTCGCGCCATGCTGGGCGCGGTCCGCGGGAAGACGCCGCTGCTGCGCCGCGCGCTCGCCGGCTTCGACATCGCCGGGCTCGTGGATCGCCCGGCGCTCGCGCGCCTGCCGCTCCTGCGCAAACAGGAACTCGCGGACTTGCAGCGCGCGGCTCCGCCATTCGGGGGCGCCTCGCCCGTGAGGGCGGGCCAGTTCAGACATTTGCTGGTTTCGCCGGGTCCGGTCTTCGAGCCCGAGGCGCACGGCAGGGACTGGTGGGGCGCCGCCCGCGCGCTTTACGCCGCCGGATTGCGCAAGGGCGACGTGCTTCACAATTGTTTCTCCTATCACCTCACGCCGGGCGGCCACATCATGGAGAGCGGCGCGCACGCCATCGGTTGCGCCGTGATTCCCGGCGGCGTCGGCGACACCGGGGCGCAGGTCGAGGCCATTCATCACCTGCGGCCGGGCGCGTATTGCGGCACGCCAGATTTTCTCAAGGTTCTGCTCGACAAGGCGGCGGAGCTCGATCTCGACGCGTCGTCGATCACGCGCGCGCTGGTGTCCGGCGCCGCGCTGCCCGGCGGATTGCGCGCGGAACTCGAGGGGCGTGGCGTCGTCACGCGGCAGGCCTACGCCACGGCCGAGGCGGGCGTGATCGCCTACGAGACCAGCGACGCGCGCGGTGCGCTGGTCGCGGGCATGGTGGTCAACGAGGGGCTGATCGTCGAGATCGTGCGTCCGGGCACGGGCGATCCCGTCGCGGCCGGCGAGGCTGGCGAGGTCGTCGTGACGCGGCTCGATTCTTCCTATCCGCTGCTCCGCTTCGCGACGGGCGATCTTTCCGCGTTTCTGCCGGGCGCCTCGCCCTGCGGACGCACGAACGCGCGACTTCGTGGCTGGATGGGCCGGGCGGACCAGACGACGAAGATCAAGGGCATGTTCGTGCATCCCTCGCAGATCGCCGCTATTGGCCGCCGCCATCCCCAACTGGGGCGGCTGCGGCTCGTCGTGACGCGCGAGAAGGAACAGGACGCGATGTGTCTGCGCGCTGAATGCGCCGCGCCCGCGGAGGGTCTCGCGGCGCGCGTCGCCGAGACCTTGCGGGACGTCACGAAATTGCGCGGCGCGGTCGACCTCGTCGCCGCGGGCTCGCTGCCCGACGACGGCAAGGTGATCGCCGACGAGCGACCCGTCGGGTGAAGGGGCGCGTCACAGTTCCGTGATTTTTTCGGGGAACGCGTGCATGCGCTCGGGACCGTTGCCGCCGATGAGGAAATTGTCGCAGGCCCAGCTGTAGGTCGTTCCCGTGACGTAGGTCGGATGCACGGCGAACACCATGTTCTTGCGAATCGGCATGGTCTCGTCGAAACGCACGAGCGGACGCTCGACCATGTCGTAGCCCTGGCTGTGGCAAAAGAGGCGTTGTTCCTCGGGCCGCTTGTTGGCCCGCATGAAGGCGTTGAACTCGTCCCAGATCGCCTTGCACGAGGCGCCGTCCTTCAGAAGCGCCAGCGTGAAGCGGCGCGCCTCGAGCACGAAGGCGAATTCGTCGTGCATTTCCTGGGTCGCCTTGCCGAGAACGCAGGTGCGCCCGAGTTCGGTGTAGAAGCCGCCCGGCCCGCTGTTCTCGACCAGAATCGTGAATTGCTCGCCGGCGCGCAGCACGCGATTTTGCTGGTGCGGCGGCGCCATGACGGCGGGCTTGCCGAGCGGGCCGGAGGCCGCCATGTACCAGCCCTGTTCGCTGCCCCATTTCGCGCCGACCGCCTTCGCGACGCCGGCGAGTTCGAGATCGCTCTTGCCGGGCGCCGCCGCCGCGAACACCGCCTTCATCATGTCGTCCTGCATCTCGCAGCTCCGGCGCATGCCGGCGATTTCCTCGTCGCTCTTGATGGCGCGGATGTCATCGACGAAATCCGTGGCGTCGACGATGTCGGCCCCGGCGAGAACGCCGCGCTTGAGGTAATCGAAGAAAGCCCCGGGAATCGAGGCCATGCCGACGATTCCAACCCGCCCCTTCGCGAAAGGCGCGAGCGCCTTCGCCGCGAGTTCGGCGTCGTAGTGTTTCGTGTAGCCGGCGGTCACGAAACTTGGCGTCGAGAGGACGCGCCCGACGCCGCGCCGCACGCCGTCGCCCGCCGCGGGCAGGGTCTGGTCGCCGTCGAGCGGACCCTGGCCGACGGTGGTCATCAGTCCGTCGCGCGGAAACACGACGGTGAAGGGATAGCCGTTGGTGGCGGGAAGATCGGTGAAATACTTCACCGCGCCGCCCATGAAGTCGTTGTTGTTCTGCATCAGCAGAACGTCGATCCGCCGCGCTTCCATTTCCGCTCGCACGGCGGTCCAGCGCCGTTCGAGTTCCGCCGTTGAAATCGGGGCGACGAGGCGTTCGCTGAGGCCGGTCATGGGGAGTCCTGTCCTTGAACGAGATTGATCATGCCGGCCCTGTCGCCGGCGAGAAACTTGCGGAAATTATCCTCGATCACGGGCAGGGCCATGTCCGGATATTCGTCGAAGAAGCCGCCGAGGTGCGGCGTCACGATCACGTTGTCCATGTCCCAGAAAGCGTGGTTCGGCGGCAGGGGCTCCGTGGCGAAGACATCGAGCGCCGCGCCTGCGATGCGGCGGCTGGCCAGCGCCTCGATCAGCGCCTGTTCATCGACGACGCCGCCGCGCGCGAGATTGACGAGGAACGCCGTGCGCTTCATCGCGGAGAGAACGCGCGTGTCCACGAGGTGGTGATTTTCGTCCGTGTGGGGAACCAGCAGCACGAAATGATCCGCCTCGCCCGCGAGGTCGATCAGGCGCGAACGCGGCTCGATCCGGTCGAAGCCCGGCGCCGCGCGCGGCGTCGCGCTCACGCCGACGACCTGCATGCCGAGCGCCTTGCAACGCGGCGCGAGGGCTTCGGCGATGAGGCCGACGCCGGCGATCACGACCGTCTTGCCCTGAAGCGTGCGAGAGGGCGCGCGCTCCCATCGATGTTTTTGTTGCGCGCGCACCGAGCGCGGCAGGTCGCGGGCCAGCGCCAGCATGGAGCACAGCGCGGCCTCCGCCACGGGCGCGCCGTGGATGCCGCGAATGTTGGTGACGATCGTGCCGGGCCGCAGCGAGGGCTGATCCACGATGCCATCGACGCCCGAGCCGAGCGCCTGAACCCACTTCAGCGCCGGCGCGTTCCTGAAGACGCGGTCGGTCATCATCGGGCCGAAGGTCACGAGAACCTCCGCGTCTCCAATATAGGGATCGACCTTGTCGTGATGATCGACGACGTTGACGCGCAACGATGGCGACACCGCGGCGATCCGGTCGCGGTAGCGATCGCGGATGGCGTCCGGCAGGGTCAGCACGATCAGGACGTTGGTCATGGGTTTCGCCCGCGGCGGTTAACGATACTCGCCAAGTTCTCGCAAGGCGGCGTCGGAGAAGGAGAGATCGACCATCTTGTCGATATCCGCGGCGCGTTCAAGCAGCTTCTGCTCGACGTAGAACGTCTGGATGGAATTCAGAAACGTCTTGTTGAGCCGCTGGTTCGGGTCGAGTCCGGCGGGAAATCCGTCGCGGATCACCGGCACGGGCACGTTCGCCGCCTTCGCGATGATGTCGATGACCTTGTCCCGGTCCTTCCCCTTGCCGATGGCGTCGTTGTAGACGCGCACGCCGCGCATGTAGGCTTTCATGAAGTTCGTCGCCATCGTCCGGTTGGCGGCGAATTGCTCGCTGTAGACGAGCGGCACGATGCTTCCGCCCTCGGGCACGAATTCGATGAGATCGGAGACGACGGCGCCGAGGTTCGTCTGCACCGCGCGGGAGAGAAATGGGTCGATGCTGAGCGCGCCGTCGATGGCCTTCGCGGCGAGCGCCGCGGCCTGGTTGGGCAATTGCACTTCCACGTAGTCGAAGTCGTCGAGGCTCATCCCGTGCTTCCTGAAGAGTTCTGCGACGAGAAAAAAGCCGACGGAGGTGCGGCCCGGCCCGCCGATTTTCTTGCCCTTGAGGCCGCGCATGGTCTCGGCCTCGCTGGCCTTGACGAGTTCCGGGCGCGCGATCAGCCGCGTCGAGGAAAAGCCGGGGCGCAGGCTTTGCTTGTCGCCGACGAGACGCAGGTTGATGTTGCGCTGGACCGAGGCGAAAAGGCCGGGCGCGAGCGCGATGCCGGAGACTTCGATGGCGTTCGTCGCGGCTTCCGCCACCTGCGAGGGGATCGAGGATTGCACGACGGGCGTCACCGCCATGTCGTACTCCCGGAAGAACCCGTAGGCGTCCGCCAGAAAGACGCCCGCGTCGGTCGCGCCGCCGAGCGAGGAATATTTGATTTGCGCCGGCGGAGCCGGCGTCTGGGCCGAGGCGCGAAGCCCGGCGGCGAGAATCGCGGCGCTCGCGAGACACATGGCGCCGCGGGCGAGTTGTCCTGATGTCATGGAGCCTCCGGGCGCCTCGCGCCTGTTCACGCGGGACGGTTCACGCTGTCGAGATCGAAGCTCGCGACCGTCTTGTAGCCATCGAATATGGCTTGCAACTCGGCCCGCGGCATCACCTTTTCGATGTCGTCGAAGCCGTCCGGCGCGCGCTCCTCGCACATCCGCACGATGCGTTCGGGGCCGCCCCGCCGGTTGTGCAGGACGATTTGCGCCGTCTTCGGGCGCCGGTCGTCTTCATAGGCGCGCAGCGCCGCCTCGACTCCGTCGGCGTTTGTCAGGGACGCGGCGAGCACGCTGGCGTCGATGATGGCTTGCGAGGCGCCGTTGGAGCCGAGCGGATACATGGGATGGGCCGCGTCGCCCAGCAGCGTGGCGCGGCCATGGGTCCAGCGCGGCAGCGGATCGCGGTCGACCATGGGGAACTCCCACACGGCGGGCGCGGCGCGGATCAGCGCGGGAATGTCGAGCCAGGGAAAGCGCCAGTTTTCATAGCGCGGCAGAAAATCCGCGATGTCGCCGCGGCGATTCCAGTCCTCCTTCTCGAAGCCCTTCGAGGGATCGACGAAGAATCGCGCCGCCCAGTTGGTCAGCGATCGGCCGCGGTCCATGTGCGCCTTCGAGATGGGATAGGCGATCAGCGTTTGCTCTCCGCCCGCCATGAACTGCGAGCGGCCCGACAGGAAGGGTTCGGTCTCCGTGACGGCGCGATAGATCAGCGCGCCGTTCCATTTCGCCGGGCCCTCGTCTGGGTAGAAGCTGGCGCGCACCGTCGAGTGAATGCCGTCGGCGCCGATCAGAACGTCGCCCCTGACCTCGGGCTGCTCCACGCCGGTCGCGCGATCGACGAAACGCGCGACGACGCCGTCGCCGGCGCTTTCGAAGGACTGGAGATGCCAGCCGGGATGAATCCGGTCCGGCGAAAGGCGCTCGCGCGCGATGTCCATCAGCGCGACCTGCAATTCGCCGCGATGGATGGAAATCTGCGGCCATTTGTAGCCCGCCGCGAGGCCGCGCGCGTCGGTCCATATGTGCTGGCCGAACCTGTTGAAGAACACCTGTTCGGAGGTGGCGACGCCAAGTTCCAGCAAGGGCTCCATGGCGCCGAGTCCGTCGAGCAGGCGAACGCAATGGGGCAGGAGATTGATGCCGACGCCGAGCGGGCGCACCTCGCGCACGGATTCGAACACGTGCGCGTCGATTCCCGCCGCGTGCAATTCAAGCGCGGCGACCAGGCCGCCGATCCCACCGCCGATGACGAGCGCTTTCACTGGCTGTTCCGCCTCCGTCAGCCCCGCATCGCGCGCCAGACCTTTTGCGGGGTCAGCGGCATGTTGAGCAGCGCGTCGTCCCCGCAGCCGATCGCGTTGGCGACGGCGTTGACGATCGTGGGCGGCGCCGCCGTCGTGCCGGCCTCGCCGGTGCCCTTCACGCCGAGGGGGTTGGTCTTGCAGGCGACGGGGTGATGCAGGGCGTTGAGCCGCGGCAGATCGCCGGCGCGCGGCATGGCGTAATCCATCAGCGATCCCGAGAGCAC
>CAISEY010000185.1 GCA_903884435.1 uncultured Hyphomicrobiales bacterium | reverse complement strand
TTGCGTCCGGGCTGGACCTTGCGCCGCGCCCGCGGCGTCAGCACGGACTTGCGCCCCGAGAGATAATCGCCGGTCAGCGACTTCGGATTGGCGATGATCTCGGCGGGCGCGCCCTGCGCGACGATATGGCCGCCGTGAATGCCGGCGCCCGGCCCCACGTCCACGACGTGATCCGCGGTGAGGATCGCGTCCTCGTCGTGCTCGACCACGATCACGGTGTTGCCGAGATCGCGCAGCCGCCGCAACGTGTCGAGCAGACGCGCGTTGTCGCGCTGGTGCAGGCCGATGGAGGGCTCGTCCAGCACGTAGAGCACGCCGGTGAGGCCCGATCCGATCTGCGAGGCGAGGCGGATGCGCTGGCTTTCGCCGCCGGAAAGCGTTCCCGAGGGGCGCGACAGCGTGAGATATTCAAGCCCCACGTCGTGCAGGAAGATCAGCCGCTCGCGGATTTCCTTGAGAATTCGCGCGGCGATCTCGTTGCGCTTTTTGTCGAGTTTCTCCGGCAGTTCGGTGGCCCAGACGACGGCCTTCTTGACGGAAAGTTCCGAAATCTCCCCGAGATGCCTGCCATCGATCTTGACGGCGAGCGCCTCCGGCTTGAGCCGGTAGCCGTTGCAGGCCGCGCAGGGCGTCGCCGACATGAAGCGCGAAATTTCCTCGCGGGCCCAGTCGCTTTCCGTTTCGATGTAACGTCGCTCGAGGTTCTTCACGACGCCCTCGAAGGGCTTTTTCACGTCGTAGGCCCGCAGCCCGTCGTCGTAGGAAAAGCGGATGTCCTCGTCGCCCGAGCCGAACAGGATCGCGTCGCGCGGCTTTTTTGGCAATTCCTCCCAGGGCGTGTCCAGCCTGAACTTGTAATGGCGACCGAGCGCCTCGAGCGTTTGCAGGTAATAGGGCGATGTCGATTTCGCCCAGGGAGCGACCGCGCCCTTGCGCAGGGTCAGCTTCGTGTCGGGCACGACGAGGTCCGCGTCGACCTTCTGCTCCGAGCCGAGGCCGCTGCACGTCGGACACGCGCCGAAGGGATTGTTGAAGGAAAAGAGGCGCGGCTCGATTTCCGGGATGGTGAATCCGGAGACCGGGCAGGCGAATTTTCGCGAGAACATGATGCGTTCCGGCTCGCCCTTGCCCTCGGGCGCCTCGGCGAATTCCACGACCGCGATCCCGTCCGCCAGGTCGAGCGCGGTCTCGAAGCTCTCGGCCAGCCGGGTCGCGAGATCGGGGCGCACGACGATCCGGTCGACGACCACGTCGATGTCGTGCTTGAATTTCTTGTCGAGCGCCGGAGCCTCGGCGATCTCGTGATATTTCCCGTCGATTTTCAGGCGCTGGAAGCCGCGCTTCATATAGTCCGCGATTTCCTTGCGGTACTCGCCCTTGCGCCCGCGGATCACAGGGGCGAGCAGATACAGCCGGGAGCGCTCGGGCAGGGCGAGCACGCGATCGACCATTTGTTGCACGGTCTGGCTCTCGATCGGCAGCCCGGTCGCCGGCGAATAGGGCACGCCGACGCGCGCCCACAACAGGCGCATGTAATCGTGAATCTCCGTCACGGTGCCAACCGTCGAACGCGGGTTTTTCGATGTCGTTTTCTGTTCGATGGAAATGGCGGGCGACAGCCCGTCGATCTGGTCGACGTCCGGCTTCTGCATCATTTCGAGAAACTGACGCGCGTAGGCGGACAGGGACTCCACGTAACGCCTCTGTCCCTCGGCGTAAATCGTGTCGAAGGCGAGGGAGGACTTGCCGGAACCCGAAAGTCCCGTGAAAACCACCAGCTTGTCGCGCGGAATCGTCAGATCGACGTTCTTGAGATTGTGCTCGCGGGCGCCGCGAATCGCGATCGTCCGCTGGTCGGGCGCGCGACCGGCGAAGGGCAGGTCGGGGCCATTGTCGCGGGAAGCGGACTTGCCGGCGCGGGCCGGGGATTTCGACGAAGCCATGGGGGAACTTTGCTGAAGCGGGTTTTAACCAGTTTACGCCGGACACGCCGGTTTGCACACAGATGGTTGGGGCGGCGATGCTGATTCATCCACAGGCCCGCGCGACCGGGGCCGCGAAGTCGCGGTGCCCGCGGATTCAGGGGGTAGCGTGAGCACGTTAAATGACCTTATAAAGAGTTTTGTAACGCGGCGGGGCGAGCCGCATTTTGGAGACGGTGCGATATGGCTTCTGTGGCGACGGTCGGCTCCATGCCGGCGGCGAAAAAATCCTGGCACCAGGTGCTCTATATTCAGGTGCTGATCGCCATTCTGCTTGGCGGACTGGCCGGCTGGCTGTTTCCGGATTTCGGCAAGAACGAGTGGATCAAGGCGATGGGCGACGGCTTCGTCAAGCTCATCAAGATGGTCATCGCGCCCATTATTTTTTGCACGGTCGTCTCGGGCATCGCGCATATCCAGGAGGCCGCGAAGGTCGGCCGCGTCGCCATCAAGGCCCTGTTTTATTTCGAGATCGTCTCGACCTTCGCGCTCGCGATCGGATTGCTCGTCGGTAACGTCGCGCGTCCCGGCGCCGGCTTCGGAGGTCAGGGCAACGCAGCGGCGGTCAAGACGTTCGCGGACCAGGCCGGCAGCATGAAATCGGTCGATTTCATCATGAACATCATTCCCGACAGCGTGGTGGGCGCCTTCGCGAAGGGCGACATTCTCCAGGTTCTGCTGTTCGCCATTCTCTTTGGCTTCTCGTTGATGGTGCTGGGCGAACGCGGCAAGGTCGTGCGCTCGCTCGTCGACGACGTCGCCCACGCCATGTTTGGCGTCATCGCGATCATCCTGAAGGCCGCGCCCCTCGGGGCCTTTGGCGCGATGGCCTACACGATCGCCTTCTTCGGTCCGCGCGCCATCGGCAACCTGACCTACCTGATCGCGACGTTTTACGTCACCTGCCTGCTGTTCGTCTTCATCGTGCTGGGGATCGTGGCGCGCGTCGCCGGTTTCAGCATCCTGAAATTCGTCAGCTATATCAAGGC
>CAISEY010000184.1 GCA_903884435.1 uncultured Hyphomicrobiales bacterium | reverse complement strand
CGGCGCTCGTCGTCGTCGGCGACCAGAAGGGCCGCGTCGGCTTCGGCCACGGCAAGGCGCGCGAAGTGCCGGAAGCCATCCGCAAGGCGACGGAAGCCGCCAAGCGCGGGTTGATCCGCGTGCCGTTGCGCGAGGGTCGCACGCTGCATCACGACGTGCACGGCCGCCACGGCGCCGGCAGGGTTGTTCTGCGCGCGGCGCCGGCGGGCACCGGCATCATCGCGGGCGGCCCGATGCGCGCTGTCTTCGAGACGCTCGGCATGCACGATGTCGTCGCGAAGTCGCAGGGCTCGTCCAATCCCTACAACATGGTCCGGGCGACCTTCGACGCGCTGCGTCACGAGGATTCGCCGCGGTCCGTGGCCTCGCGTCGCAACATCAAGGTTTCGACCCTGCAGGGTCGCCGTCAGGGTGTCGACGCCGACGCCGTCGACGCGTGACCGGGAGGGAAACATGGCAGAGAATTCCAAGAAGATGGTCGCGCTCCAGCAGACGCGCAGCCCCATCGGTCGCCCGGGCGAGCAGCGCGCGACGCTGATCGGCCTTAACCTCAACAAGGTGGGTCGCACGTCGTCGCTGGAGGACACTCCGGCGGTGCGTGGCATGATCGCCAAGGTCGCTCACCTCGTGCGCGTCGTCGAAGGCAAATGAGGAGCGGACGATGAAACTCAACGAAATCACCGACAATCCCGGTTCCTCCAAGAAGCGCCAGCGCATTGGCCGCGGCATCGGGTCGGGCTCGGGCAAGCAGGCCGGGCGCGGCGGCAAGGGCCAGACGGCCCGCTCCGGCGTGCGCATCAAGGGCTTCGAAGGCGGCCAGATGCCGCTGCATCGTCGCCTGCCGAAGCGCGGCTTCACCAATATCTTCAAGTCCGATTACAACGAGGTCAATCTTGGCCGCGTTCAGGCGGCGATCGACGCGGGCAAGCTCGACGCGGGCAAGCCGGTGAATGAAGAAGCGCTGGTCGCGGCGGGCGTTTGCGCGAAGCTTCGCGATGGCGTGAAGCTGCTCGGCTCCGGCGAGCTCAAGGCGAAGGTAGCCTTCGAGGTCGAGCGCGCCTCCAAGTCGGCGGTCGCGGCGGTCGAGAAGGCTGGCGGCAGCGTCAAGCTGCTCCTCGAGGCAGCGGCTCCGGCAACCGCCTGAACCACGCGGTCGGGCGGGCGATGCCGGCCACTGACCTGTATCGACAGCGGCGGGGCGGGGTCTTTGACCTGCGCCCCGCTCGTGTTTATGAGACCGCGATCCATCCCGAGACCTGACAGGACGCGCGTCCGCGCGCCGACCGGAGCCCCTCCATGGCGTCTGCAGCCGAACAACTCATGGCCAACGTCAATTTCTCGGCCATTGGCAAAAACGAGGAATTGAAGAAGCGCATCTGGTTCACGCTCGGCGCGCTCGTCATCTATCGGCTTGGCACCTATATTCCGCTTCCGGGCATCGATCCCGTCGCTTTCGAGGCGAATTTCACGCGCCAGAGTCAGGGCGTGCTGGAATTGTTCAACATGTTCGCCGGCGGCGCGGTGCAGCGCATGGCGATCTTCGCGCTCAATATCATGCCGTATATTTCGGCCTCGATCATCATCCAGCTTCTGACCTCGGTCATTCCGACGCTCGAAACCCTCAAGAAAGAGGGCGAATCCGGGCGGAAGGTCATCAACCAGTACACGCGCTACCTGACGGTTCTGCTCGCCGCGTTCCAGGCCTATGGCATCGCCATCGGTCTCGAGGGGCAGGGCGGCACCGTGTCGGATCCCGGCTGGTTCTTCCGGATTTCCACCGTTCTGACCCTGATGGGCGGCACGATGTTTCTGATGTGGCTTGGCGAGCAAATCACCGCGCGCGGCATCGGCAACGGTTCATCCCTGATCATCTTCGCCGGCATTGTCGCGGCTTTTCCGTCGGCCATCGCCAGCACCCTTGAGCTTGGCCGGCAAGGCGCCATTTCGACGGGACTGATTTTCGTGGTCGTGATCATGTCGCTCGCGGTCGTCGCCTTCATCGTCTTCATGGAGCGCGCGCAGCGGCGATTGCTGATCACCTATCCGAAACGCCAGGTCGGCAATCGCGTTTACGAGGGTCAGACCTCGTTTCTGCCGCTGAAGCTCAACACGTCCGGCGTTATTCCGCCAATCTTCGCGTCCTCGCTGCTGTTGCTGCCGACCACCGTGGCGAATTTCGCGCAGGCGCAGGGCGGCGGCGGCGTGCTCGGAACGATCACGACCTATCTTGGCCACGGCCGGCCCCTGTACATGCTTATGTACATCGCGCTGATCGTCTTTTTCGCGTTTTTCTACACCGCGATCGTCTTCAATCCGACGGAAACCGCCGACAATCTCAAGAAGCACGGGGGCTTTTTGCCGGGCATTCGCCCCGGCGAGCGCACCGCGCAATTCATCGACACGGTGCTGATGCGAATCACCTGCATTGGCGCGGCGTACCTGTCGATCATCTGCATCTTGCCCGAAATGCTAATATCCTACGCCGCGTTGCCGTTCTATTTTGGCGGCACGTCGTTGTTGATCGTCGTCAGCGTCACGATGGACACGGTCGCGCAAATTCATGGCCATCTGCAGGCGCAGCAGTACGAGGGCCTCGTGAAGAAGGCCAAGCTCAGGGGACGGAAGAGATGAAGCTTATCCTGTTGGGGCCGCCAGGAGCGGGCAAGGGCACACAGGCGACACGACTGGTCGAAAAGTTCGGGATTCCGCAATTGTCGACCGGCGACATGCTTCGCGCGGCGGTGAAGGCGGGCACTCCGGTCGGATTGCGGGCCAAGGCCGTCATGGACGCGGGCGGGCTCGTTTCGGACGAGATCGTTGTCGGGATCATCGCCGACCGGGTTCTCGAGCCGGACGCAAGGAACGGGTTCATCCTCGACGGTTTTCCGCGCACGGTCGCGCAGGCCCGGGCGCTGGATGAATTGCTGGCGCGGACCGGAATGAAACTCGACGCCATCATCGAACTGAAGGTCGACGAGAAGGCCTTGCTGGCGCGGATCGAGAACCGCGCGCGCGAGACGATCGCGGCCGGCGGAACAGTGCGAGCCGACGACAATCCGGAAGCGTTCAAGGTGCGGCTCGAACAATACCGGGCGCAGACAGCGCCCGTGTCGGCCTATTACGCGTCGAGAGGATCCCTGAAGACCGTGGACGGCATGGCGTCGATCGAAGCGGTGACCAGGGCGATCGATTCGATTCTGGCCGGCTGAGTCCGTTCGTTCAGACGGTGGCCCGCGGCGCGTATCTGCTGAGAAACAGATGCGTTGGAAGGAACACCAGCAGGGGCAGGCCGACGATCAGGCCCGTGACCCAGGCCCAGGCCGGAACCCATGTCTGGGCCTGCGTGTCGCTCATGCCCCAGACGTAGTTGATATTGACGGGCGTGAGGCCCGGATCGGGACGCGGCGGCGGCATGAAGAAAAAGCAGACGAGAATGGAGGCGATCGACAGCGCCGTCCAGGCCTTGAAGGCTCGCGCGTCGTAGCCCGTTCGCCAGACCAGCCACGCGAGCAGAAACGGCAACCAGCCATGGAAAAGCGAGAGGCCGCGCAGGAACAGCGAGGTCGAGGCGTTGAACATGTAGTTGGTCATGCCGACCAGCGGACGGCCCGCGAGATTGCCGAGAAAGTCGAGAACCCAGAAAGTCTGCGGCGCGAGAATGCCGGCGGCGCACATGGACACGAGCAGGGGGCTTTCCAGCCACATGCCCGCCAGGGTGAGAATCAGCGATATGTCGCAGAAATAGAGAAAGTTCGTCGGTCCGTAGTTGATCCAGTAGACGGGGATCAGGATCGCCATGAACGCGGTGTAGGCGAGTTTCACGGACAGGGGCAGCAGGCGTTTCGTGGCCATTCAGGCGATGTCTCACGGAGGCGTTTTGTTCGCGGGCGACGCGGGGACCGGTCCGTCGGGAATTTTCAATTTGAGCGGCTAGCGTGTTGACGCGGACATGGCAAGCCGCTAGAAGCGCCCATCCAGAACGATACGTTGCTCCCCGCCTTCTTTCGAGGGCGCGGATTTTGTCGTGTTTGTTCCGGCTTTTCCCTCCCGCATGGGCCGGCCTCCACCGGACGCGGGGTTTCCGCCGCTCTCGCGGCATTTCTCGCGCCGCACTTGCGGCGCAACCATGGAGACGGCAAGTGGCCCGTATCGCAGGCGTCAATATTCCCACGAACAAACGCGTGATTATCGCGCTCCAGTACATCCATGGCATTGGCCCGAAGAAGGCCGAGGAGATCTGCGAAAAGGTGCAGATTCCGGTCGAGCGGCGCGTCGCCCAGCTCACCGACGCGGAAGTGCTCCAGATTCGCGAAACCATCGACCGTGACTACATGGTCGAGGGCGATCTGCGCCGCGAAGTGGCGATGAACATCAAGCGT
>CAISEY010000183.1 GCA_903884435.1 uncultured Hyphomicrobiales bacterium | reverse complement strand
GGGCGGGCCGAGCTTCGACCTGCCGTTTCCACCGGCGCGCAACCCCTGGAACCCCGATCACGCGCCGGGCGGCTCCTCGTCCGGCTCGGGCGCGGCGGTCGCCGCCGGCCTCGTGCGCATGGCCATGGGCTCGGACACCGGCGGCTCCATCCGCGGCCCCGCCGCGTATTGCGGCGCGATCGGACTCAAGCCGACTTACGGGCTCGTCTCGCGCGCCGGCGTGTTCCCGCTGTCGTGGTCCCTGGACCATTGCGGCCCCCTCGCCTGGTGCGTCGAGGACGCGGCCATCGCCCTGCAAATCGCCGCGGGTTACGATCCGCGCGACAGCGCCAGCGTCGACCGGGCCGTTCCCGATTACCGCGCCGGCCTCGACCGCGGCGTGAAGGGCCTTCGCGTCGGCGTGCCCCGCCATTTCTACGAAAGCAATACGGACACGTCGCGCGAGGTCGTCGCGGCGATCGACGACGCGGCGCGAACCCTCGCGCGCATGGGCGCCGTCGTCGAGGACGTGACGCTGCCGGATTACGCCCTGTTCAACGCCTGCGGGCGCGTCATCATGTACACGGAGGCCTTCGCCGTTCACGAGAAGGACTTTCGCGAGAGGCCGCTCGATTTCGGCAAGCTCACCTACATGCGCATGACCATGGGCGCCTTCGTCACCGGCGCCGACCTTTCGCACGCCATGCGCTTGCGGCGCGAACTCGCCGCGCGCGCCAACGCCGTGCTCGCCCGCCACGATGTCTTCATCACCGCCTCCGCGGTCGGGCCCGCGCCGCCCTTCGCCGGCGGCGCGCGCCAGACCCCGTCCGCGACGCCGATCCAGGCGATGCCCTGGAACGTCACGGGCAATCCCGCCATGTCCATCCCGACGGGCTTTTCCAGCGAGGGCCTGCCGTTGTCGATGCAGATCGTCGGCAAGTATTTCGACGAACAGATGGTCCTGCGCGTCGGCGCCGCCTTCGAGGCGGAGACGAAGCTGAACGCGCGCCGGCCCGCGCTGGCGTCCTGAACGCGGCCGCTACGCCGGCACGTCCCATGCCTCGCCCGGCGTCGGAACGCGAAACCTCGCCTCGTCGATCCGCGCGGCGCGCAGCGCCTCGCGCAGGCGGCGCGGCGGCTCCTCGCGCGGCTCGTCGGTGAGCTGGAACGTGCCCCAGTGATGCGCCAGCGCGTGACGCGCGCCGCACATTTCGAACACGCGCGCGGCCTCCTCCGGGTCGATGTGCTGTTCGCGCATGAACCATCGCGGCTCGAAGGCGCCGATGGGAATGATCGCGAGGCGCAGGTTCGGGAAGCGCAGTCGTATGTCCGAGAAAATCGCGCCATGGCCCCAGGCGGTGTCGGCGATGTGATAGATCGCGCCCGCCGGCGTCTCGATCACGAAGGCGCACCACAGGGCCATGCGGCGGTCGTTGAGGCCGCGCGCCGACCAGTGATACGCCGGCGTCAGATGGACCGCGACGCCGCCGGAGATCGGCGCCCGCGCGCCCCAGTCGTAGGCCTCCGCCGCGATGTGGCGGTCATGACGGCGCATGATGACGTCGTTGCCGAGCGGCGCGATGACCCGCGGCGCGTGATCGCGGGCGAGCCGCGAAAGCGTCGCGAGGTCCATGTGGTCGTAGTGATTGTGGCTGATCAGCACGACATCGAGCGGCGGCAGGTTCTCCAGCGCGATTCCCGGCGCGTTGACGCGCCTCGGCCCCGCCCATTGCACGGGGCTGGCGCGATTCGACCAGACGGGATCGACGAGCAGATTGACGCCCTGCGTCTGGATCAGCACGCTCGCGTGGCCCACGTAGGACACGCGCAGCCCGTCGCCGGAGACGCGCTCCGGCGGATGATCGTGGCGAACGTTGGCGATGTGTTTCGGCCAGGGCGCGCGATTGCCCCTCGCGCGCCAGCGCCACAATTCCGCCGGCGTCTTGTCGCGCGTGACGCCCGGAACGAAGAAGCGGAGGCCGTCGAAATGATCGCCCGGGGGGCCGTTGTAATAGGGATTCCGCGTCATGGCCGCAGCATAGGCGCCCGCGCGCGATTCTCCAATGGAACGGTTATCGCGCCTCGGCGCGACGCTGTTTGCCGGCGATGTAGAAATAGCCGATCTTGTTGTTCGGCGGCGTGCCGAACCACATGCGCCCTTCCTTGTCGAGGAAGAAATCGCGCAGGCCGTTGTCGGTGTAGGGCAGCGGATATTCCACGACCTTGCCGGTCTCCGGATCGAGCCGACCGATGAGATCGCGATATTCCGAGGAATACCAGATGGCGCCGTCCGGCGCGACCTTGAGCGCGTAGGGCAGCGTCTTCGGGTTCGGCAACGGAAACTCCCTGAAAGTCCCGCTCTTCGGATCGAAGCGGCCGATCTTGCCGGATTCGAATTCTCCGAACCAGACCATGTCGTTCCTGTCGATGGTGATGCGACGCGGACGGTCGTTGGTCGGCGGCGCGTATTTCGTGACCTTCAACGTCGCCGCGTCGACCTTGCCAATCTTCCCGTCGCGGATGTTCTCGGTGAACCAGACGTTCTTCGCCGAATCGAGATCGAGCCCGTAGGCGCTGGGCACCTCGGCGATATGCGTGAATTCCTTCGTCTTCGGATCGAACACGCTGAGGCCGCCGCTGGAGAATACACGCCCGTCCGGATGAATCTTGACGGTGTGCTTGCCCCAGGTGTCCTGGTATTCGGTGATGACGCCGGTCGAGGGCTCCCAGTGGCCGAGCTTCTTCGAGCCGGCCTCGGTGAGCCACACGCTGCCGTCCGGCGCGGGCACCGCCGAATGGATCATCGCCGTGCCGAGATGCGGCGCCGGAAATTCGGTGAATTCGCCAGTCGCCGCGTCGAGACGCGAGATCTTGTTGGCCCGGCCATATTCCGGCGTCCAGAACCGTCCGTCCCGGTCCGGCTGTGCCGTCCAGGGGAAGCGGTTCGGACCGGGCATTTCGTAATCGACATAGACGATCTCGAGGGCCTCGTCGGAGAAGGTCTCGACGGTCGCCGCGTAGTTCGGCGACAGCGACGGCGATTTCGGCAGGATCGAATCCTCGCTGAACAACTTCGTCAGATATTGCGTGACGATCTCGGCCTTCGCGTCGTCGAAGCCGCGGCGGTCGCCAAGCGAGGCGCGCATGGATTCGCGCATGAAGGCGACGCGGTCGCGCCAGCCGTCCTCGTCGCGCGACACCGCGGCCATTTTCGACTGGAAGCCGTGGCAGCCCATGCAGGTTCCGAACAATTCCTGCTTGCCCGGCAGATCCGGCAACAATTGCAGGCCCTGCAATTGCGTCAGGTCGCTCCAGCGCACCGTCGCGGCCTGCAAGGCGAAATCCTGGGAGACCGCGCCGTCCGCGGCGAGTTCGAGGCCGCTCCTCGCGTCGGCGCGGTAGCCGATGGCCCGGATGGAGACGCGATATTCGCCGGCGGGCAGGCTCTCCGCCCGGTAATTGCCCTCGTTGTCGGTGAGAACGCTCACGTTCATCCGGAGTTGCGCGTTGCGCCCCTGGACGAAGGCGGCGCGGAACGGCTTGCCGTCCGGACCCTTCACATTGCCGGAAATCGTGGCGGCGTCGGGCGCGCCCGGGCCGCCGAGAATGAATGCGAGAGTAGCGAGTGCGATCGAAGCCCGCATGGCGTTCTCCCCTCGCCAGCGCGCGGATTCAATCGCGTCGTCTTTCCGGCGTCGAGACCATTCGACGCCCGGCGCTCGCGGTTGTCAAGCAAGGCGGCGCGGGGAACTCGCCATGTTTACAGGCAGAGCTTGATCACCGGCTCGTAGAACTTGCCCGCCGGGCAGACCCCGTTGCTGGACAAGCTCGAGCCCGCCACCGTTCGCAGCCATTCCTGCTGAAGGGCTGCCAGCGCGGCGCCGGTGATCAGGCTGCCCGGGCCAGTCATCATGTTCGGCGGATCGTCCTCGCGGTGGCGGCGGATCAGTGTCTTGTCGGCGCCGAAATAGACCTGCACGCCGGCGGTCACTGCGAATTGGCGGCGCTCCGCGGCCGCGCCGTTGACGAACAGGGAAACGTTTTTCCAGGCTTCCGGCTGGTACTCGAGTCGGGCGTAGCCGCCCCAGGCGTCGGGGTTGCGCGTCACGCCGCCGGAGATGGCGAGGTTGGGGTCGGGATAAATGGTCGCCCCGAGGTTGCCGAAGGCGCCAGAATTTACGATCGCCGACGCGCTCGTCGCCCGGGTCTGGTAGCCGGCGGCGCCGTGCAGGGTGAGAAAATTGCTGGCGTAAACCTCGGCCTCGCCGCCGAAACGACCGAAGGTCGCGCCCGCGACGGAAGCGACGCCCGCCGTCGCTCCGACGAGGAACGTCGCGGCATTTCAGTAGAACAGGTGGGCGCCCGCGCCGCCGGCGAAGCGGTCGGCGACCGAGCCGGCGGTGGCGTCGAACTGCGCGCCGAACCGCTGGCCGAGGGGGAAGGTGAAACTGCCGGAGGCGAGGCCCAGACCGCGGGTCTGCACGCCGCGCGCGCCGCCGAAGCCGCCTTCGAGGGAGAATTTCCCGTTCGGCGCCGAGACGGCGGGCAGTTCGCCATATGGACCGGGGGAGGCTGACGGGCGGGCGCCCGGAAGGTCGGCGGCGAGGGCGAAAGCCGGCGCCAGCAAACAAGCCGAAATCGTCAGGCGCAGTTGGTTCGGCGAAATGGCCATTTTATCACCCCCACGAAAGCCACGATACAAATGAACAATCGAAGAATAGCATTTTCGCCGGGTTTCAGACCAGATCGCTTCACCGACAGTAAGCTGATGATTTCGGAATGTTGCAAAATTATCACACTTTCCCGGGTCGCTGGTGATTTGACAGGAGGTTGCCGGCCCGCCAGATGGATTGAGCATCAGGAGGTTGGCATGAGGACTTCGGCTCTCGCCGCGAGCGCGGCTTTTTTTCTCGCCTTCGCGCTGGCTTCTCCCGCCCGCGCGCAAACGCCCGCGACGCCCGCGTGGATAATGCCGGACATTCTCGCCGCGGCGAAGGCCGAGGGGCAGGTCACCGTCTATTCCTCCACCAACGAGCAGGAGGGTCTGCCGCTGTGGAAGCTCTTCGAGGAGGCCACGGGCATAAAGGTCAACTACCAGCGCGCCGCCGACGCGGCCCTGATGGGCAAGATCGCCATCGAGGCGCGCACCGGCCAGCAGGCCTGGGACATCATCAACACGCCCACCGCCAACCAGCTCCCGGCGGCGGTGATGGCGCAATTCGATCCGCCCGAGGCGAAGAACATCATGGCCTCCGCGCGCGATCCCGACCGCCGCTGGTATGGCGTCTACGCCAACTACAATTCGCCCGCCTACAACACGAATCTCGTGAAGAAGGAGGATCTGCCGAAGACCTACGAGGAGTTCCTGACGAAAAAGGACTGGGTCGGCCGCGTCGCCATCGAGGGCACCGACAACGAATGGATGAACGCCATGTTTGCCCATTACGGCGAGGCGAAGGGGCGCAAACTCATCGAGGACATTGTCTCGACCCTGAAGGTCGTGGTGCTCGACGGCCATCTCGCCGCCGCGCGCCAGGTCGCGTCCGGCGAATACGCCGTGGCCCTCAACAATTACACGATGCTGACCAACAACATGAAAATCTCCGGCGCGCCGACGGATTTCTGGGCGATGGACCCGGTGGCGCTGTTCTTCGGCCAGGTGGCGGTGAACCCGAAGGCGCCGCACCCGAAGGCCGCCGTGCTCGCGGCGAATTTCATGCTGAGCCAGCAGGCGCAGGCCTTCGCCGCGAAAACCGGTCGTATCCCGACGCGCCCGGACGTGACGCCGAACCCGCCGGACGTGGTGGCCCGACTTTCCGCCGCGAAAGTGCTGCCCTACGCGCTTTCGGGCGATCAGTTGAAATCGTCGCAAAAGACCTTCGACGAACTCTTCAAGAAGCGCTGAGGCGCGACGGCGCCGGAACTCCACGGGGAACGACATGTCCATCACGATCTCGCGCCGCGACCTCTCCCTCGGCCTCGCCGCGCTCGCCGCGGCTGGCCCGGCCCGCGCGGAAGACACGATCCAGTCGATCTACGAAGCCGCGAAAAAAGAAGGCAAGGTGACGTTCTTCTCGTCCAACGACGTGAAGCCGAACCAGGAAAGCGCGAAACGCTTCGCGCTGAAGTTTCCTGGAATCGCCGTCGAATCCTTCAAGATCGAACCCGGTCCGGCCATCGAGCGCATCATCGGGGAGGCCGCCTCCGGCCGCCAGTCCGTCGACGTGGTGGATTCGCCGATTTCCTACACGCCGCTGCTGATGAATCGCGACCTCGTCGTCGCCTATCCCTTCGACAGGGTGTTCGGCATTCCCGCCGACGATCTTCTCTTCGGCAATCGCGCCATCCATTCCTACAATCTCGACGTGCCCATCTGCTACAACACGACCCTCGCGAAGGCCGCCGACTTCGCCGGCGGCTGGGAGTCGCTTGCCGACCCGAAATGGAGCGGAAAGATCCTGCTCGAGGCGCGCGGCATTATCTTCCCGATGCTGACCCTCGCCTGGGGCGAGGAGCGCGCCTTCGCGTTGCTGCGGAAACTGCTCGACAACAAGCCGATCATCATCAAGGGCGGCACGCCGACCATCGAGGCGCTGGCGGGCGGCCAGGGCGCCGTCGCCGTCGGCACCTATGGCGGCCGCGTTCTGCAATACCAGGCGGAAGGCGCGCCCGTGGACTGGGCGCGCGTCGGGCCGATCCCCGCGATGATCTATTCGCAGATGGTGGTGAAGGGCGCGCCGCATCCGAACGCCGCGCTGCTGTGGGCCGCGTGGACGAGCGGCCGGGAACATCTCGACGAACTCTACAAGCATCATCATTTCGGCCGCCTGCGCGGGCCCAACATTTCGCCGCTCGGCGAGATGATGCGGGAGGCGAAAGCGGACATCGTCTTCGAGACGACGGACGCGGTGGAAATGCAGCGTCTGCTCGCGAAGGCCGGCGCGATGATCGGCGGACTGAAATAGGCGCGGCTTGCGCCGGGCGCCGCGCGCTTGCTATCGTCCGATCCGAAGCATTCGGGCGCCGCGCGCGCCCCGGGAGGACTTGATGGCGCTCACCCAGAGCCGGCTGCGAACCGGCGATGTCGATCTCGAAATTCATCGCGGCGGCGAGGGGCCGCCGCTGGTTTTCCTTCATGGCGGCGGCTTCAATCCGAAGGCGCCGTTTCTCGATCTGCTGGCGAAAAAATTCTCCGTCACCGCGGCGCTGCATCCAGGCTTCGGCTCCTCGGGCCTGCCCTTCTGGATGGACAGCGTCGATGATTTCACCCACGTCCATCTGAGCGTTCTCGACAGGCTGGACATCCGCGACGCGACGCTCGTCGGCGCCTCGCTCGGCGGCTGGATCGCGGCGGACCTCGCGACGAAGAACACCAGCCGGATCGCGCGGATCGTGCTCGTCTCGCCCGTCGGCATCAAGGTCGGCCCGCGCGACAGGCTCGACATCCCCGACGTGTTCTTCACGCCACGGGCCGAGCTCGACGCGCTCATGTACGCCAATCCCGCGAAGTCGGGGTTCACGCCGGACGGCAAGAGCGACGACGAGTTGCGCGTCATCGCGCGCAACCGGGAAACCATGGCGCTCGTCGCCTGGGAGCCCTACATGCACAACCCCAAACTGAAGCATCGCCTGCACCGGATCGACCGTCCGGCGCTGATGCTGCACGGGGCGCACGACCGGCTCGTCAGCGCGGAATATTGCGAGGCCTACGCGAAGCTCATTCCCGGCTGCGTGCTCGAATCCATGCCGGACGCCGGCCACTCCCCGCAAAACGAAACTCCCGAGGCGTTCGTGGCGCGCGTCGCGCGCTTCGCGCAAGTTTGAGGGCGTCACCATGAAAATCTTTCATTTCAGCGAAGGCGCGTTTCATCACCTGCCGGAGGAGGAAGACTATTCCTCCGTGCGCGTCAGCATGCCCAACCGCTACTACGACCCGAAGATGGGCGCCGATCTCTATCACCGCTATCTCGACGAGTGGCTGATCGCCGACGATCTCGGCCTCGACATCATGATCAACGAACACCACCAGACGCCGACCTGCGTCGATCCCGCCGCGCCCTTGCTGCTGAGCATTCTGGCGCGCCAGTCGACGAAGGCGCGGCTGCTGATCCTCGGCAATCCCATCGCCAACCGCAGCCAGCCCATTCGCGTCGCCGAGGAAATGGCGATGATCGACGTGCTGTCGCGCGGCCGCCTCGAATGCGGCTTCGTGAAAAGCGTGCCCTACGAAATTCCCGCCGCCAACAGCAATCCCGTGCGCATGACCGAGCGCATGTACGAGGCGCTGGACTTCATCAAGGCCGCGTGGACGCATCACGACGGCCCCTTCACCTTCGAGGGGCGCTTCTTCCATCACCGCATGGTCAACATCTGGCCGCGGCCATACCAGCAGCCGCATCCGCCGATCTGGATCGCCTCCACCTCGCCCGAGGGCGCGCGCATGGTCGGACAGAACGGCTATGTCATCGGCTGTTTCCACACGGGCTTCGACGGCACGCGCGCGGTGTTCGATTCCTATCGCGCCGGCTGGGCCGCGGGCGGCCACAAAGGCCCCGCGCCGGAGGAAAAGCTCGGCTATTCCGCGCTGATGTACGTCGGCGACACCGACGAGGAAGGACGCAAGGGCGCGCAAAAGCTGCTGTGGTATCTCTCCCACAACAAGCTGCCGGTCTATTTCAAGAATCCGCCTGGCTACGCCTCCCTCGACGCCAACGTGAAGGCCCTGCGCACCGGCAAGGTCGGCACGCGCGAACAGGGTTTCGTGCCCGATCTCGACCACGAGATCGAATCCGGCACGGTGTTCTGCGGCAATCCCGACACGGTCTACAGGCAGATCAAGAAATTCTACGATCACGTCGGCGGCTTCGGCCACATTCTCTCGATGGGCCAGGCCGGCTTCCTCGAACACGACGAGACCGTGAAGAGCATGAAACTGCAGGCGAAGGAACTCTATCCCCGCCTGAAGGAACTGAAGGTCACGCGCGAGGCGGCGGAATAGGCTCCGCGGCTTCGATCTCGCACGACACGCGCGGAGTCCCCCGCCCGGCCCTTGTCCGCCTTTTCCCGAGAGCGGGAGATGGCGGACGCCCGCGAACGCTCTCGCCATTCAACAAGGCCCGCCCCATGGACATGAACATTCCCGTGACGCCGAAGGACGGCAAGCCCGTCGCCAACCCGAAGGCCGCCATCGGCCACAACCACAGCGATCTCGACATCTGGATGCAGAAGGTCGACGCGCTCGGCGAACTGAAACGCGTCACCGCCGAGGTCGACCCCAACCTCGAGACGGCGACGATCTCCTGCCTCGTCGGCAGCGAGAAAAGCCCCGCCCTCCTGTTCGAGAACGTCAAGGGCCATCCCGGCCATCGCGTGCTCTACAACATGATCGGCTGCAATCTCTCGCGCTTCTGCGTGATGATCGGCGAGGAGCCGGTCGATCATCCGCTGACCGCGGTGCAAAAGCTGCAACAGAAACTCGGCAACAAAATCCCTCCGGTGGAAGTGCCGCAGGCCAGCGCCATCTGCAACGCCAACATCTGGAACGGCGACGAAGTCGACATCACGAAATTCCCGGCGCAGCGGATGTGGCCGCTCGACGGCGGCAAATATCTCGGCACCGGCGACGCCGTCATCACGAAAGATCCGGAAACCGGGCGGATCAACGTCGGCACCTACCGCATGATGGTGAAAGGCCCGCGCGAGATCGGCGTCTACACATCGCCCGGCAAGGACGCCGGCCTCGACCGCGACAAATACTGGAAGGCGGGCAAGCCCATGCCCATCGCGGCGGCCTATGGCATCGACCCGCTGCTGTTCCTCGTCGCCGCGACGAGCCTGCCGAAGACCGAATGCGAATATGATTATTATGGCGGCATCAACGGCGCGCCCATCGAGGTCTTCACCAGCGATCTCACGGGCCTGCCGCTGCCGGCGCGCGCCGAGATCATCCTCGAGGGCTTCCTCTATCCCGAAGAGACCTTCGCGGAGGGCCCCTTCGGCGAATTCACCGGCTATTACGGGCGCCCCAGCGGCGCGACGCCCTACATGCGCGTCGAGCGCGTGCGCTTTCGCGACAACCCGACGCTCACCTGCGCGCTGATGGCCGACGGCCCCGCCAACGAGGCGGGCCTGTTCTGGGCCATGCTGCGCAGCGCCGGCATCTGGGCCGATTTGCAAAAACTTGGCGTGCCCGGCGTCAAGGGCGTGTGGTCGATTCCGGAAGCCGCCGGCTGGGGCATCACCGTCGTCTCCATCGAACAGATGTACGCGGGACACGCGCCGCAGGTGATGGCGCTGGCGGCGCAATGCACGGCGGGCGCCTATTTCGGCAAATACGTCATCGTCGTCGACGACGACATCGATCCGACCAACGTGCATCAGGTGCTGTGGGCCATGGCGACCCGCTCGCGGCCCTCGCAATCCATCGACATCCTGCGCGAAACCTGGAGCACCTTCCTCGACCCGAGCCTCAATCCGCCGGAACTGCGGCCATGGGGTTCGAAGGCGCTCATCATCGCCTGCATGGATTACAAATACATCAAGAGCTTCTCGAAGCGCACCAAGCTCTCGAAGGAAGCCTATGACAATGTCGTTTCGCGCTGGTCGGAACTCGGCCTCGATGGCAAGCCGCCGCTGGTGACGGTCTTCGAGGATTCGAAATTTCCGAAGGAACTCTAACCGGAGGCGATCATGCGGTTTCGTCAGGTCTTCGCGTTCGCGGCGTTGCTCGCGGTCTCGCCCGCCGCCGCGCAAACCAACATTCTCGATTCCACCCTCGCCGAACCGGACCAGAAAACCGGCGAGGTCAGCACGAATGAATTGCGGAAAATTCTCGCCGACAATTCCGCCATCGTCCTCGACACGCGGCCGCGCGCCCAGTTCGTCGCCGGCCATGTTCCCGGCGCGAACAATCTCGACGCGAAGCCCGACGAGGTCGTCGCCGCCGTGGAAAAGCTCGCGGGCGGCGACAGGGCGAAGCCGCTGGTGCTCACGTGCAACGGTCCCTTCTGTCAGGCCAGCCGGGCCATGGGCGCGCAACTCGCCGCGGCTGGCTTTGCCAACGTCCGGCGTTACCAGCTCGGCATACCGGTCTGGCGCGCGCTTGGCGGCCCGACGCAAATTGAACTCGAAGGCGTCGCGCGAATCTTCGGCGTCGACCGGACCGCGGTCTATTTCGACGCTCGCTCGCCCGAGGACTTCGCGAAAGGCTCGCTCGCCGGCGCGCACAACGCGCCCGCGGCCGCCCTGCCCGCCGTGCTGGAAAAAGCGCCGCTGCCGAACGATGATTTCAATCGCCGCGTGGTGATTTTCGGCGCCGACGGCAAGGACGCGCGCGCCATCGCGCTGGCGCTTGGCAAGCGGCCCTGGCACAACGTGAGCTATTTCGCGGGGTCTTATGACGCGCTCGCGACGGCGGTGAAGGGAAAATGATCCCTATTCGCTCCAGTTGACGATCGGCGTGAACATCTCGTCCACCGGCCGCGCTTTCTCGAAGAAGTGCTGCTCGGCGAGGTAGCTCAGGAACGCCTCGAGAATTTTTCGATTCTCGGGCACGCCATAGGGCCACGGGTTCGGCCCCATCAGCGCGTCCATCTCGGCGATTTCCTCGTGCAGCCAGGGCAGCATGTTGCGTTGCGCGCCCGAGAACCGCATCTGCTTCAGCGCCCACCTCTTGGCTTCCTCGCAGGCCTTGTAGAGGCTTTCGGGAACCCAGGGATGCTCTTGGTAAAGCTCTTCGCGGATCACCAGCGTGTGCATGATCGGGTGGAAGCCGGTGCGCTGGTAATAAGCCTTTTCCTGCGCGCGGTAGTCGGGGAACAGGCGCGCGACGTTCTTGCCCCTGTCCATCGCGGCGGGCCGGCGCGCGCCGAAATAGGCGTCTATCTCGCCGGCCTCCAGCATGTCGTTGAGCGTGCGGTCGGAAGGGATGATCTCGATCTTCAGGCCGCCGGCCGGGCGCAGATCCATCTCGTGGTCGGGCGCGCGCGGCTCGTTGACGCCGCCCTCGACCCAGTGGAGCCTGTCGAGATCGACGCCATATTCGTGCTTGAGTATGCCGCGCTGCCAGACGCCGGCGGTCTGGCGATATTCCTGCACGCCGACGCGCTTGCCCTCGAGATCCTTCGGCGTCGAGATTCCCGAGTTCTTGTTGATGAAAATAAAGCCGTGGCGGAACACGCGCGAGGGAAACACGGGCAGCGCCACGTAGGGAAAATCGCCGCGGTGGCGCATGATCATGTAATGCGCCATCGACATTTCCGCGACGTCGAAGGAGCGCGTCTTGATCATCCGCGCGAAGATTTCCGGCGGCGACTGGATCGCGAGATAGCGCAGCGCTATTCCCTCGGGTTGCACCTGCCCGTTGCCGAGCGCCTCCATGCGGTCATAGGGACCGCAGGCCATGGTGAGGGGAAGCAGTGGCATGGGAACTCCGGGCAAGACAGAACCAGGCGCAGACTAGACGCTGTTGGCGAGGCCGAACAGTCCCGCCACGTAATCGCCGATGGCGAGCGACGCGGTGAGGCCCGGCGATTCGATGCCGAACAGATTGACGAGCCCGGCGACCCCGTGGCTGGCGGGGCCCTGGATCAGAAAATCGGCGGAGTTTTCTCCGGGCCCGGCGATGGTCGGGCGAATCCCCGCGTAGGCGGGTTGCAACGCGCCGTCGGCGAGGCCTGGCCAGAACGAACGCACGGCGGGATAGAAGGCGGCGGCGCGGGCGGGATCGACGGTGTAGTCGATTCCGTCGATCCATTCCGTGTCCGGGCCGAACCGCACGGCGCCCGCCAGATCGACCACCGCGTGAATGT
The DNA here is from genome assembly GCA_903884435.1 of uncultured Hyphomicrobiales bacterium. Taxonomy (GTDB): domain Bacteria; phylum Pseudomonadota; class Alphaproteobacteria; order Rhizobiales; family Beijerinckiaceae; genus Terripilifer. The sequence continues at coordinate 13,421 of CAISEY010000183.1, read as the reverse complement.
CGAGCCCGCTCCGCCCGTGAACGGGATAGACGAGGCGCTGGAACGGCGCCGGCCCGGTCACGCTGAAATAGACGCCGCGGCGGAACCAGCTTTTCGGCGCGAGCCCCGCGGGCATTCCCGCGATCGAGCGGGCGAGGCCCGGCGCGCCATGGCCGGCGGAATTGACGAAAAGGCCGCATTTCAGCGTCATCGGCTCCGCGCCGCCGACGCGCAGGACCAGTCCGCCCGCCGCCGCGTCGCCGCCCTCGACGGGCGCGCGCAACACGACCCTGCCGCCGGCGGCTTCGAGATCGGCCTGAAGGGCCAGCATCAGCGCGTGGCTGTCGACAATGCCGGAGGACGGCGAAAGATAGGCGGCGCGGCAGGCGAGCCCCGGCTCCAGCGCGCGGATCTCCGCCTCTTCGAGCCAGCGCGCGTCATGGACGCCGGCCCGAAGCGCGTGTTCGAGGTGAAGGCGCAGGCGTCCGGCTTCCTCGTCGTCGCGCGCCACGACGAGCTTGCCAATCCGCCGGTGCGGTACGCCGCGCGCCTCGCAATAGGCGTAAAGCATCTCCCGCGCGCCGGGGAACAGGCGCTGGCGCAGACTCCCCTCCGCGTAATGAAGGCCCGCGTGAACGACCTCGCTGTTGCGCGACGACGTGTGCTCGCCGATCCGCCCCTCCGTTTCGAGGACGAGGACTTCCTTTCCGGCCAGCGCCAGCCGTCGCGCGATGGCGAGCCCCACGACGCCCGCGCCCGCCACGATGCAATCGACTGTTTCCATCCACCTGGTCCCCGACGCCGCCGTGTCGCCGCGCCCAGAAGAAGGCGAGAGGCGGGGCGGCGTCAACCGCGGGGCGACGCCAGACTTGCCGGGTCTATACGAAGTTTGATATAAGTTCGGCGATGGAGCCGATGAAGCGCCTGGAGTTCCTCGGGGATTCCCTCGAAAAATCGCGCGATTTCCCGGTGAACGCGCGCAAGGAAGCGGGCGTGCAATCGCACCGGATCCAGCTTGGGCTCGATCCCCACGACTGGAAACCGATGGCGTCCATCGGACCGGGCGTTCGGGAAATTCGTGTCCGGGAACGGGCGGGCGCGTTCCGTGTCGTCTATGTCGCGAAGCTGGAAAGCGCGGTTTACGTTCTTCACGCGTTTCAGAAGAAAACCGCGAGAACCGAAAAGGCGGACATCGATCTCGCCGCCGCGCGCCTTCGACAAATTTGAGGAGCCACGATGGAACGGCAGGGTTTCGACAATGTCTGGGACGCGCTCGAGGACACTCCGGTCGAGGCCGCGAACATGACCATGCGCTCGCGGCTGATGATCGCGATCAGCGAACGCGTGAGCAAATGGGACCTGACGCAGGCCGAGGCCGCTGGCCGCCTCGGGATTACCCAGCCTCGCCTGAACGATTTGCTCAGGGGCAAAATCGCCAATTTCAGCCTCGACACCTTGATTAACCTCGCGGCCCAGGCCGGCCTTTCCGTCCGGCTGGACGTGGCCGAAGCAGCCTGAAGCAAGCGCCGGGCGCTCCCGAAAATTGACTTCCGGCCCGCCCGCGCCTAAAAGGCCGCCAACTCTCGTCAGAGACGTTCCACGCAAGCCCGCCTTCCCGCGAGGAAGGGGGTCAACGCCCGGCAGCGCGACGCGCCCCCGGGCGCGTTTGTGTTTGGGGCGGCGGCTGGCGAAGCGAGATGGAGCAACCCATGTTCGAGGGCCTTTCCGAAAAGCTCTCCGGCATATTCGACAAGCTGACCGGTCGCGGCGCCCTGAGCGAGGCGGACGTGGACGCGGCCATGCGCGAGGTGCGCCGCGCCCTGCTGGAAGCGGACGTGGCGCTCGACGTCGTGCGTTCCTTCGTCGACAAGGTGCGCCACCGCGCCGTCGGCGCCAATGTCGTCAAGTCCGTCACGCCCGGACAGATGGTCATCAAGATCGTCAACGACGTGCTGGTCGAGACGCTCGGTTCGAACGCCGATCCGATCAATCTCGACGCCGCCCCGCCCGTCGCCATCATGATGGTCGGCCTGCAGGGCGCGGGCAAGACGACCACCTCCGCCAAGATCGCCAAGCGCCTCACCGACCGCATGAAGCGCAAGGTGCTGATGGCCTCGCTGGACGTGAAGCGGCCCGCGGCGCAGGAACAACTCGCCGTGCTCGGCCGTCAGGTCGGCGTCGATACGCTGCCGATCGTCGCCGGCCAGACGCCGGTGCAGATCGCCCGCCGCGCCGAGGAGGCCGCGAGGCTCCAGGGCTACGACGTCGTCATTTTCGACACCGCCGGCCGCACCCATATCGACGAGCCGCTCATGCTCGAAATGGCGGAGATCAAGACCGCCGCGCGTCCGCATGAAATTCTGCTCGTCGCCGACAGCCTGACCGGCCAGGACGCCGTCAATCTCGCGAAGAACTTCGACGACCGCGTCGGCATCACCGGCATTGTCCTCACCCGCACGGACGGCGACGGGCGCGGCGGCGCGGCGCTCTCCATGCGCGCCGTCACCGGCAAGCCGATCAAGCTCATCGGCACCGGCGAAAAGGTGGACGATCTCGACGATTTCGATCCGTCCCGCATCGCCGGGCGCATTCTCGGCATGGGCGACATCGTCGCCCTCGTTGAAAAGGCCGCCGCCAACATCGACATGGAAAAGGCCCAGCGCGCCGCCGAACGGATGCGCAAGGGCAAGTTCGATCTCCAGGACCTCGCGGACCAGCTGGCGCAGGTGGAAAAGATCGGCGGCATCGGCGGCATCATGGGCATGTTGCCGGGCGTCGCGAAGATCAAGGACCAGATCGCCAGCGCCAATCTCGACGAGCGCGTCATCAAGCGCCAGCGCGCCATCATCATGTCGATGACCCCGAAGGAGCGGCGCGACCCCGATATTCTCAAGTCCTCGCGCAAGAAGCGCGTCGCCGCCGGCTCCGGCACGCGCGTCGAGGACGTGAACAAGCTACTGAAACAGCACCGCCAGATGGCCGACATGATGAAGGCCATGGGCGGCGCCGCCGGCAAGCGCGGCCCGATGGCGAAAATGGCGTCCATGTTCGGCCTCGGCGGCGGGATGCCGCAACCGACCCCGGAACAGCTCGAAGCCATGCAGAAACAGCTTGGCGGCGGCATGCCCGGCGGATTGCCCAAACTTCCCGACGCGCCGCCGCCGGGCCTGTTCGGACCGAAGCCGGGAATGCCCGGCCTGCCCGGTCTTGGCGCCCCGAAACTGCCGGGTCTCGGCGGCTTCAATCCCTTCGGGGGCAAGAAAAAATAGGGCGGTCGAAAAGCCGTCCGTTCAAGGAACGTCATTCACTCGAACCACGCAAACGCAACAAGGAACCAGATCATGTCCCTGAAAATTCGCCTCTCCCGCGGCGGCGCCAAGAAGCGCCCGTTCTACCGTATCGTCATCGCCGACTCGCGCATGCCGCGCGATGGCCGCTTCATCGAGCGCATCGGCTCCTTCGACGCGCTGAAGCCGAAGGACGATCCGGCGCGCCTCGTGCTCGACGTCGAGAAGGCGAAGGAATGGATCGCCAAGGGCGCCACCCCGTCCGACCGCGTCGCCCGCCTGCTGGAGTCCGTCGGCGTCGGCGCCCGCGAGAAGCGCAACAACCCGGAAAAGGCCTTGCCGAAGAAGAAGGCGCAGGAACGCGCCGCTGCGGCGGCAGCGGCCGCAGCCGCCGCGTAACCGGCCCTGTCCCGGTTCGCCGGGACGCGCGAGGGGATGCCCGCCGTGGATCGCGACCGGCGCACGCCCGGCAAGGACCAGACGCCCCCCGCGCCCGCCGGCGCGGGGAGTGGACGGTCGCGCCGCGTGATCGTGGGCCGTTTCGGCGCCGCCCACGGCGTGCGCGGCGAAATCCGCCTGCAATCCTTCACCCAGGACCCGGCTGCCATCGCGGACCTTGGCCCGCTCACCGACGCGTCGGGAGCGCGGGTCTTCGCGCTCGAGAAGCTGCGCCCGGTGCGCGACGCGATGTTCGTCGCGCGGGTGAAAGGCGTTTCCGACCGCAACCTCGCGGAAACCCTGACGAACGTTGAAATCTTCGCCGACCGGGCCAATTTCCCGGCGGAATCCGAAGACGAGTTTTACGTGACCGACCTGATCGGTCTCTCCGTGTTTTTCGAAAACGGCGACCGCGCCGGCTCGGTGCTGACGATCGTCAATTTCGGCGCCGGCGACATTCTCGAAATCCGGCCGGAGCATGGCGGGGAAACGCTGCTCGTTCCCTTCACGAAGGCGGCGGTGCCCGCGGTCGACATCGCGGCGGGCCGCGTCGTGATCGCGCCGCCCGCCGAAGTCGAGGCGAAGCCGCCGGACGGCGGGTCCGACGAGGCCTGACTCGCGCCGCGTTTTACAAACCGGACGCCCGCGCCGATAATCCCCCGAACGGCCAGCAAGGCCGGCGAGGGGAGGATTTCATGCGGATTTTCGCGAGCGTCGCGTCGCTGGCGCTGGGTTGCGCCGGACTGTCCCCCGCCGCGCTCGCACAGGGCTATTTCGCCGGAAAGCAGGTCTCCATCCTCGTCAATTACGACGCTGGCGGCCCCACGGACATCGAGGCGCGCGTGCTCCAGCGCCACCTCGCGAAACACCTGCCGGGCAATCCCGATCTCGTCGTGCGCAACATGGGCGGCGCGGCGGGACTCGTCGGCGCGAAATATCTCGGCGAGGTGGCTTCGCGCGACGGTCTGACGATGGGCTATCTCACGGCGGCGACGCAGCGCTACGTCGCCAATCCCGAGAAATTCGCCGTTGATTTCCGCTCCTATGAATTCATCGCCATCGTGCCGAGCGGCCGCATTCACTTCATGCGCGCCGACGTGAAGCCGGGCGTCGCGGAACCCGCGGACATCGTGAAGGCGCGCGACATCGTCGTCGGCGGCCTTGGCCCCGACGCGCCCAAGGACATGGCGATGCGGCTGACGCTCGACATGCTCGGCGCGCCCTACAAATACGTGACGGGCTACAATTCGAGCGCCCAGGCGCAACTCGCGCTCGAGCGCGGCGAGGTGAATTACTACGCGGATTCGCCGCCAGCCTATAACAGCCGGTTCCTGCCGCTGGTGAAATCGGGCGTGCTGACGCCGGTGTTTTACGATCCCGGCTTCGACGGGACCGCCTTCAGCGTGCCCAGACAAATGAAGGGGCTGGCGATCCCGCCGTTTCAGGAGCTCTATCAGAAGGCGAAGGGAGCAATGCCCTCCGGCCAGTTGTGGGAGGCCTATAAATCCCTGCTCACCGTCAACGGCGCCATGTATCGCCTGATCGCCCTGCCGCCAGGCGCGCCGAAAGCCGCGGTCGACGCGTTGCGGCAGGCGGTGCTGCAACTCAACGACGACCGGGCCTATCTCGACGACGCGCAGAAGACCATGGGCGACGCGCCGGAATATATTTCCGGTCCGGGCCTCACCGAGGACGTGAAAAAAGGGCTCACCATCGATCCGGCGTTGAAGACGTTCATGGAGGAATATGTGAAGCGGGCGGAGCGGTAGAGGCGCGCCGCTCCGTTCCCGCCGGGAGAAGAGCGTCCGGCGTTCGCCAGGTCAGCCCAGCTTCGCCAGATCCTCGCGCGCGTTCCACGGCGTCCACCATGGCTTGATCCCGAGGTCGCCCGCGATCAGTCCCGCGGTGATGTAGCCGGCGCCGCCGGAGATCGCGCCGCCCGGATGCGCGGCGGAACCGGACATGTAGAGGTTGCCCACCGGCGAGCGGTAGCCGAAGTGATTGTACATGACCTGGTTCGCGCCGAACGAGCCCATGAAAATGTCGCCGTTGCGCATGTTCAGCATTTCCCGCGTGTACTCGCGCGCGGTGTAGACGTGTTTGGCGATGATGTTCCTGGAGGTCATGTTGGGCGCGTAGCGCGCGAAGGTCTCGACGATTTTTTCGGCGAATTCCTTCTTGAAGTCCTCGTAGTCGCGTCCGACGATGTCGGGATCGAAGGGCATCACGTGCCAGGCGTAGGTGTTGTGCTTGCCAGGCGGCGAGTTCGTGGGATCGAGCACGCTGAGCGCGCCCGAGCCGAACTGCACGATCTGCGGAACCTTGTTCGCCTTGATGTCGCCGTAGGCCGCCATCAAATCCTCGAAGGTCTCGGCGCCGATGCTCCACTTGAGCGTGCTGTTGATGTTGGGATCGAAGGCTTCCGCCTTGAAGCGGGGACTCTCGTGCAGCGCGAAATGCACGCCGAAAATCGACCAGTTCGTGTATTCGAAATCGTCGAGCTTCCTGTTGAAGGCGGCGGGCAATTGCTCGCGGCCGATCAACTCCTCGAAGGTCTGGTGGACGTTCAGCGTGCTGGCGACGAATTTCTTCGCGCGCACGGTCTTGCCGTTGGCGAGTTCGATGCCGGTGGCCTTGCCGCCCTCGACGATGATCTTCCGGATCGCGACCTGCGGGGCGAAGGTTCCGCCCGCGGCGATGAAGGTTTCCATGAGGCCGCGCGCGAGATTGAACGAGCCGCCCTGGCAGAGCTGGTAGCCGCTTTGCAGGTCGAAGGCGCGGATCACCGAGCCCATCGGGCTCGTCTTCGACATCGTGTCGACGAGCCAGGTGCCGAACAGCGACACCTTGAAGAGGAACAACAGCTTGACGTGGTCGTTCTCGAACAGTTCCTGGACGACGTCCAGCGGCTGGCGCCTCGTCATGGCGATGAAATCGCGCCCGACGGCGGTGCGCGACAGCAGGGCCTCGCGCTCGGCTTGCGGCAGGGGCTCGGAGAAGCGCTCGCGCAACAGAATATCTCCCGTGATTTCCTCCGCCTTGATGTTCCACTCGCGGAACGTGTCGGCGTCCTTCTTCGAAAAACGCGCCACGTTGGCGAGGGTCTCTTCGAGGTCGCGCCCGAACACGAGCGCGGAACCATCGAGATGCGGCTGGCCGAATTCATAACGCGGCGTGATGTAGGTGACGCGATCCTCCAGCCCGAGATCCCTGAACCAGGGCGTTTCCGAAATGTGGAAATGGTTGATCGAATGGAGATTGTGATAAAATCCCGGTTGCGTGACCTCCTGCGTGCACAGGCCGCCGCCATAGGCGAGGCGACGCTCGACGAGCAGGATCTTCAGCCCGGCGCGGGCGAGATAGGAGCCGAGCACCATGCCATGATGGCCCGCGCCGATGATGATGCCGTCATAGTCCCGTTCGAGCGCCTTCGTCATGGTTCCGTCCCGTGCGTGTGATCCGTTCCGGCGATCATACAATGTTTTCGCCGGACGCGAACGGCGCGCGTGCGCGCCGCGCGGCGTCGTGATAGGCGAGGCCGATGTTCCGCGCCACGCTCTTCACGCTTTATCCCGATATGTTTCCCGGCCCGCTCGGCGCCTCGCTCTCCGGCGACGCGCTGGCGCGCGGCCTCTGGTCGCTGGAGACAATCAACATCCGGGAGCACGGCGTTGGCCGGCATCGCGCGGTGGACGACACGCCCGCCGGCGGCGGCCCCGGCATGGTCATCCGCGCCGACGTTCTGGCCGCCAGCCTCGACGCGGGCCTGCCCGCGGACGATCCGCGTCCGCGCCTGCTCATGTCGCCGCGAGGCAAGCCGCTGACGCAGGCGCGCGCGCGCGAATGGTCGGCGGGGCCGGGCGTCGTGGTCGTCTGCGGACGTTTCGAGGGCGTGGACGAGCGCGTGATCGGGGCGCGCGGCCTCGAGGAAATCTCCATCGGCGACTACGTGCTCTCCGGCGGCGAAATCGCGGCGATCGTCCTGCTCGACGCCTGCGTCCGGCTGATCCCCGGCGTCATGGGAAAGACGGAATCCGGCGCCGACGAGAGCTTCGAAGGCGGTCTGCTGGAATATCCCCACTACACCCGCCCGCGCGACTGGGAGGGCCGCGCCATTCCCGACGTTCTCCTCTCCGGCGATCACGCCCGGATCGCCCGCTGGCGGCGCGAACAGGCCGAAGCCATCACGCGCGAGCGCAGGCCGGACCTGCTGAAGACGAGACCCTCGTGAGGCCGCGGCCTTGCGCGTCCTTCCCGCGCCGGGTTATCTCCGGACGGGTTTCATCGCGAAAGGCGCCCGGGGCATGGATTTGTCCGCGATATCGAGCCATCTGCGCGGCGCGCTCCCGGATTTGCTGGCGGTCTATGTCTTTGGCAGCGAGGCGGCGGGCGTCGCCGGTCCGGACAGCGATCTCGACATCGCCGTGCTCGTCGAAACGTCCCGCGATCCCGCGACGATGTGGCGACTCTCCGGCGAACTCTCGGATATCGCGGGCCGCCACGTCGATCTCGTCGATCTGCGAAAGGCCTCGACCGTGATGCAAAGCCAGATCGTGGGAACGGGGCGTCGCCTGTGGGCGCGTGATTTCAACGCGGGCGTCTACGAAGCGTTCATCTTCAATGAAAAGCTGGAGCTCGACGCGGCGCGCGCGCCGTTGATCGCCGACATCGAACGGGAAGGCCGGGTTCATGGCCGATGACGTCGTTCTCAACAAGGCCGCGATCATCGAACGATGCGTCGCTCGCGCCCGCGAGGAATACAACAAGGATCCCGCGACGTTCGCAACGGATTTCACCCGCCAGGACGCCGCGATTCTGAACATTCAGCGCGCCTGCGAGGCGGCGCTGGACATGGGCCAGTATCTGGTGCGCCGGGAGAAGCTCGGCGTGCCCCAAAGCGCCCGCGATATTTTCGAATTGCTCGCGCGCGGCGGCTGGATCGACGCCGGCCTCGCCGGCCGGCTGAAGAACATGACGGGATTTCGAAATATCTCCGTGCATCAATACCAGCAGCTATTGCTGCCGGTGACGGTCGCCGTGATCACGAAACACCTTTGCGATTTCGAGGACTTCACGCGGGCGGTGCTGACGCGGGGCGCCGCCCCTACTTGAGAAACACGTCCATCACCGGCGCGCTCAGCACCGCCGCGACGCCGATCAGCACGTAGGCGGAGACGCGGAAGGCGCGTTCGCTCGTGCCCTGGAACATCCGGGCCCCGCCCCACAGGCCCAGCGCGTAGGCCGGCCAGATGACGATGGCGTAGACCAGAACCTGCCAGGTGAAGAGTCCCGTCACGAGAAACACCACGTCCATCGCCGTGGACGTGAGCGCGTAATAGGCCATGATGTTGGTGCGGATCGTCGGCGCGTCGTCCTTCTGCCCCAGCCAGTAGGCGATGATCGGCGGACCGGAAATACCCGCCACGGCGCCCATGAGCCCGGCCGTGGCGCCGACGGCGACGGAAAGCCGCGGATTGGTCCGGCCCGTGTAGCGCCAGCCCGACACCAGCAGCAGCAGCATGAGCACGACCGTGCCCTCCATGCCCCAGCGCACGGCGGTCGGCTCCATGTTGGTGAGCAGCCAGGTGCCCAGCGGCAGCATGACGAGATGCCCGGCGAGCATCGGAATCACCTGCGCCCATTTGCATTTGGGCACGGAGCGGTAGCCATAGGGCGTCGCCGAGCCCAGATCGAACAGATAAAACATGGGCACCGCGACCTTCGGCCCGAACACCATGGCCGAGAGCGGGACGACGATCAGCGCGCCGCCGAAGCCGGAATAACCGCGCACGACGCCGCCAATCAGCGAAATCGCGAACAGGAACCAGACGCGCGGCTCGTGGACGGCGGACCAGATTCCGGCGGCGAGCTCGGCGGGCAGTGACAGGACCTGGGACAAGGAAACTCCGGCGAACGAAAAGGACAAGCGGGACGCGTCGCGCGCGGGCTGCTAGACCCTCGCCATGAGCGGTTCCCCGATTCGCATCATCGGCATTGACCCGGGTCTGCGCAACCTCGGCTGGGGCGTGGTCGAGAGCGAGGGCTCGCGCCTGACCTTCGTGGCCTGCGGCTCCGTCCATTCCGACGCGGGGCGCGAACTCGCCGAACGCCTCCGGCAATTGCACGAGGGTCTCTCCGAGGTCATCCGCCTGCACGCGCCGGCGGAGGCCGCGGTCGAGGAAACCTTCGTCAACCGCGACCCGCGGGGCGCGCTGAAACTCGGCCAGGCCCGCGGCGTCGCGCTCGTCGTGCCCTCGCTCGCGGGTCTCTCCGTCGCCGAATACGCGGCCAATCTCATCAAGAAAACCGTCGTCGGCGCCGGCCACGCCGAAAAGACGCAGATCGCCATGATGGTGAAAATGCTGCTGCCGAAAAGCGACGCCGGCAGCACCGACGCCGCCGACGCCCTCGCCGTCGCCATCACCCACGCCCAGCATCGCGGCGCGCGCCTCCTCGCCGCCGCCCACGCGATCCCCGCCGCGCGCCGTCGCTGATGCGCTTTCGCCGCGTTCGTGGCAGGATGCGGGAAATTCCAGGGAGGCGCGCGTGCGGCAATTCGTTTCTGGCCTGAAAACAGGCGTTTTCGCCCTTTCGGTTCTGCTGGCCGCGGCGTCCGGCGCGCGCGCGCAATTTCCCGCCCTGCCCGGAACCTGGTCGCAGGCCATGCCCCTGCCCATCGCCATCACCGAGGTCGGCGCGGCGGCGCTCGACGGAAAAATCCACGTTGTCGGCGGCTCCGTCGACGGGCGCATGGTCCATTCCTTCCATGGCGAATACGATCTCGCCACGAATCTCTGGCGGTTCCGCGCGCCGCTGCCTCTGGAGCTGAGCCATGTCGGCGTCGCGGCGACCGGCGGCAAAATTTACGCCGTCGGCGGGCTCGCCGACCCGGAAAAGGTGCACACGGGCGCGGTCGACCAGGTCTTCGAATACGATCCGAAGACGGACCGCTGGCGAACGCTGCCACCGATGAAGGTTCCGCGCGCCGCGGTGGGCGTCGCCATTCTCGACGGCAAGCTGCACGCCATCGGCGGAAGGGCGCTCGACCAGTCAACCCTCGCGCTGCACCAGGTCTGGGATCCCGCCGCAAACGCCTGGAGCGACCTCGCGCCGCTGCCGAAGGCGCGCGATCACATGGCGACGGTCGCCGTCGATGGCAAAATCCACGTCATCGGCGGACGGTTCGCCGGCGCGGCGGACAACACCGGCATGCACGACGTCTACGATCCCGCGACGAACGCCTGGACGGAAGCGCCGCCGATGCCGACGCCGCGCTCGGGCGTTTCGTCGGGCTACGCGAAGGGCAAGATCGTCGTCGCCGGCGGCGAATGCCGCAACCGCGCCACCTACAACGAGGTCGAGGCCTTCGATGTCGCCGCGAACAAATGGCTGACGCTGACGCCGCTGCCGAGCGGTCGCCACGTCGCCGGCGCCGCCGTCATCGGCGACAGGATTTATTTCGCCGGCGGCTCCCGCGGCTGCGGCGGCAACGACAAGACGAACGACCTGCTGGTGCTGACGCCGCCCTGAAACGCCGCTCAGAAAAACGCGAAGGTGCGGATTTCGATGCTCTCGCGCGGTCGCGCGCCGGCGGGCGTCGCCGGATCGTCGAAGGCCGTGTGCGGCACGTAACGGGCGCGGCCGTCCGTCATTGAATCATAGACCTTGAACACGAGCGCCTCGTCCCGCGTCATCCGCGGAAACCACGTCCATTCATGCGCCGGATTGGCGGCGACCGAATAGGTCTGTCCGACGCGGCCGGGATAGCGGCGCTCGGCGACGATCAAATCCTCCGGCGCGACGCTCCGCGCGTCGCACAGCGCGAGCGGATGCGTCTCGACCGGATGCAGAATCGGGCGCCAGACCTGCGCCACCGCGAACCGCCCGGCGATCAGCGCGTCCGCCTCGTCCGGCAGGACGTCGCGCACGCGCTGGCGCGCGGACCATTCCGTGTAGTCGTTGTGGACGCGGCGCACGACCTCGCGAAGTTTCAGCGCTTCGCGCTTTTCCTCGTCCGCCGTGCGCAAGGTGTGGTCGAAGACGACGACGCGGCGCGCGCCGGTTCGCGCCTTCACGAGTTCGATCATTTCCGGATAATAGACGTCCCGGATTTCCGCGGCGTCGAGGAAATCGCGCACGCGCGTCGGATGATCGACGAGTTCGAACCCCTGTTTGTCGAGTTCGAAAGCCTCGTCCGCGACGCGTCCGTTCCGGAGGGTCGCGCGGCGCGGGTCCGCCGTGATGTTCGATTCGGTTTTCGTCGAGCCCGGCCCGCCCGAGAAATTGTAAATGACGCCGCCGGTGGGCAGCACGTAGTTCAGCGTCGCCTCGATCGTGTTGGCTTCGGCCAGGGTTGTCATGGGCGGTCTCCCGGTGTTGCGCGGGGCGAGCGACGCCCGCCCGCGCCGGAGCGCGACGTGTTCAAAGCCGCCCGAACGAACGGTAGACGTTCTTCAGGTGGCTTTCGGCGGCCTGATCGGTCGGGCCCCAGACCGCGTCGTAGTCCTTGAGCGGCCGCAGCTTCAGGACGTCCTCCTCGCTCTTTCCGGCGTTGTAGAGCTTCTCGACGCGCTCCCTGGACGTCGTGGCCATGGCGTGAAACTCCACCACGTCGGCCCGCGTCGCCAGACCGCCGTGGCCGGGCACCACTTTTGTCTGGCCATTCGAGATGGCGAGGAAGGCCGCGTTGGCGCGGACCATGCCGCGCACGTCGCCGCCATTGGCGAAATCGATGTTCTGGTAACGCTTCAGATTGTTGAAATTGTCGCCGGTCGCCAGAACGTTGGCGTCCTCGAACCAGACCCAGGAATCTCCATCCGTGTGGCCATTGGCGACATGGGTGACGACGGCCTTGCGCCCGCCGACCTCGAGCGTGATCGACCCGCCGGTGTAGGTCTGTTTTGGCAGCGCCAGCGGCGGCTGGGGATCGGCCTTCGCGCCGGTGAGGCCGGCCACCGTGCCGGCGGCGAGCCGCACGCGAATATTGTCGTGCGCGACGATGATCGCTCCGTCCTTCGCGAAATTGGCGTTGCCGCCGGTGTGGTCGCCATGGAAATGCGTGTTGACGAGATATTTGACCGGCAGCGGCGAGATCGCCCTGATGGCCGCCTTGAGCTTGTCGGACAGCGGCGCGAACTGGCCGTCGACCATGATGATTCCGTCCGTGCCGACCGCGATCGTGATGTTTCCGCCCATGCCTTCGAGCATGTAGGTCTTGTTGCCGAGATCGATGGTCTTGACCTGGATTTTCTCCCAGTCGATCAGCGGTTGCGCGCTCGCCGCGCCCGCGATCGCGGAAAACCCGAGCGCGATGGCCGCCGCCAGAATTTTTTTCATTCAACCCTCCCCCGTGACGCCGGAACGCCGCCCTGTCGCGAGGGGCACCCGAACGCGGACGATAGCAACCGCCGGTCGGGCCGGGAAGCGGGACACGAAGTGTTGAACGGGCCCGCCGGCGCGGTCCGTTCCGTCTCGACAATCGCCGCCCCCTCCTGTATGGGTCCGCCCGCAACTCACAACAGCGTGGCGAAACGCTCGCTCCTTCCGGGGCGAAACCGCAGGACTGAAAACATGGATATCATTGCCCAGATCGACGCCGAGCAGATCAAGAAGCTCAACCCGACGATCCCCGAATTCTCTCCCGGCGACACGGTCATCGTGAACGTCAAGGTCAAGGAAGGCGAGCGCACCCGCGTTCAGGCCTACGAAGGCGTCTGC
>CAISEY010000182.1 GCA_903884435.1 uncultured Hyphomicrobiales bacterium | reverse complement strand
GATCGCCCGTTTGCGCCAGAGCTTTTCCGCGAGGCCGGCGACGCCCTCGGGCAGATAGAGCGTCGCGACGATCAGGGTCAGGCCAATGAGGGCGCGCGCCGCCAGCGCCCAGTCGCCGCCGACGAGGGAGTTGGTCAGGCTGGTGACGAAAACCGCGCCGATGGCGGGGCCAAGCCAGTGACGCGCGCCGCCGATGACGCTCATCAGCAGCACGAAAAGCGGCACGGTGATGGAGAAGGTTTCGCCAACCGTGACGTAACTGACGAACAGCGCGTGGACCGCGCCCGCGACGCCCGCGAGGAAGGACGACAGCGCGAAGGCCGCGATCTTGAACCGGAATGTCGGGACGCCGAGGATTTCCGCCACGTCCTCGTCGTCGGCGATGGCGAAAAGGCCGCGGCCGAGCCACGAATGTTGCACGAGCCAGGCGGCGGCGAGCGAGGCCATCGCGACGAGCGCGCCGAGGAGATAGATCGTCGAGGACGCGCTGGCGTAGATCTTCGGCAGGGCGACGCCCATGAGCGACACGCCGGGGCCGCCGTCCACGGGCGTGTTGAGAACGATCGTGCCGAGCACGATGGCGAGGGCGAGGGTCAGCAGCGCGAAAAGTTCGCCGCGCAGGCGTTTGACGCGGAACACCACGACGCCCGTGAGAGCGCCAAGGCACGCCGCGAGCAGGCCGCCGGCCAGAAGGCAGGCCCACAGGGGCAGACGCGGCCCGAGATTGGCCGTGGCGTAAACGCCAACGCCGTAAAAGGCGCCATGGCCGAAAGAGACGTAGCCGGTGAAGCCGCTGAGGATGGTCCAGGAGGTCGCCAGCGCGATCCAGAAGAACAGCAGATAGAGAAAGGATTCGACGAAGGGCGACAGGCCCAGCGTCGGCAGCAGCGCGAAGCCGGTGGTCGCGAGGCCGATCGCGATCAGGCCAGTGTAATTGTTCACGGTCGCGGGGCGCATGTCACACGCGCTCCGGCCAGAACACGAGGATGAGGATCAGCAGCGTGAAGGGCACCACGGGCGCCCAGGCCGGCGCCGTGACGGCCATGGTCACGGCCTCGCTGACGCCGATCAGCAGGCCCGCCGCGAAAACGCCCGTGGCGCTGCCAAGCCCGCCGAGCAGCACGGTGGCCAGCACCACGCCAAACCAGGTGTAAATTTGCGAGGGCGCCAGCGTGAACAGCAAAGCCATGAAGGCGCCGCCGATGGCCGCGAGAGCGCCGGCGAAGCCCGCGACCATCAGCGACAGTTCGCGGTTCGGCACCCCGAAAGCGGCGGCGATCTGCGGATTGTCGAGGCCGGCGCGCAGGGCCTTGCCGAGCCAGGTGAACCGGAGGATGGCGGCGGTCGCGAGGCAGAGGCCGAGCGCGAGAACCGAAAGAAGCATTTCCTGCCGCGGCAGGAAGAAAGGACCGATTTCGATGCTGCCGCGCAGAAATTGCGTTTCGAGTCGCACGAAATCCGCCGACCAGATCCATTGAATGAGCACTTCGGCGAGGATGGTCATGCCGAAGGTGACGATGATCGAGGCGAATTCATCGACCTTGAAATGGTCGAGAAACGCCTGCTGCGCCACGCCAAGCGCGAAGAACAGCGGCGCGAGCGCGAGCACGACGAGCAGCGGCGGCCACTTGCCGGGGCCGGCGAGCTGGTAGGTGAGATAGGCCGCCAGAAAGATGAAGGCGAAATGCGCGAGGTTGATGATCTTCAGATAGCGCCAGGACAATGTCAGTCCGAGGCCGAGCAACGCGTAAAGGCTGCCGGAGAATATCCCCGACAGAACCGATTGTCCCAGAAGCGTCGCGCTCACGCGGGCCTACTTGACGATGATGGTCTTGCCGGGCGTCTGCACTTCCTTCGGCCAGACGATCGCCCACTTTCCGTCCTGAACCTGTTTCAGGCGCATCAGGTCGTCGCCGTAGTTCTGAGGTCCGTCGAAACGGACCTTGCCGGCGACGGTGTCGGCGCCGTTTTTCTTCAGATACGCGGTCAGGACGTCGTCGTTGAGCGATTTCGTCGCGTTGACGGCGCTTGTCAGGATTTGCCAGGCCGAATAGCCGGCTCCGGCCTGCGTTTCGGGATCGACGAAGGCCATGCCCGCCTTCGCGCAGGCCTCGCGGAAGAGCTTGGCGAATTCCGCCACTTCCGGCTTCGAATTGTAGGGCGGCAGATCCTCGAAGATGGTCAGGGACAGCGCGTCCTTGCCGAGCGGCGACTGCGCCAGCGGGCCGGGCGAGGGATAGACGTAGAGGTGGTTTTTCGGCGTGTAGTTGATCTTCTCCATCGCCTCGAGAAGCTGGTTCCCCTCGAGACCGATGGCGCCCATGTAGAGCAGGTCGGCGTTGGCCTCGCGCACCCGCGCCGCGATGGGGCCGAAGTCACGCGCGCCGAACTCGAACTCGAGGAACAGGACTTCCTCGATGCCGCGCTTCTTGAAGGCGTCGCGCGCGCCGACGGCGAGGAAATGCACCGACGGGAACTTGCTGGTGACGATGGCGACCGTTTTCACGGTCTTGCCGCTGGAGAGGATGCCGTCGATGATCGTCTTGTTGACGGTCTCCTCCGGGTTGATGCCGACGGGCCAGCCGGGGAAATGACGCTCGTAGGTCGCCATTTTCGGAATGCCGAACGTGCTGTGTACAAGGATTTTGTTGTAGCGCTGGGCGACGCTCATGGCCGACAGAATGTTCGCCGTGGCGTAGGGGCCGATCAGCAGGTCCACCTTGTCGACGGTGACGAGGCGCTCGTAGAGGGTGCGGGCGAGGTCCGGCTTCGACTGGTCGTCGAGCAGCACCCATTCGATCGGGCGGCCCATCATGCCCTCGCCGCGGTTCGCTTGCTGGATGAAAATGTCGCCGACGATTTTGTGGATCGCTCCGGTCGCGGCGAGCGGACCCGTGAGCGACAGCGTGCCGCCGACGCGGACGGGCGCGCCCGAGGTCGCAGCCGCGGCGGGCAGGCCGGCGGCGGCGAGCGCGAGACCCGAGCCCATGGCCAGCGTGTCGCGGCGTGAAAAAGTGCGATTGCGCGAATTCATGTGCGTTCCCCCGATGCCGGCGCCGCGAGATTGCTAGCTCGCGGGCCGGACCCTTGTAGCCGCGCGGAGGCGGCGAGGGAAGGCGGACGCGCCTTTCGGGGCGCGGGGCGGGGGGCCGCCTTTAGTCGAAGTCGCCCGCGAGTTCCTGACGCACCGCTTCCGGCAAGACGGCCATGTGGCCGTAGTTTTCGTGGCCAAGGCCAACGATCACCTGGGCGCCAGGAGCGCGGAAGGCCGCGATCTGGGCCGGCGTGAAGGGGAAATGCACGAATTGCACGGAGGAGGCCTTGCCCTCGGCGCTCGTGCGGTCCTGGTCTTCCTCCGCCTGGCAGAGGATTTTATCCGCGCCGATCTGGATGAAGGCCGTCGTCTCGACGCCGCCGAGGCGCATCAGCATGCGCTTGCGCTTTTCGGGATCGTCGATCTCGATCATGAAGGTCGCGACGAGTTCCGCCCCCTTGGGGACGAGGGGATTATAGGCCGCGAGTTCATCGACGAGCTGTTCGGCGCCGCCCTTCTCGATGTGCAGCATTTCCTGCACCTGCAGCCACATCGTGTCGAAGTTCTCGAAATAGAAGGTCACGTAGGGGCCGACCTCGACACGGCGATTCTTCTTGCGCGCGGAGAGTTTCTTGCGCGTCTCGACGCGCGTCTTCGCGTAGTCGGCGAGCGGCAGGATGTCGGCGGCGGTGATTTCGTGTTTGCCGGGCATGTGTGTCATCCTTTTTCAAGCGTGTCCCTTCGCCCGCCAGGCGGGAGAAGGCGTCCGGAGGCCGGACCGGGCCTCGCGGCAAGCGTGCGATTCAGGGTTCGCGTCGCGTTTCGCCCTGTTGTTTCGTTTGTCACGCGCGCGGCGCCGACCTCGCGACCGTGACGCGCCGTGTTCTCCCGTTCCGGGGGAGACGAAGTCCGTCCCCAAATCAAAGTCCGTAGGCGCGCGCCATGATCTGGATGGGATGACGCACCAGTTCCGGCTTCGCGCCATCGCCGCCGAGTTTGTCGATGCCCTGCGTGATGTGGACGCCCGCGAGCGGACATTCGGAGGTGACGAAGGATTTCGCCGCGTCGCGCGCCGCCCGGGCCACGGGCTTGCCGACCTTCAGGGCGGTTTCGAAATTGTCTTTCTTGAAGCCCCAGGCGCCGCCGTGGCCGGAGCACCGCTCGATGACCTTCACGTCCGCGTCGGGGATGAAGTTCAGCATGTCCGTCGCCTTCTGCCCCATGTTCTGGGCGCGGGAATGGCAGGACAGATGCAGCGACACGCCGCCCGCGACGGGCTTCATGCCGGGCGCGAGGCCCTGCTTCTTCGCGATGTCGACGATGTATTCGGAGAGATCGAAGGTGGCGCGCGCCAGCAATTTCACGTCCTCGCTTTTCGGCGAGATGAGCGGCCATTCGAATTTCATCATCAGCGCGCAGGAGGGCACGAGCGCGATCACGTCGTAGCCCTTTTCGATCCACGGCTTCAGCGCGGCGGAGACGATCGCGGCGCTTTTGGCGACCTCGCCGATCAGTCCCTGTTCGAGCATCGGCATGCCGCAGCAATGGGGATGCACGACCTCGGTTTCGACGCCGTTCTTCGCCAGCACGGCGCGCGCGGCGGTTCCCACGTCGGTGTCGTTGTAATTGTTGAAACAGGTCGCGTAGATCACCGCCTTGCGGCCGAAGCCTGGCGCCTCCCGGTTGATCGCGGGCGCGTTTTTCGCCAGCGAGACAAGGGTCTTCGAGGCGTATTTCGGCAGTTCCGCCTCGCGGTCGAGGCCGGCGGCCTTCTCCAGCAAGCCGCGCGTCAGCGAATTGTCCTTCGCCGTGGCCCAGTTGGCGACGGGGGAAACCAGCGTCGCGAGCTTGCCGTTGCGATCGGTCTTCGCGAGTTCACGGTCGGCGAAGGCCGTCTCGCCCTTTTTCGCCGCTACGGCGCGGTGGCGCAGCATCAGGTGCGGGAAATCCAGATTGAATTCGTGCGGGGGCACGTAGGGGCACTTCGTCATGTAGCACATGTCGCAGAGCGTGCACTTGTCGACGACCTTGCCGTAGTCGGCGGGATCGACGGAATCGAGTTCGCCCGTCTTCGATTCATCGACGAGATCGAACAGGATCGGAAAGGAGTCGCAAAGATTGAAGCACCGGCGGCAGCCGTGGCAAATGTCGAACACGCGATGCAGTTCCGCGTCGAGTTTCGTCTCGTCGTAGAACTCGGGATTTTCCCAGTCGATCGGGTGCCGGGTCGGCGCTTCGAGCGAGCCCTCTTTCATCACGTCCTCGGGGGTTTTCCTGAAAGGGCGGTCCGGCCGCGGAGCCGGACCGCGATGTCGATTACGCGCCGAGTTCGTTCAGGGCGCGGGTGAAGCGGCCGGCGTGCGAACGCTCGGCCTTCGCCAGCGTCTCGAACCAGTCGGCGATTTCGTCGTGGCCTTCCTCGCGCGCGGTGCGCGCCATGCCCGTATACATGTCGGTGTATTCGTGCGTCTCGCCGGCGACGGCGGCGGCGAGGTTCAGGCTGGTCTTGCCGATCGGCAGGCCGGTGGCCGGGTCACCCACGCCTTCCATGAATTCCAGGTGGCCGT
>CAISEY010000181.1 GCA_903884435.1 uncultured Hyphomicrobiales bacterium | reverse complement strand
GAGGCCGGACACGAAATTGTTGACGATCGATTGCAGGCCAAAACCGATGCCGACCGACAGGGCGCCCGCGACGATCGCCAGCTTCTCGAAACTCAGGCCCATGTTGCCGAGCGCCAGCGAAATCGCCAGCACGAAGCCGATGTAGCCCACGCTTGTCTTGATCGCGTTGCGCAGGCCCACGTCGAGGCTGGTCAACGGCAGATAGCGCGTTTCGAGCCAGTTCCGCAGCGCCCGCGCCAGCGCCCAGCACGCCGCGAAGATAACGCCGGAAACGATGATGCTGGACAGCGAGACCGTGATGTCCCCGACCTTGAAGCCGAAGAAAGCCGCGCGAAAATTGCCCAGCATGTCGTTGGATTCGATGCCCCAGGGCGCGAGCGCCAGCATCGCCGCCGTCAGCGTCAGGCCCAGCGTCGCGAGGCCGGACACGAGAATCGAGATTTGCCCGAGCGCCTCCCGCCGCAGCCCGGCGTTGGCGAGAACCGCCCGGCCAAATCCGGCCTCGGGCCGCAACCCCGCCGTCACCGACTGGCGCGCGAATCCCGTCAGCAGGAACAGCGCGCCGCCGATGAAGGCGACCCACGCGATCTGGTCCGAGAGAAAGGACGCGAAGGCGACGTAGCCCCCGAGCGTCGAGGCGAGAATCGTCGCGACCGCGCTCCAGGCCGCCACGCGCGCCGGAGCGCCCCAGTCGCGCGCGGGCGCGACCACCGGACCCAGACATTCGTCGTCGGACGCAGACGCCGGGCCGAGCCCCCGCAATCCCGCCGCCAGCGTCGCCGCCACGGCGAGCGCGGTGAGGCCACGCCAGACGATCACCACCGGCAGGACAATGAAGACGATCTCCGCGAAGGCCTCGCCAATCTTGCTGATGGACAGAATCAGGGCGATCCGCATCGCGATCCCGGAAATCCGCGCGACGGCGGCCTCCGGAACGTCGATCAACCGCCAGGCCGGAAGTCCGGGCGCGAGCAGGGCGCGCGTCAACCCGAGCGTCAGCGCGACCCGCGTCACGAAATCGCCGAGCGCCCCGGTCAGGGGCTCCATGCGGGGATTGAGCAGGTCGAAGGCGCGCGCCGCGGCCAGCAGCGCGAGACTCGCGGCCACGGGAGCGGCGCTGGCCACGGCGGCTGTCCAGACGGCGGCCGCGGCCTTGCGCGTCCCGTCCGGCGATTCCGCGGCCGGATCCCGGAAAATCACCCGGCGCTGGAGCCGCAAGGCGAGAACGTAAAGACCGGCGATCGCGAGGATCGTCACGAGAAAGCCGATCAGGCGGGGACCGCGCAACTGGCCCGACAGCGCGGACAGCCAGTCCGACACGATCGTCGCGATCGCCACCGCCTCGCGCGGAAAAGCGGAAACCGCGCTCAGCCAGAGTTCCGGGCTGGCGATGCTGAACGAGCGCGTGAACAGGGCGCCGGTGAACAGCGCCCGCCGCCGCGAGCCGATCGAGTCGGAGGCCTGATCGATCTGCACGCCGAGAAGCCTCGCGCGCTTGATGGCGGAATCGATCTCGTCGAATTGCTTCTGGAGGTCCGTTCGCTGAACGGAGATTTCCACGCTCTCGGGCGGCGCTTTTTCGGCCGGGGCCGGCCCCAGTTGATCGAGCCTCGCCTTCACCGCGTCGAGTTGCGGGCCAAGATCCCTGAGCGGCGCCTGCGTCGCCTCCGCGAGCGGCGCGAGCCGGTCCCGCAATTCAACCAGCGCCGGGTCGCCGAGATCGCCCCGTTGCAGGGTGCGTTCGATCTGGTCGAGCGTGGCGCGCGCGCCGTCGAGCTGCCGGACGGCGTCCGCCGCGGGGCGGGAGGGCGCCGCCGGTTGCGCGCCGCAGGAAGCCGCGGCGGCGAAAAACAGGACGAGGATGGCGGAAAGCAGGCGAACCAGCGGGATCAAGCGCGACTCCGGTCGAAAGCGGAGCCCGCAGTCTAGCTGAGTCGCGGCGAAATCACGCCTTGTCGGTGTCCATTGGCGGATAAACATGGCGCGCGCCGCGAAAATCCTCGACGACGCGGACCTCGCCCTCGCCCGACAGATAATCGGGCCCGACGGGCGACTTGCCGTGACCGCCGGGAATGTCGAGCACATAGGCCGGCTGCGCGAGGCCGGACACCCGCCCGAGCAAGGTTCGCGCGAGGGCGCGCCCCTCCGCGAGGGTGGTGCGCAAATGCGCCGTTCCCGGCGCGAGATCGGCGTGATGCAGATAGTAGGGCTTCACCCGCGTCTCGACGAAGGCGCGCATCAGCGCCGCCAGCGTTTCGGGCGAATCGTTGACGCCCTTCAGCAGCACGCTCTGGCTCACCATGGGAATGCCCGCGTCGACGAGGCGGGCGCAGGCGGCGCGCGCGGCGGGCGTGAGTTCGCGCGGATGATTGGCGTGCAGCGCGACGTAAACCGCGCGCGGAAAACGCTTCAGCGCGCCGATCAGCTCCGCGTCGACGCGGGCGGAATCGACGACGGGAACGCGCGTGTGAAAGCGGACGACCTTCACGTGATCGATCGCGGCGAGTCGCTCCATCGCGGCGCCGAGCCGGCGCGGCGACAGGGCGAAGGGATCGCCGCCGGTGAGGATGACCTCCCAGATCGCGCGGTCGCCGCGGATGTAGTCGAGCGCCTTCGCCAGCGCCTCGCGCGACAGCGAGGACGACGCGCCCGGTCCGACGGTCTCCCGGCGAAAGCAAAACCGGCAATAAACCGGGCAGGCCAGCAACAACTTCAGCAGCACCCTGTCGGGATAGCGATGCACGATCCCCTCGACCGGCGAATGCGTCTCGTCGCCGATGGGGTCGGCGCGCTCGCCCGCGCCCGCCTCGAGCTCCGCCGCGCGCGGCACGAATTGCAGGGCCACGGGATCGTCGGGATTTTCGCGGTCGATGAGTTCGGCGATTTGCGGCGTGATCGCCACGGCGTAGCGCGCCGCGACGCGTTCGAGCGCCGCGCGGCTCTCCTCGCCGACGAGGCCGGCGGCGGCGAGATCGTCGATACTCCGCAGGGTTTTCGCCGGTCCGGTCATGGCGCCCCGAAAGAGGCCACGGGCGTCCACATGACCTGGTCGACGCGCGACGCGCCGGTCGCCAGCATGACGAGGCGGTCGACGCCGAGCGCGATGCCGCTCGCCGGCGGCATGTGCGCGAGCGCCGCGAGAAAATCCTCGTCGAGGGGGTAGCGTTCGCCGTAAATCCGCTCCCGCTCGTCCATTTCCGTCTGGAAACGCCGGCGTTGCTCGACGGGATCGGTCAGTTCGCCGAAGGCGTTGGCGAGCTCCACGCCGCAGGCGTAAAGCTCGAACCGCTCGGCGAGGCGCGGGTCGCGCGCGCTTGGCCGCGCCAGCGCCGCCTCGCACAGCGGATAGTCCATCAGCGCCGTCGGCCGGCCGAGGCCCAGACGCGGCTCGACGCGCGCCACCAGAACCTTGCTGAAAATATCGGACCAGGAATCGTCCGCGCCCGTCGCTATTCCCGCCGATTCCGCCTGGCGGGCGAGGCCCTCGCGATCGGGCGTTCCGCCATCGAGCGTCGCCAGCAAGTCGATCCCCGCGTGGCGCTCGAAGGCTTCGGCGACGCCAAGGCGTTCAGGCTCGGCGAAAGCGTCCGCCTCGCGGCCCCGGAAGGTCAGACGCCGTGTCCCCGCGGCTTCGGCGGCGGCGGCGAGCAGAAAGCCGCAATCGTCGATCAGCGTTTCGTGCGGCTCGCTGGCGCGATACCACTCGAGCATGGTGAATTCGGGATGGTGCAACGGGCCTCGCTCACCGTTTCGGAACACCCGAGCGAAGCAGAAAATCCGCTCCTCGCCCGCCGCCAGCAGTTTCTTGCAGGCGAATTCCGGCGAGGAATGAAGGTAGAGCGTCCGCCGTTCGCCGTCGGGCCCCAGCAATTGCGTCGCGAAAGCGCCGATATGCGCCTCGTTGCCGGGCGAAACCTGCAACGCCGCCGTCTCCACCTCGGTGAAGCCCCGCGCCTCGAAGCCGCGCCGCCAGGCGGACATCATGCGTCCGCGTGCGGCCAGCAGCGGCCGCCGGTCGGCGTGAACGTGTTTCGCCCAGAAGGGCGATGCGGGCGGGGCGGATATTGTCATTCGGGCCGGACTTTGCGATACGGCTGGCGATCCATCGGGAGATCGCGGAAAAACAGGCCGCTTCGAGGGGCTTTTGCATAGGCCGGGTTTCACCCGCCATCAACAAGGAATTCGCACGTGAGAGTCATCGCCAGTTCGGTTCGCAAGGGAAATATCATCGAGCACGAAGACGGCCAGCTCTACGCCGTGCTTTCGGCCGAGAGCTTCCACCCCGGCAAGGGGACGCCGACCACGCAGATCGACATGCGCCGCATTTCCGACGGCGTGAAGACCCAGGTTCGCTACAAGACGACCGAACAAGTCGAGCGCGCCTTCGTCGAGGACAGCGACTTCAGCTTTCTCTATTCCGACGCCGACGGCAATCATTTCATGAATTCCGAGACCTACGACCAGGTCGCGGTCTCCGACGACGTTCTCGGCAACCAGAAGGTCTGGCTGCAGGAGGGCATGAAAGTCCAGCTCAGCATGTTCAACGGCGTCGCCGTGGCGATCCAGCTGCCGCAGCGCCTGACGTTCGAAGTAACGGAGACCGAGCCGGCGATGAAGGGCCAGACCGCCTCGTCGTCCTTCAAGCCGGCGATCCTGTCGAATGGCGCGCGCACCATGGTGCCGCCGCACATCCAGACGGGAACCCGCGTCGTCATCCAGACGGAAGACGGATCCTATGTCGAGCGCGCCAAGGACTGATCCCCGGCGCACCCGTGAAACCCGAGCCCGGAGAGTCTCCGGGCTTTTTCATGCCGGGGCCTTCCTGCCCGCCCGGAACATGATCTAGACTGCCCGCGCCTGAACGCCAGAAACGAGAGAAACCATCATGGACGACGCCGCGCACGCGCATGGAGGAGGCCGCAGGTCCGGGCAATGGTCCGGGCGCGTCGAGGATGGTCCGCTGTTGCGCGGCCAGGGCCGGTTTTCCGACGACGCGCGGGACGCCGCCGCGCTCGCCGCCGTTTTCGTGCGCTCGACTCACGCGCGGGCGAACATTCGCGGGATCGACACGGCCGCCGCGAAGGCCGCCAGAGGCGTGATCGCCGTGCTCACCGCCGCCGACATCGCCGAATTCAATCCCGGCAGCGTCAGCGGCGCGATTCCGGTTCCCTTCTGGCAGGGCAAACCCGGAATCAGCCCGTTCCGCCCGGTTCTGGCGAAGGATCGCGTCAATCACGTCGGCGAGCTGCTCGCCGTCGTCGTCGCCGACACCGCGGCCCGGGCGCAGGACGCCGCCGATCTCGTCGTCGTCGATTACGAGCCGCTGACCCCGGTGATCGACCTGAAGGACGCCATCGCCGCGAAGGAGACCATCTGGCCCGAGGCGCCCGGCAACCTGACCCTCGACTGGCACACGCCGCCCGACCCGGACGGCGCGAAAAAGGCCGAGATGGACGCGATTTTCGCGGGCGCGGCGCATGTCGCCTCCATCGAGACCTTCAACCAGCGGGTCAGCGTCGTCTCCATGGAGCCGCGCGCGGCGACCGCGAGCTACGACGCCGCGAGCGACTCCTACACGCTCAGCGCCGGCACCCAGGGCGTCGCCGGCGTCCGCTTCCAGACGGCGCTCGCCATGAACCTGCCGCCGCCCAAACTGCGCGTGCTCAGCAACGACGTCGGCGGCGGCTTCGGTATGAAGGCGTCGGGCTATCCCGAATATCCCGCGCTGCTTTACGCCGCGCGCAAGACGGGCCGCCCCGTCCACTGGACCGCGACCCGCGCGGAAGCCTTTGTCAGCGACAACCAGGCGCGCGATTCGCTCTGGCGCGTCGATCTCGCGATGGACGCCAGTGGCAAATTCCTCGCGCTGCGGGTGCGCGGCGAGGCGGACATGGGCGCCTATCTCACGGGCGTCGCGCTGTTTTGCCCGACCGTGCATATCTCCGGCTGCCTGCCGAGCGTCTACGACATTCCGAAAATCTCCGTCGCGGCGAAATGCTACCTGACCAACAAGGTGGCGATCGGCCCCTATCGCGGCGCCGGGCGCCCCGAGGTCAATCATTTCATGGAGCGCGTCGTCGACGCCGCCGCCGCGAAGACCGGCCTCGACCGGGCGGAAATTCGCCGCCGCAACCTCATTCCGGCGTCGAAAATGCCCTATCAGTCCGCGACCGGCCCGGTTTACGACAGCGGCGATTTCCCGGCGGTGTTCGAGAAGGCGCTCAAGGCGGCCGATTACGACGGTTTCGCGAAGCGAAAGGCCGAATCGAAGGCGCGCGGCAAGCTGCGCGGCATTGGCGTCGGCTGTTTCGTCGAAATCTCCGGCGGGATCATGGATGAATCCGCCACCATCAAGTTCGGCCCCGGCGAGAAAGTGACCTTCGGCATGGGCGCGCAGCCCAACGGCCAGGGCCACGTCACCGTCTTCGGCCAGTTGATGGCCGACCGTTTCGGCATTCCGCGCGAATCCGTCGAGGTGCAATTCGGCGATTCGAACCGCGACGTGCCCGGCTTCGGCGCGGTCGCCTCGCGTTCGGCCATGCTGGTCGGCGGGGCGCTGGCGGTCTCGACCGACCTCGTCCTCGCCAAGGGCAAGAAAGTCGCCGCCACCCTGTTGCAGGGCTCGGAAGCGGAGATCGAATATTCGGCCGGGGTGTTCCGGCGCGGCTCGACGGGTCAGGAAATGACGCTGTTCGAGGTCGCCGAACGTTCGTTCGAACTCGTGAAACAGGGCGTCATCCCAGAATCCCTCGACACGAAGGGCGACGTGAAAACCGGGCCGAGCTTCCCCAACGGCTGTCACGTCGCGGAAGTCGAGGTCGATCCGGAAACCGGCGTCGTCGAGATCGTGTCCTACACGTCCGTCGACGATTGCGGAATCGTGCTCAACGACACCATCGTCAGCGGCCAGATTCACGGCGGCGTCGCGCAGGGCGTCGGCCAGGCTCTGGGCGAGCACACGATCTACGATCGCGACAGCGGCCAGGTGCTCTCGGGATCGCTGATGGATTACGCCATGCCGCG
>CAISEY010000180.1 GCA_903884435.1 uncultured Hyphomicrobiales bacterium | reverse complement strand
CCGGGCTCGGGCGCGTAACGCATGCGCGCGCAACCGATGACGGGCTTGTCCGTCGCGGCGAGAATGCGCTGGTAGTGCGCGGGAGAGCCGCGGCGCGCCCCCTGAGGCAACACGGCGTTGAGCGCGACGATGTCGACGTTGGGATCGTTCGCCCAGGCGATGCAGATTTCCGTGAGATTGTCCTGGTCCGTCGCGCCGGCGACGGACGCGTCGAGCGGATTGTCGACCTCGATGTCCGGCGGAACCCGCGGAATCACCGCGTCGATGGTCGCTTTTTCCAGCGTCGCGAGTTCCGCGCCCTGACGCTCGCATTCATCGAGAATGATGCCCTTCACGCCGCCGGAGTGGACGACGAAGCCCATGCGCGAGCCGCGCGGAACCCGGTCGCACTCGAAGCCGAGCGAAACCTCCACCATTTCGTCGAGCGTGTCGCAACGCGTGATCGCATGACGCCGGCAGAAGGCGTCGAACACCCTGTCGTCCGCCGCGAGCGCGCCCGTGTGTGAAATCGCCTGCGCCTTGCCGCGCGCGCTGCGGCCAATCTTCATGGCGACGACCGGCTTGCCCGCGAGGAGCGCGCGTTCGCAGGCGGCGCGGAACGCCGGGCCCTTGCGGACGCCCTCGATGAAGAGAACGATCGTCTTCGTGTCTTCGTCATCGACGAGAAAATTGATGTAATCCTCGACGCCGCAATCGATCTCGTTGCCGGCGGACATGGCGTAGGAGAAACCCGCGCCGCGCTGGTGCATGCTTTGCAGGTAGAATTGCAGGATGCCGCCGCTCTGGAAGGCGCAACCGATGGAGCCTGGACGCAGATCGCGAAACGATGGCTGCGGAAACAGGATCGCGCGTTCGCGCACCGACACGGTGCCGAGGCAATTGGGGCCGCACAGGCGCACCTCGTGGCGCGCGAGAACGTCGCGCAGGCGCTCCGCGCGCGCCGGCGCCTCGGGTTCCGCGCCCTCGCCGACGCCGGAGGCGAATACGAGCGCCGCCTTCAATCCGTTTCGCGCGCCATCCTCGATCGTGGCGGCGACCCTGTTGGCGTGAACAAGAACGACGGCGTGTTCGACGGGCGCGGGCAGGCTGGCGAAATCGGGATAACAGGTTTCGCCAAACACCACGTCGCGACGCGGATTGATCAGGCGCACGTCGCCCCGGTAGCCGCCATGGCGCAAATGTTCGAAAATCATTTTCGTCCAGGCGCCGCCCTCGGAAGCTCCGACGATGGCGATGGACTTTGGCCGCAACAGCGCGTCGAGGCCCGTTCTGAACATTGGCGCGGCGTCCGGCATTTCGATCTCCCCTGAAATTGCACGGCCCTTTTCGGGATTGGCGCGCATGGCTGTCAAGCTCTCCGCGCGACGACTGGCGCGAAAGCGCGAAGCGTGCCAGTTTCGGCGCGGCGACCGGAAACAATGGCGCGCGGGGAGGCTCCAATGACTGGCGGGCGCATGGCACTGCTCGCGGCGGGGATGATATTCGCGGCGCCGCCCGCGCGCGCCGACACGGTGGCGGACTTTTATCGCGGGCGCACGATCAACGTCATCGTCGCGTCGAGCCCCGGCGGCGACTACGACAATCGCGCGCGGCTCGTCGCGCGCTTCATGGACCGTCACATTCCCGGCAATCCGAAAGTCGTGGTGCAGAACATGCCGGGCGGCGGCGGATTGCGCGGCGCCAATCACGTTTATCGCATCGCGCCGCGCGACGGCGCGACGATCGGCGCCTTCGACCAGCAGGCGCCGCTGGCGCAGGCCTTCGGCGAAAAGGGCGTCGAATACGACCTGCTGAAATCCTCCTACATCGGCAACACGACGTCGTCGCCGATCGTTCTCGTTTCATGGCGCACGTCGCCCGTGAAAACCCTCGCGGACGCGTTGCGGACCGAACTCGTGATCGGCGCGACGGGCGCGGGCTCGGCCTCGGTGCAGGTGCCGCTGATGATCAACGCGCTGATCGGCACGAAATTCCGCGTCGTCGCCGGCTATCCCGGCGGCAACGAGATTTATCTCGCGATGGAAAGCGGCGAGGTCGCGGGACGCGCGACGCAGAACTGGGCGGGATGGAAATCGCAAAAGCCGGACTGGCTGCGGGACAAGAAAATCAATCTCCTCGCGCAGGCGGGCGCGCGGAAACATCCGGAATTGCCGGACGTGCCGCTGCTGTTCGATTTCGCCAAATCCGCCGAAGACCGGCAAATCCTGCAAATCT
>CAISEY010000179.1 GCA_903884435.1 uncultured Hyphomicrobiales bacterium | reverse complement strand
TGCAATCGATCGTCAACAATTTCGTGTCCGGCCTCATCCTCCTTTGGGAGCGCGCCATTCGCGTCGGAGACTGGGTGGTCGTCGGCGACGAGCAGGGCTACGTGCGGCGGATCAACGTGAGATCGACCGAGATCGAGACTTTCGACCGGGCGACGGTGATCGTGCCGAATTCCAGCCTCGTCAGCGGCGTCGTCAAGAACTGGGTGCGCAACGACCGCGTTGGCCGGATCAGGAATTCGGTGGCCGTCAATCTGGGCGCGGATCCCGAGAAGGTGCGGGAGACGCTGCTCGGCTGCGCGCGGGCGCACGAACTCGTCCTCCAGTCGCCCGCGCCGCAGGTCATGTTCGTTTCCATGACGGAAAACATGCTGCGGTTCGACCTCGTGAGCTTCGTTGGCGACGTCGAGCGCGGCGCGCGGGTCAGGAGCGACCTCAATTTCGCGATTTTCCGACAATTCGGCGAGGCGGGACTGCCGCTTCTGACGACGCCGCTCCCGACGGCGACCACGACGGCCACTCCCGAACGGGCCGAAGCCGTCGTCGCGCGCGGCTCCGCGGGGCCCTGAAACCTCGGGTTAACAAGTCGTTTCGACCTTGAAATCGGGTGCGTTCCGGGCGCCGCCCGAATGTGCGCGCCGCATCCAAAAGCGTCAGCGGCGGCCGCGGACGGCCTTTCGCGCGCGCCCGTGGTCAAATTCAAGCCATCAATGATGAAGTTTTGTGCAGTTGACGGGTCGCCTCTCCGGCAATTGCGTCCTCGATCGCGAATGGCTGTTTTTTCAACAATGTAGATGCCCCCGAGCATTTGGCACGGGTCTTGTTACCGACGCTTCGGGTTCGTGCGCGCTTGCAGAAGCGACGTCCGGTCCGGTTCGAAGCGTGGGCGGTTCCGCATCGCCGATAGTGTCACAAGGGGCAATCACATGAAGATCATCATGGCGGTCATCAAACCGTTCAAACTCGACGAGGTGCGCGACGCGCTCACGGCCGCCGGAGTCCACGGACTGACGGTGACCGAAGTGAAGGGCTACGGCCGACAAAAAGGCCACACCGAGATTTACCGCGGCGCGGAATACGCCGTGAGCTTTCTGCCGAAACTGAAGATCGAGGTCGCCGTGCCCGCCGACATGGCGAGCAAGGTCGTCGACGCCATCGTCGCCTCCGCCCGCACCGGACAGATCGGCGACGGAAAGATCTTCGTCAGTTCGCTGGAGCAGGCGGTCCGCATCCGCACCGGCGAAAAAGACACCGACGCACTCTGACCTCGTCCTCACGCACCAGGAGTATAAAATGAAACGTCTTCCCTCACGGGGGACAGCGCTGGGTTTGGCCGGCCTTTCCCTGATCCTTCTCGCCGGAGCCGCGTTCGCGCAGGACGCCGCGGCTCCCGCCGCCGCGGCCGCTCCCGTTCCCAACAAGGGCGACACCGCCTGGCTGCTCGTCTCGACGGCGCTGGTTCTGATGATGTCGATCCCGGGCCTGGCCCTGTTCTACGGCGGCCTCGTCCGCACGAAGAACATGCTGTCCGTGCTCAGCCAGGTCTTCATGATCGTGTCGCTGGTCTCGGTGGTCTGGGTGCTCTACGGCTATTCGCTCGCCTTCACCGAAGGCGGCGGGTCGCTCAACGCCTTCATCGGCGGCTTCTCGCGGGCGTTCCTGAAGGGCATGACGCCGGACTCCACGTCGGCGACGTTCTCGAACGGCGTCGTCGTTCCGGAACTCGCCTACATGGCCTTCCAGATGACCTTCGCCTGCATCACGCCGGCGCTGATCGTCGGCGCCTTCGCGGAACGCATCAAGTTCTCTTCGGTGCTGGTCTTCGTGCTCGCCTGGGTGACGCTCGTCTATTTCCCGATCGCGCACTCTGTCTGGTACTGGGCCGGCCCGGACGCCATCGGCGACGCCGCGAAGGCTCTGGCCGCCGCCACCGATGACGCCACGAAGAAGACGGCGCAGGAGGCCCTCGACGCGGTCAACGCGAACGCTGGCTATCTCTTCCAGCTCGGCGCGCTCGACTTCGCCGGCGGCACGGTCGTCCACATCAACGCCGGCATCGCCGGTCTGGTTGGCGCCCTGATGATTGGCAAGCGCGTCGGTTATGGACGTGAATCCATGGCTCCGCACTCGCTCACCATGACGATGATCGGCGCCTCGCTGCTGTGGGTCGGCTGGTTCGGCTTCAACGCGGGCTCGAACCTCGAGGCCAACGGCACGACGGCTCTCGCCTTCGTCAACACCTTCGTCGCCACCGCCGGCGCCGCGATGTCGTGGCTGTTCGTCGAATGGGCCGCGAAGGGCAAGCCCTCGCTGCTCGGCATGGTGACGGGCGCGGTCGCCGGCCTCGTCGCGGTGACGCCGGCCTCCGGATACGCGGGCCCGATGGGCGCGCTTGTCCTCGGCATCCTCGTCAGCCCGATCTGCTTCTTCTTCGTCGCGACGGTGAAGAACAAACTTGGCTACGACGACGCGCTCGACGTGTTCGGCGTCCACTGCGTCGGCGGAATCGTCGGCGCCATCGGCACGGGCATCCTCGTCGCTCCCTATCTCGGCGGCGTCGGCCTCACCGACTACACGATCAAGCCCGGCGCGGGTTCGCCTGGCGAATACGTCATGGCCACGCAGGTCATGATTCAGGTGAAGGCGGTGCTCTACACGCTCGCGTGGTCCGGCGTCGGCTCGGCGATCCTCTACAAGATCATCGACATGACCATGGGCCTGCGCGTCGGCAAGGACGCGGAGCGCGAAGGCCTCGACGTGTCCGATCACGGCGAGCGCGCCTACAACTACTGAGATCCGAAGCATCGAAAGCAACTGGCCGGGGCGCGCGGGCGCTCCGGCCAGACTCGTTTCAGAGGGGCTCGCCGCCAGCGCCGGACTCCAGCCATCGGCGCAGGAACGCGGGCGTCCATCGCGCGATCGCGGGGTCGTGCTGAAACCAGCCATCGCGATGCTCGGGCGCCGGCTTCGCGCCCGGCGATCCCATCAGCGCGACGGCCTTCACCGTCCACCGGCACATCATCGCGTAGGTTACTTCCGGATGGAATTGCAGGCCGAAGGCCGATTCGCCCACCTGGCACGCCTGAACGGGAAAATCCTCGCCGCCCGCGAGCAGCCGCGCCCCGCGCGGCAGGTCGAACCCCTCGCGGTGCCATTGATAGACATGGGCCGGAAACGGCGCGGCGCAGAGGGCCTGTCCGTCCGGGGTCGGATCGACCGGGTAATAGCCAATTTCGGCGCGTCCGTCGGCGTGGCCGAAAACCCGGTGGCCGAGATGGCGCGCCAGCATCTGCGCGCCGAGGCAAACGCCTAGGAAGGGGCGGTTTTCCTTCAGGGGCACGCCGATCCAGTCGATTTCCGTCCTGATGAAATCGTCGGAATCGTTGGCGCTCATGGGGCCGCCGAAATAGATCGCGCCGGCGTGGCCGCGCAGGGTCGCGGGGAGCGGATCGCCAAAACGCGGGCGGCGAACGTCGAGTTCATGGCCCTCCCGTTCGAGCAGCGCGCCGACGCGACCGGGCGTCGATTGTTCCTGATGCAAAACGACCAGAACCGGGAGTTTGCGGAGACCTGAATTTCGCATGGCCGGTCCTGTCACGGCGCCCTCCGGCGCGCCTGAACGCGCGCCATCAGCGGCAGCAAGATCGCGCCCGGAACGAATGGCAGGATGGCGACGAGCAGTTTGTTCGTCAGGCCCGGAACGACGCGGCGGCGGCCCGCCATCATGCCCCGGTATCCGGCCTCGGCCACGGCCATGGCGCTCATTCCGGGCAAGGCTTTCAGGAGGCCTCCGGCGACGCCGGCGCGCGCCTGAAAGCCCGTCCGGGTGACGCCGGGGCACAAGGTCGTGACGGTGACGCCGGTCCCCGCCAGTTCCGCCGAGAGGGCGTCGGAAAACGAAACGACGAAGGCCTTGCTGGCGTAGTAAACGGCCATTCCGGGACCGGGCAGAAAGGCCGCGACCGAGGCGACGTTGAGGACGCGGCCCCGCGCGGCGACGATTTCCGGCAGGAACCGCAGCGTGAG
This sequence comes from uncultured Hyphomicrobiales bacterium, assembly GCA_903884435.1. GTDB lineage: Bacteria > Pseudomonadota > Alphaproteobacteria > Rhizobiales > Beijerinckiaceae > Terripilifer. Next base: position 8,817 of record CAISEY010000179.1, on the reverse strand, counting down.
GCCGGTCAGGGCGCGGATGTTGAGATCGACGATTTCGATCTGGCCGGCGCGGTCGAGGTCTCCCGCGAGGCCGGCGAGGCCGAACCCCGCGTTGTTGACGAGAATATCGGGCGAAGCGCCGGCGGCGGCGAGTTCGCCGGCCAGCTTTTCGCCGGCGTCGGGTCGGGCGAGGTCGAGCGGAACGACGAGCGGGCGCGGACGTCCGCCGCGTTCGATCTCTCCGGCCAGCGCGGCGAGCCTCGCGCCGTCGCGGGCGACAAGCGCGAGATCGCGCCCCTCGCGCGCCAGCACCCGGGCGAGGTCGGCGCCGATGCCGCCCGAGGCCCCCGTGACAATGGCGACCATTCGGGGGCTCACGGGCGCGCCTGTCTGGTTTCCTCGCCGGCGACGTCGAGCAATTCGGCCACGCGGCTGATGTAATCGTCCTCGAATTCGTGAGTCTCGCCATCGGCGCCGGCGATGTCCCTGAGCATGGCGACGATCTTGCGGCGCCCTTCCGGATCGAGCGCCCGCCTGAGCGCGCTCGCGAACTGGAAGGGGTCGGCGGCCTCGTGCTCGCTTCGTTCGCCCTGTGCGAGCAAGCGCGCGGTGGCCGCGGCGTCCAGCCCGAAACGCGAGGACACCAGCGCGCGCATTCGCTGGCGTTCCGCCTCGACGACATGGCCGTCGGCCTCCGCGACGTGAACGAACATCGCCGCCGCGGCGACCCGGTAGTCGGTGTCGTCGAAATCCGGCGCGGCGCCTCCTCCGGTCAACGCGGCGGCGAGCGCCCTTATCGATTCAAACATGTGAAAATCCGGGGTCGGGAGTCCGCGCGCTGTCCTGAATTGTCCCAAAAAGACCCTGATTCGGAAAGGCGAACTCAACCGGAAATTAACCATAAGCTGAAATAAAGCCATTGTTAACCAATTCAGCAGCTCAACGCTCACGCGGTCAGTCCAGAAATGCCGTTCCCGCGGTCAAAGCGCAAGTTCGAAAGAGCGCGCCTTCCTGAATCCGCCGCTTCGCGCGCCCCTGGCGCGCGTCGCGCGGCGTCGCGGGCCGCCGCCGCGGGTCTCGTCGCGCTGTTCGCCGCGGGGTGCGCCCGCCTCGGGCAATTGCCGCACAATCTCGACCAGAGCCTCTTCAATCCGGAGAAAGCGACCGCGGCGGAGGAATACGAAGGCCAGGTTGGCGGCCTCGCGCCCGATCACGCGCCCGAAACCTCCTGCCCCGCGCCGGGCACGCCGGACTTCATCATGCCGGCGGGCAAGAAAGGCCCGCCGAAGCGCGATCTCACGATGCGCTATTCGCCGGGAGACCGTTTCAACATCACCGTTCCCGGCATGGAGGAATTCACCGGGGATTACATGATCAACGCGGACGGCCGCGTGATTCTCCCCTTCGCCGGCGAGATCAAGGTGTCGGCGGTCACGAACGCCGAACTGCAAAGAAAAATCGAGGCGGCCTACATCAAGGCGGGGATTTTCAAGCGCGACGGGCTGAAGCTCGCGGTGCGGCCGGTGCTCTACGCGCCAATCAACGTTTACGTCCAGGGCGCCGTGTTCGGGCCGGGACGTTCGGTCATCAACAACCTCAAGGATTCGGACAAGACCGAAAAATACCTGACGAAATTCGGCGACGCCCCGCTCGACCGTTTCGTTCCCTCGGCGCTTCACTCGGCGGGCGGGGTACGGCCCGACGCCGACGTTTCGCGCATCACGCTCATCCGCAACGGCGAGAAAATGGTGCTCGACTGGCGCGGCGCCTTCACCGGCGACGACGTGGACGACGTCGCGCTGATCGAGGGCGACCGGCTCGTCGTGCCGGAAGCGCCCTGTTTCCAGTCGGGTCTCGTGCGTCCCTCGCAAATCACGCCGCCCGGCATCCGCGTCCTGATGTCAAACCTGACCCAGCCGGTCCTGTCGAACGCCAATTCGGCGATCAACAAGGATTCGACCTCGCTGCCCTATGGCACGCGCTTCCTGCAGGGACTGATCGTCGCGAACTGCGTCGGCGGCGCGCGCGCCACCAACGCGGAGCGGCACGCGGTGCTGATCAGCCGCAATCCCAAGACGCAGCAAACCGAGGTCATCCAGCGGTCGATCGAGGAACTCGTGCGCAGCGCCGACCGCGACGCGCTCAACCCGCATCTGATGCCCGACGACGCCATCGCCTGTTACGACAGCAAGGCGACGGACTTCCGCGAAGTGATGAGCACGCTGGGCGCGACGCTCGGCAACGTGACGAGCGCGCATACCTACAGGAAGTGGTGAGACCGGCCGGCTTTCCGGAGGATCAGGCGGCGCGCGCGGCGTCGTTCCCGCCGGCGCGGGAGGCCATGCGGGCCGCGCATTCCGTGAGCAGCCGGACCGACAGGGTGGCGACGCTGTCAAACGTCTCGCGTTCGGCGTCGCCAAGGTTGCCTTCCTCCGCGAGGCGCGACAGGCGCGAGAGTTCACGCGCCCCCACGGTCGAGGCCAGCGAGACCAGCTTGTGCGCCGCGCGGCGCGCGGCCCCGGCGTCGGGCTGGCCCGGCCCCGCGCTCCAGGCCTCGCGCAACGCCCCGAGTTCGCCTTCGATGTCGGCCAGGCATCCGGCGACAATCCGTTCGAAGGCTCGCGGACCGAGATCTTCGTAAACGCGATCGAGCTGGCCGGGATCGAACAATCCGTCCCGGGCCGGCTCGCGCGGCGTTTCCTCGCGGCGCCGGGGGCGAGGCCGCGATTCGTCCGCGATGGACGCGAGCGCCTCGCGCAGGGCGTCGATGTCGATGGGTTTCGTCAGGCAGCCCTTCATGCCCGCGCGAAGGCAGGCGGCCTCGAATTCGGGTCCCGTGTTGGCGCTGAGAGCGATCACCGGCACGGACGAGCCCGAGGCCTTCATCAGCCGGGTGGCCTCGAGACCGTCCATCACGGGCATGGAAATATCCATGAGCACGAGATCGTAGGCGCTCGCTGAAATGGCGTGGACGGCGGCGGCGCCGTCGCGGACATCGTCCACCTCGCAACCCATGCGCTCGAGCATCAGATGCGCGAGATAGCAATTGGTTTCGTTGTCTTCCGCCAGCAGGACGCGCAGGCCGGCGAAGGTCGCGGCGGCGGCGCCCGCCAGCGGCCGCGGCGGCAGTTCGTCCGCGGCGGGCGCGCTCGCCGCCGGCAGCGGCGCCTCGAACCAGAACGTCGAGCCGCGTCCCGCTTCGCTCGCGAAGCCGACGGCTCCGTTCATCACCCTGGCCAGCCGCCGCGTGATCGCGAGGCCGAGGCCCGTGCCGCCGTGCCGCCTGCGAATGGACTGGTCGAGCTGGACGAAGTCGCGGAACACCTGGCCGTGCTTGTCGCCGGGAATGCCGATGCCGGTGTCGACGACCTCGAAGCGCAGGCTGTCCTGTCCGGCGGCGCGCGCGACGTGAATTTCGACGCCGCCGCGGTCGGTGAACTTGATGGCGTTGGTGACGTAATTCAGAACCATCTGGCGGACGCGGCTCGCGTCGCCCCGCACGAATTCCGGAACGTCGGCGCGAATGTCGAAGCCGATCGACAATCCCCTGGCGTCGGCCTCGGCGCGGCACAGGGCCACCACGTTGGCGACCAGATCGCGGACGCCGAAGGGGCGGCATTCCAGCGTGATCATGCCAGCCTCGATCTTCGACATGTCGAGAATGTCGTTGAGGATCGACAGCAGCGAGCGGGCGCCCGACCTCGCCGTGGCCACGAGTTCGCGGTCCTCGCCCGTCGAGGCGCCGTCGCCCACGAGGTTGAGCGCGCTGATGACGCCGTTGAGCGGCGTGCGGATTTCGTGGCTCATCATCGCCAGGAACTCGGATTTGGCGCGATTGGCGCGATGCGCGGTTTCCGCGAGGTCCGACATTTCCCGGGTCTGCCGCTCGAGGCGCGCGTGCGCCGAGGTGAGGGCGAACTCGCGGCGTTTCATCTCGGTGATGTCCGCGAAAACGCTGACGATTCCGCCATTGCGCATGCGCCGGGTCGAAACGCGGATCCAGCGGTCGTCGTCGAATTGTTCCTCGACGCTCGAATCCTCGAGATTGCGACGGGCGTGTTCGCGCTCGGCGATCGCGTGGCCGGCCTCCTCGGCGACGATCAGATGGCCGCTCTCGATGGCCGCCCGCGTGATTTCGGCGAAGGAGGCGCCCGGCCGGATCGCCCCGGCGGCGCGCTGGTGGAGATCGCGATAGCGCGAGTTGCACATGACGAGCCGGTCGTCGGCGTCGAACAGGCAAAAGCCCTCGTTGATGCTTTCAATCGCGTCCTGCAGCACGTCCTTGGCCGCGCGGGCTTCCTCGGCGAGGACGCGGGTGCGTTCCGCCTGTTCCTCGAGGCCAAGCCGCGCCTCGCGCAATTCGCTCTCGCGTCGCTTCAGTTCGGTGATGTCGGTGCGGATGCCGACGAGCCCGCCGTCGCGCGTCGAGCGGTCGGAGACCATGTGCCAGCGGCCGCCGGCCAGCTGCTGCTCGAACGGCGGCGCGAACCGGCGGCGTTGTTCGAGGCGGCGCGCGATCCAGCCCTCGCGGTCGTCGCCGGCTTGCGGAAACTGTCCCCGCTCGGTGGCCGCCCGCAGGATTTGCTCGCTGGTGACGCCGGGCCTCAGGAGATCGGCGACGATTTTGTAGGCCTCTCGAAACTTGCGGTTGCAGATAACAAGTCGGTCGTCGTTGTCGTAGAGGACGAAGCCCTCGTTGATGTTCTCGACGGCCTCGACGAGTTGAGCCCGCGAACGGTCGGCGTCGAGGCGCGCGGCCCGCGCCATCGCGAGCATCCTCCGCGAGGCTCGCTCGGCGGAGACAAAGGAGAAAACCAGAAGGCAGAGGCTGGCGAAAAAGCCGATCCCGAGCGTCGTGATCCGCTGGCTCGCGGCGGCGCGCCGTTCGCCAAGGGCGGCCGTCTCGCGCGCCAGACTGGCGAGGCCCGCGGCGATGGCGTCGGTTCCGGCGTCTCCATCGACCGCCGCCCGCGGGGCCGCCGAGGCGTTTCCGGTCGTCGCGGACGAGTCGATGGCCATCAGCGTCCGCACGCTTCCCGCCGCGAAAATCGCGAAGGCGAGAGTCACCAGTGTCAGGAACGCGGGCAAGAACCTCGCGGGGGAACGCTGCATCGGTACAAGTCCAGCCTTTGTCGCCGGGTCGTCGCGTCCGGCGGTTTCGCGGACTCCGGGCCGCGTCGCGAAGCCGATGCTAGATAAAAGGCGTTCCTTTACCGTTACCATCCAGTATCGACCGGAACGGACCAACCGGATGGATGGGCATGCCCGCGGGTGACACCAGAAACGTACTCGTCGTCGAGGACACCGCCTCGATGGCTGAGCTTTATCGGGCCTATCTTGAACGGGCCGGTTTCACCGTGGCCGTCGCGGGCTCGGGAGCCGCCGCGCTCGCGGCGCTCGAAGCCGGCGTTCCCCGGGCCATCGTGCTCGACCTGAACCTTCCGGACATGTCGGGCCTCGACATTCTTGGGCGTATCGTTTCCGAAAAGTTACCGGCGAGCGTCGTCGTCGTGACGACTGACGGGTCCATCAAGATCGCCGTCGAGGCGATGCGGGCCGGGGCCTATGACTTCATCGTCAAGCCGTTCACGGCGGACCGGCTGACGACGACGATCCGCAACGCCTGCGAAAGCGCGAGGCTCAAGACCGAGGTCGACGTTCTGCGCGACAGTTTCACGCGCGGCAGGTTCTGCGGCTTCATCGGCGAATCCCTGCCGATGCAGGCCGTCTACCGCGCGCTGGAGGCGGCGGGACCCTCGAACGCGACGATTTTCGTCACGGGCGAAAGCGGCACCGGCAAGGAACTCTGCGCCGAGGCGGTGCATCGCCTCAGCCGTCGCGCCGGGGGGCCCTTCGTCGCGATCAATTGCGGCGCGATTCCCAGGGACCTCATCGAAAGCGAATTGTTCGGCCATGTTCGCGGCAGTTTCACCGGCGCGGTCGCCGACAGGGCGGGCGCGGTCAGGCAGGCCGACGGCGGCACGCTGTTCCTCGATGAAATCGGGGAGATGCACATCGATTTGCAGACCAAGCTCCTGCGTTTCCTGCAAACCGGCGTGTTCCGGCCGGTGGGCGGAAGCCGGGACGAGAAGGCCGACATTCGCGTGGTCTGCGCCACCAACCGCGATCCGCTCGCCGAGGTGAACGCGGGGCGGTTCCGGGAAGATCTGTACTATCGCCTGCACGTCGTGCCGATCCAGTTGCCGCCGCTGCGCGAGCGGGAGGACGACGTCGTGCTGATCGCCGGCGAATTGCTCAAGCAGATCGCGGGCGAGGAACAAAGGCGTTTTCGCGCGTTCACGCCCGACGCCATCGAGGCCCTGCGCGCCTATGAATGGCCGGGCAACGTGCGCCAGTTGCAGAACGTGCTGCGCAACGCCATCGTCATGCACCAGGGCGAGGAGGTCACTGCGGCGATGCTGCCGATTCCGCGCTCCGCGCACGCGCCGGAGGCGCCGGTCCCGGTTCCCCGTCCGGCCCCCCCGCCCGGGGCTTCCGCCAACGCCGATCCCGCGAGCTGGAGCCTTGTCTCGGACATCGTGGCGCTGGCGGAAATCGAACGGATCGCCATCGAGAAGGCCATCGCGATCTGCGAGGGCAACGTGCCGCGCGCCGCGGCTTTTCTGGGCGTCAGCCCCTCGACGATCTACCGGAAAAGGCCCGGTCAGGGCGGCGGTTGAGCGCCGTCGCGAAGCGTCAGGCGGCGAGTCTGGCGATAATCGTCTGGTCGGCGATCCGCGTCACTTCCCCCGTCTCGATGTGGCAAAGCCAGTTTCCGCAGGCGATCGCCTGGTCGAGAACGACGCCGGCGCCGACATAAGTGTCGGGCATGACCACGGAGCGGCTGATCCGGGCGCCCCTGGCGATCCAGGCCCGGTCGCCGATGACGCAGCAATCCCCAAGAATCACGTTGCGGTCGATGAAAGCGTCCGCGCCGACGCTGACGCCGCGGCCGGGCGCGCGCCGCGTCAGGACGCGGGCGTTCATGCCGACGCGCATTCCGTCGGCGGTCAGCCATCCGGCCGGATGAAGGTCCATGCCGTCGGAGGCGACGGCGGAAATCGCCATGCGCCAGTAAGCGGCGAGGCCTGGAAGAATCCGGTCGTCGTTGTCCGAGAGAATCGCTGTTTCCCGCCATGTCGGGACGGGCTGCCCGGCGGCGAGCCGCCACGCGCCGACGCCCTCGTCCGCGCTGGTCAGGGCGCTCTCCTCCTCGATCGCCATGATCATTTCCTCGATGGTGCGCGTGGAGGGAACAATATCCCCGCGAACGGCGAGAAGGCTCGAGTCGACGAACGGGCGGGGCAGGTTCGTGACCGAAATCTTGAGAGTCGGGAAGCCGAGGCCCGCGAGCGCCGCCGGGGTTATCTCGTCTCCCGAGGCGACGACGACCGTCACGTCGGCGGTCACGCAGGCTCCAATGGATTCGAGGGCGTGAATGATCAGCGGCTTTCCCGCGACGGGAAGCAGGCAGGGCGGAATCGTTTCCGTCAATGGCCAGAGGCTTTTGCCATCGCGGTCGGCGAGGAGGAGGATGTCGACGGTCTTGCTCATGGGACTACCGGGGTCAGTAGGCGCCGCGCGCGGTCAGGACCGCGGGCACGGTGCGCAGGATGAGAGATATGTCTTTAAGAAGAGAAAATGATCGAACGTACTCCCGGTCGAGTTCGACCTGGCCGACGAAGTCGATGTCCGCGCGTCCGTTGACCTGCCAGGTGCAGGTGATGCCGGGCTTGACCAGAAGCCGGTCGCGGTCGCCGATGGAATATCGCGCGACTTCCGACGGCAGCGCGGGGCGCGGGCCGACGAGCGACATGTCGCCCCGGAACACGTTCCACAATTGCGGCAGTTCGTCGATCGAGGCCTTGCGGATGTAGCGGCCGATCCGGGTCACGCGCGGATCCTGTTTCGCCTTGAAGAGCAGGAATCTCGGATCCGTCGACTTGCCCGACATCCTCGCGTGCAGGCGGTCGGCGTCGATGTGCATCGACCGGAACTTGTACATGGTGAACGTGCAGCCGTTGCGTCCGATTCGCGTCTGGCGGAACAGGACCGGGCCGGGCGTTTCCAGCTTGATCAGCAGCATGACGATCAGCAACGGCAGGGCGAGAACCGCGGCGATCGCGAGCGAGCCGAGAACATCGACCGCGCGCTTGATCAGCGCCGGCAGGACGGAAAGCGTGTGCGTGCTGGCCCGCGCCCGAATCCAGCAAACACGCCTCGCGACGCCGGTTTCGGGGAGACGCGGGGCGAGCTCGCGCCGCGCCGCGAAGAGGACGGCGCGCGCCAGGAAGGAGACATTGCCGACGAGATAGCGTTTCCACATGCGCCGGGGCTCGATGGCCAGTCGCCAGGCCCACTCCATTCCCGCGCCGCGCAGGGCGGCGGGGGCGCGGGAGACGGCGCCCGAGAAAAAGTCGAAGAGACCGCCGACGCCCACGACGACCGCGGGAGCGAGGCGCGGAAAGTTGCGGGCGATCCATGTGTCCTGAACCGGCACGCCCATGCCGACGAGCAGAATGTTCGCGCCGCTGGAGTTGATGGCGGCGATCGCGTCGGATTCTTCCTTGCCGCCGCGCTTGACGTAGCCATGGTGAACGCCGCAAACGACATCCTCGAATCCCATGCGGCCGAGGGTCATCGCCGCCTCGAGCGCGACGCCGGGCTTGCCGCCGAGCAGGAAAATCTTCTGGCCGGCGCGCGCCGCCGCGGCGCACAGCAGCGGAAGAAGATCGGTTCCGTTCACGTTGTCGACGAGTTGCTGGCCCGACAGCCGCGCCGCGAGCGCCATGCCGCTCCCGTCGGCGAAGAGCCGGTCGGCGCCATCGAGCACGCGGG
>CAISEY010000178.1 GCA_903884435.1 uncultured Hyphomicrobiales bacterium | reverse complement strand
CCGTAGACGCGCGCGATGCCGTCGCCGACGGAGAGCACCTGCCCGACCTCGGTCACTTGCGCTTCGTTTCCGAAGTTGGCGATCTCGTTCTTGAGAATCGCCGAAATTTCAGCGGCGCGGATATCCATCAGCCGACCTCTTTCATACGTGAGCGGATTGAGTTGAGTTTTGTTTTCAGCGAGCCGTCGACCATGCGCGAGCCAAGTTTGACCACGAGGCCGCCAATGATCGAGGGATCGACCCTGACATCGACATCGACGGACTTGCCGCCGGAAATTTCCTTGAGCGCCGCCTCGAGCGCGGCGCGATGCTGGTCGCCGAGCGGGGCGGCGACGGTCACTTCGGCGCGGGTAACGCCGCGCGCCGCGTCGTGCAACGCGTTGTAGCCCGCGATCATGTCGCCGATGGCGAAAAGGCGGCGCTTGGCCGCGACGAGCTTGATGAAATTGGCGGCGACGCCGGACACGCCCGCTTTCGCGAGCAGGGCGTCGATGGCCTTGAGCTGCGACTCCGCCGTGAAGGCGGGGCTGCGGACAAGACGCCGCAAGTCGGGACTCAAGGCGATCATGTCGCCAAAAGTCGCGAGGTCGGCGGCGACCTTTTCGGTCGATTTCGCGTCACGGGCAAGCTGGTACAGCGCGTCCGCGTAGCGCCCGGCCATTCCGGAGACGATGGTTTCTTCCTTTGCCAAAACAGGCCTCTGGACGGATTACAATCGGACGCTTGCCACGATGAGCCATGATGCGGCGAACCATGCCACAACTCCGACGACAAGCTTTTCGGAAACGGGACCGGATGACGCGACGCGCCCCTGGCCCCGAAGGCGGGCGTCACTTAACACACGAATTTTTAGGTCGCAATCCGCCCCGCGACAACAGAATCCTGGCAAAAGGGAGGCGAGCCCGGCTTTTCGGACGGGCCAGCCCTCCGCGGGACGCGAAAAATCGATTTGCCTCCGCGGCCATTTCGGTGGGATGCTGGGATTCGAACGGGACGGACGGTCGAAAAGGAGACGCGTCGTGACCAGGCAGGTTGGATTATTTCGCCTCGGCGAGGCGATCAGATCATGGTTCGCGCCGCGCCGTCCCGCCGCGAAACAGGACGATTCGCCGCGCTCCGGGCGCAAGCGGCTGTGGGCGCTGGTGCAGACGAAGCCCGTGGCGGTGGCGCTTCTGGTCAGCGATTCGCTCGAAAACCTCGAGGCCGAGGCGCGCGAACTCAACGAAACGTGGAATCACCGGGACTTGCGCAAGGAACGGCACGCCTACGAAATCCAGCCCGTCGCCCTGCTCCAGACCGGGCGCGATCCGGTCGCCGGACCAGTCGGCGGACCCCGGCAACCCGGCCAGCAACACGTCGGAAATCCCCCGAACGCGACTTGAATCAATCGGTCATTCGGCCTTCGAGGGCCGCGCCAGCAAGGTCTCGACGGCCCGGTCGACGTCCGTGCGTCCGGCCAGAATGGCGTCGACGGCGTTGCAAATCGGCATGTCCACGCCCGTGTCCCGCGCCAGCGCCACGAGAACGGGAGCCGTATGGGCGCCCTCCGCCAGTTTGCCATGGCTCGCCGCGGCGGGATTTTCACCCCTGCCGAGCGCGACGCCACAGGAAAAGTTGCGCGATTGCGCCGAACCGCAGGTCAGCACGAGGTCTCCGAGCCCGGAAAGGCCCATCAGGGTCTCGCTTCGCGCGCCAAAGGCCCGGCCAAAACGCGTCAGTTCGGCGAATCCACGCGCGATGAGCGCCGCCCCGGCGCTCGCGCCAAGCCCCTTGCCGGCCGCGATGCCGCAGGCGATGGCGAGGACGTTCTTCGCCGCGCCGCCAATCTCGACGCCCCTGATGTCCGTCGAATGATAAAGCCGGAAGGCGGGTCCGGCGAGCGCCGCCGCGATGGACTTCGCCAGCGCCCCGTCGCCGGCCGCCAGCGTCACCGCGGTCGGCAGGCCCCGGGAAACGTCCACCGCGAAACTGGGGCCGGACAGCACCGCGGGAGGGTTTTCCGGCAGCATGTCCGCGACAATTTCGCTCATGAACCGGGAACTCTCCTGCTCGATGCCCTTGGAGCATAAAACCACGGGGACTCCGGGCCGGACGAGCGGAGCCAGCGCCATCGCGAGGCCACGCATGGCCTGCGCGGGAACCACCGCCAGCACGAGATCCGCCTCCGCCGCCCGCGCCAGCGAAGCTTCGGGACGAACCGCCTCCTCCAGCCTCACGCCGGGCAGCCGGCGAGACTCCCGGGTCCGCGCCATGTCCCCGACCTGGAGGGAGTCGCGCGCCCACAGCGCGACATCATGCCGCGCCCTCGCCGCGACATTCGCCAGCGCGACGCCCCAGGCGCCCGCTCCGAGCACGGCGATGGTCCTGAATTCCCGCATCGCGTTCTCCGCCTGTCCATTCCGCGTCAGGGCACGAAGGCGACGTTCGTCGAACGCGCCCAGATTTGCTCGAATCGCGCCGCGAAAGCCTCGGCCGCCGCGCGACTTTCGATCACCACGATGTCGTTGTCCTGCCGGGTCTCCCCGGAAAAGGAAAAATTCGCCGAACCGCTGCGCAGATAGTGGCCGTCGACCTGATAGGCCTTCAGGTGCATGAATTCCTGCCCGCCGCCCTTGACGCGCGCCTCGGCGCGTCCCGTGCGCAGCAGTTGCGACAATCGGGCGCTCGCCGCCCCCCGCCCGCCCGGCTGGTCTGGATCGAGGTACAGACGCACGCGAACGCCGCGTTTCGCCGCCGTTTCAAGCGCTTCGACGATGCGCCGGTCGCTGAGGACATAGGCGGCCATGTCTATCGTCCGCCTGGCGCGCCCGATGAGGTCGCGGTCCACTTCGTCAAATCCCGGTCCCGGCCCGAAAAACACGCGAACGCCGGCCATCGCCGGCTCGCGGTCGATGGGCCCGCGCGCGCCGACCGGCGCCACGCCGGAGAGCAGCGCGATGAAAAGCAGTCGTTTCCAGTTCATTCCGGGCAGCGACTTTTTGCCTCAGGCCTTGCCATTGTGAACGCGGATGGCCTTTTCGTCGAGCGGCCAGCGCGCCCTGGGCGCGAATCCCATGTCGTTGGTCAGCCCGAGCCGCAGCCGTTCGATCCCGGCCCAGGCGATCATCGCCCCGTTGTCCGTGCACAGCGCCGCCGGCGGCAGAATCGCGCGCAGGCCGGCTTCCCGTGAAAATCGCTGCAGGGCCCGGCGGATGGTCGCGTTGGCGGCGACGCCGCCAGCGATCACGATGGCGCTCGGCGCGCCGCAAGTTTCGCGGAAAATCCTGAGGCCGACGCGAGCCCGGTCGATAATCACGTCGATCACGGCCGCCTGAAACGAGGCGCAGAGATCGGCGATGTCGGTCTTTTCGGGTTTGCCCAGTTTCCCGATTTCGAGCCGCACCGCGGTTTTCAGGCCGGAGAGGGAAAAATCTGGATTGGGGCGTCGCAACATCGGGCGCGGAAAATCGAATCGCGAGGAATCGCCGTCCTCGGCCTCCTGCTCGACTTTCGGGCCGCCGGGATAGGGAAGCCCGAGCATTTTCGCGACCTTGTCGAAAGCCTCGCCAATGGCGTCGTCGAGCGTCGTCCCGATCCGGTCGTAGTCGCCGACGCCCCTGACCGCGATCAACTGCGTGTGCCCGCCGGACATCAGCAGCAGGAAATAGGGAAACTCGATCCCGTCGGTGAGCCTCGCCGTCAGCGCGTGCGCCTCGAGATGATTGACCGCGACGAAGGGCTTGCCAGAGGCCAGCGCCAGCGCCTTGCCCGTCGTCAGCCCCACCATGACTCCGCCGATCAGGCCCGGTCCGGCGGCGGCGGCGATTCCGTCGAGATCGCGCACCCGGACCCCCGCCTTGTCGAGCGCCTGCCGCACGAGTCCGTCGATCACCTCGACATGGGCGCGCGCGGCGATCTCGGGCACGACGCCGCCATAGGCCGCGTGTTCCGCGATCTGGCTGCGGACCTCGTCGCAGACGATTTCGCCGCGCCCGTCCGGGCGCAGGCGCACGATCGCAGCCGCCGTTTCGTCGCAAGTTGTCTCGAGGCCGAGGACGAGCATCAAATCACCGGAGCGCCGGTCTCTTTCCCGGCCATGGCGCACACCCTATAGTCCCGGCGGTTCACAGGCAAAGAGCGCGTCGAATGTCGACCCCATGGATGAAAATCGGCACGCGCGGCTCGCCGCTGGCGATGGCGCAAGCGCGCGAGGTGCGCCGCCGCCTCGCGGCCGCGCACGGGATCGACGAGGAAAATATCGAAATCGTGGTGATCCGCACCACCGGCGACATCATCCAGGATCGCCCGCTCGGCGAATCGGGCGGCAAGGGCCTGTTCACGAAAGAGATCGACGCCGCGCAACTGAACGACGAAATCGACATCGCCATCCATTCGTCCAAGGATTTGCCGACGCTCTTGCCCGACGGCCT
>CAISEY010000177.1 GCA_903884435.1 uncultured Hyphomicrobiales bacterium | reverse complement strand
GAGACAGGCTCCTGCTGCTCAACGCATTCGCCATCGTGTTGTTGACGCTGCTTGGCGCGGCGGGCGAAAGCCTCGGCATGGACCGCCACCTCAAATCAAACACGGCCAAACACAGAACCCATACGCTGTTTCGCCAGGGATGCATGCTCTACGACATGATCCCCAACATGCCGGAGGTCCGTTTAAGCCCGCTGATCGAACGATTCAGCGAAATGCTCGCGCTGCACCGGGCGTTCAATCAGACGTTTGCGGTGGTGTGAAAAATGAGGGGATGGTTGAGGGCTCCAGCTAGAAAAAGATCACAGGCGCCGCGGAATTTTCTCCATCCGACGGCGCCGCCAATAAAGGGGGCGCTTGTGTTGAATGCCAATTCCGGGGTCGCGCATTATCGTGAAATCGCCCTGAGTCTCGCCGCGATCGTGTTCACGTTGATGATCGCCGTTTTCGTCGGTCGCGACACCGGCGTGACCTTCGCCTATTTCGAACAGTCCGGACACGCGCGCGAAGTCGCGGAATTCATTATTTTCACGGGCATCCTGCTGGTTCTGCTCTATGGCTGCCTTGTTTATCTGCACGCGCGGCTGTTCTATTTCGCGCGGCTGCGCGAGGTTGACGCGGCGCCGAAGAACGACGCGCCGATGCGCCAGGGCACGAAACTGACGATCCTCGTTCCCTCCTATCGCGAGGACAAGTCGGTGATCTGGCGGACGCTGGTTTCGGCGGCCATGGTCGAACATCCCGACCGCCGCGCCGTGCTGCTCGTCGACGATCCGCCGGACCCGCGCCGCCTCGAGGACATCGAGACCCTGGAAGCCTCGCGCGCCGTCGCCGGCGAGGTGCAGGCCCTGTTCGCGCCCGTCGCGCGGCGCATGTCCGCTGGCGTGGCGGAGATTCGCTCCGCGAAGCTCTCTCCCGCCGACCGGAACGAAGCGACCGCGGCCCTCTTCGACGAAGCCGCCGAATTCCTCGAACGTCTCGCGCGCGATGTCGACGCGGGCGCGCATGGCGGCGTCGCCGATCACACGCGCGCCTTCTTCGCGCTGAAAATCCTGAGCGAACCGGCGTCTCAATTCCGCGCCCGCGCCGCGGAGCTTCGCGCCGGCGGCGTCGACGCGGGCGGCGTCGAGGCGGATCTCGATCGTCTTGGCTACCTGTTCCGCACGAAGCTCGAATTTTTCGAACGCAAGCTCTACGTCAACACGCCGAAGGGCGCGGACAAGGCGACGAACCTCAACGCCTATCTCTCGATGATGGGCCGTCGCTGCGAACTGCTCCGCGAGCAGGGCGGACTCCGGCTCGCCGATCTCGCTCCGGGCGCCGCGGCGACGGGCGAGGTCATGGACTTCCCGGACTCCGACTACGTTCTCGTCCTCGACGCCGACAGCATCGTGACGCCCTGTTACGCGCGCACGCTGCTCGCCATCATGGAAGCGCCCGAAGGCCAGCGCATCGGCGTCGCGCAGACGCCCTATCTGACCTTTCCCAACGCGACCAGCATGCTCGAGCGCGTCGCCGGCGCCACCACGGACATCCAGTTCATCATCCATCAGGGCATGGGCGCGCTGGGCGCGGGCTTCTGGGTTGGCGCGAACGCGCTGGTGCGCATGACCGCGTTCCGTGAAATCGCCAGACCGACGATGGAAAACGGCTTTCTCTATCACAAGTTCGTCCAGGACCGGACGGTGATCGAGGACACCGGCTCGACCATCGACCTGCGCGCGAAGGGATGGAGCGTGCACAATCACGTCCATGGCCTCGCCTGGAGCGCCACGCCGCCGGATTTTGGCACGCTGACGATCCAGCGCCGCCGCTGGGCGAATGGCGGGCTCATCCTGCTGCCCGATCTGTTCTCGTACTTCCGCCGCGCGCGTTTCAGCCGCGCTTTCCTCGGCGAAGCCTTCATGCGCTTCCATTACCTGGCGTCGCAGGCCTTCGCCTCGGTGGGCGTGCTCGCGCTGCTCCTTTATCCCTTCGACGATCGCTTCGCGAGCAGCCTGCTGCCGTTGACGGCGATCCCCTACTTCCTGCTCTACGGGCGGGATCTCAAGCGCCTCGGCTACCAGTGGACCGATCTGCCGCGCGTCTACGCGCTGAACCTGATGCTGCTGCCGGTGATCCTCGCGGGCGTGCTGAAATCGATCCAGCAAATCCTCTTCGGCGTGAAGACGCCCTTCGCGCGCACGCCCAAGGTGGCGGGCCGCACGGCGTCGCCGGCGCTCTATCTCGGCATCGAAATCGCGCTGTTCGGCTGGATGCTGATGATGTTCAAGCACGACGTGCTGCGCAACGACCGGGAACACGCGTTCTTCGCGCTCACCAGCGCCTTCGCGTTCTTCTACGGGTTCATCGAGATGATCGGCCTCGAGGCGCTCGCCGAGGATCTCGCGATCGGTCTCGCGAAGCCCTTCTCGGCCTTCGCGCGGCGGCTGGAGCCTCTCGCCATCGACTGGCCAGGCATGGCGCGGCAGGCTCGCGTCGCGGCCCTGAGCGTCGCGGGGCTGCTGGCGACAGGAGCGAGCTTTCTGTTCCTGGTGCGTCAGTGAAACACCTCCGTCCGGGATTGTTTTCAGGCGCGGGCGCCGGGCGCCCCGCCGCGGATTCTCGCGCATGAAACTCGCTGCCGTTCTCGCGCTCGCGGTTGTTCCACTGGCCGTCCAGGCCGCCCTCGGGGCGGAGGCTGGCGCGGGCGCGCGGGCGCGCGGATTTACGATTGAACTCGACGAGCCCGCCGCGGCGCCGGTTCCCAAATCCGGGCCCCTCGTGGCCACGATCGCCCCGTTTTCCGGCGGCTCGACGACGCTCGGCCCGTTTCGCGTCTCGAATTTCGGGCGCCCGGCGCCGCCCGCGCCGAAGGGCAAACCCGTTTCGGGCAAGGGCGCGGCGCGCGCGGCGTCGAAGCCGGCGGAGCCCGCCGAAGACGCGGACGACAAGGACGACGACGATGGCAAGAACGAACCGCCGCCGGAACCGCCGACCTACGTCTCCATCGATTCCTCGTTCACCGCGACGAACCGCAATTCCTCCGGCTTCAACGTGGGCGTCACCGCGGCCGTTGGCGGCAACCTCGAAACCTCCGGCGCGCGGGTCCACATCGAGGGACAGACGCTCGCGACCTGCTGCGTCGGCTCCTCGCGAGCCGCGCCGCCGCCGCCGGCCGGCGCGACACATTCGAGTTCGCTGCTCGTCGGCTATGAATTCGCCGGAGAAAAAGGCTCCATCGCGGGCTACGCCGGCGTCAACGTCCAGAGCGCGCCCGAAACGGTCAAGGCGGGCGCGGCGCAGCCGGCGCGCACGATGCACATTGGCCTCGAACTCGCCGCGGACGTTTATTACACGCCGACGGAGTCGACGATGATGGCGTCGAACATCGGATTTTCGACCCATGAAATGGCGTTTTTCGCCCGCGCCAAGGTTGGCTACGCGATTTCCGAAGGGCTTTACGTCGGGCCGGAATTCACCGCGATCGGCGGGCAGGACACGCGGCAGCAAAGAGCCGGCCTGCATCTCACCGGACTGAAGATCGGGGGCGTGCAGTTTGGTTTCGCCGCGGGTTTCGCGCGCGACCGGCGGCATGGCAACGGGGCCTACGCGACGATCTCGTCGCGCGTGACCTTCTGAACGGCGCCCGCGCGGCTATTGTTTATCCGCCGGTCATTCTAAACAATCGCCCGCGGCCGCGATTCGCGCGGTCCGGAGATATTTTGAAATGGCCGGTTCCGGATTTCTGACCCGCCTCGCGGCGTTTTTGTTTTTCATTCAGGCGGCGACGGTCGGTCTTGTCTATTTTCTTCGTCTCGACGGTCCGATCTCCAACATACCCGCCGTGCGAAAGAAGATGGAGGAAGTGCGCGCCGGCTTCAACATCGACGCGGCCTGGACGAAATTCAGCGGCGACCAGCGCGTGTGGGGATATGTCGACAGGCACAGTATTTCACCGGGCGAATCCTTCAACCTCATGCTCAGCACGAAGCCTGGCCAGCCCGACCTCGTCGGGCTCGTCCAGATTTCGCGGCTCGCGTGGAAGGATGGCGAACTGCGCCGCGAATTCGTCTGGGAAGGCGAGAAGGAGCCCATCGTCGCGCAGAACATCAGCAACACGGCGGCTGCGCTGGGCGCGGACTGGAACGTCAATTACGTCGTCAACGACACGGGACAATGGCGTCCGGGAATCTACGCCGTCGACGTGACGGCCGCCGACGGCCACGAGGAGGATTTCGTCGCGACGTTCATCGTCAGGTCGACGAAGCGGACCGGCGACGTGCTCGCCAAGCTCAGCACCAACACCTGGCAGGCCTACAATCGCTGGGGCGGCCACTCGCTCTACAACAGCGCGCTCTTCGACGACCGCGGCGCGATGGTGTCCTTCGACAGGCCGACCTTCGCGGGCATCGAGGATGGCGAAATTTACTTCGTGACGTGGATGGAAAAATTCGCCGCGGAGTCCGGCCTCGAGGTCTCGTGGATCGGCGATTTCGACCTGCACGAGGATCCTGGCCTGATGGATGGCTTCAAGCTCTTCGTCTCGCAGGGACACGACGAATACTGGACCAGGGAAATGTTCGACGCGGTGGAGAACCGCGTGTTCAAACAGGGAAAGAACACGGTCTTTCTCGGCGCCAACACGGCCTACTGGCAAGTTCGCTATCTCGACGTGAACAATCCGCCGGGCGGCAGGAGCCGCGGGCGGCAAATGGCGAGCTACAAGGACCGCGAGGATCCGATGCTCGCGCGTTTTTCCGACGAGAAGCAGGGATTGCCCTTCGTCACGCAACAGTTCCGCTGGAAAAATCGCCGTCCCGAGACAATGCTCGCCGGCGTCGCCTACCAGAATTATTTCAATCCCTCGGACAACGGGCCCTTCTTCGACTACCGCGTCGCCGACGCCGACCTGCCGTTCTTCGAGGGAACTGGCTGGAAGAAGGGCGACACGATCCGCGGAATCGTCGGCTACGAATGGGACAACCGCGATCCGGAAGGCGACGGCAAGCGTCTGTGGGCCGCCGGGGCTTCCGCCAACGCCTTGCTGTCCCTCGATCGCCTTCGCGTCCTGTTCACGGGCGAACCGGTCGACGTCGATGGCAAGAAGGGTCTCGCCGAGGCCGTCTACTGGGAATCTCCCGCGGGCGCGAAGGTTTTCAGTTCCGGCTCGATCCGCTGGGACTGGGGTCTCGCCAAACCCGGCTTCGCCAATCCCGCCTTCCAGCGGTTCAACCGCAATCTCTTCGCGTGGATGCTGAAATAAAGCGCGGGTCGCGCGCGACGCCGGGAGGGCAAACGGGCCGAAGGCTCGCCTTGCGCGAAAATTTCGGCCTGCCTATGTTTTGTCGCGGGCGACATTGAACGTCGCGCGTGGCCGGCCATCGCCCGCCGGACCGCGAAAAGGGGCCATGGATGTCAACATCGCCAATTCCGCTGATCGACCTCGCCGCGTTTTCCAGCGCCGGCGAATCCGAGCGCGCCCGCGTCGTCGCCGGGGTTCGCGAAGCCCTCGAGCAGGTGGGTTTCCTCACGATCACGGGCCATGGCGTCGATCAGTCGCTGATCGACCGCGTGACGGAGGCCTCGCTGGCGTTTTTCGATCGCCCCGACGCCGAGAAGACGCGGTTTTGCCCGACGAAGCCCGGCTCGCGCGGCTACAACGCCATGCGCGGCCGCACGGTCGGCATCGCGCAGAACAGCGGCTTTCTCCGGTCGCTTCAGGAAAGTTTCGCCGTCGGTCGGCCCGTCGTGCCGGACGATCCGTATTTCTTCACGAAGGAGGCGGGGCACAGTTTCGCGGACAATATCTGGCCGGATTCGCCAGCGAATTTCGCCGGGGTCATGACCGAATATTACAACGCGATGGACCGCGTCTACCGCGCGATCATGCGATTGTTCGCCGTCGCGCTGGACCTTCCCGAAGGATATTTCGACAAGACCATCGACAAGCATGGCAGCCTGCTGCGCCTGACGCATTATCCTTCGCTCGACAGCGAGCCGCTTCCCGGCGAATTTCGCTCCGGCGCTCACACCGACGGCGGCGCGCTGACGATCCTGCACATCGACGACACGCCGGACGCGCTCCAGGTGAAGCTGCGGTCCGGCGAGTGGATTTTCGTCAATCGGATTCCCGGCGCCTTCATCATCAACGTCGGCGACATGCTGATGCGCTGGTCCAACGACAAGTGGCTTTCGAACTGGCATCAGGTCGTCAATCCGCCGATTGTGAACGGGCGCTCCGACCGGCGGCTGTCGCTCGTTTATTTCTGCGCGACGAACTACGACACCGTCGTCGAGTGCCTGCCGAATTGCTCGGGTCCGGGCAATCCGCCGCGCTATCCGCCGATCGTCTCGGGCAAATACGCGGCGGAGCGTTTCAATCTCCGCTACGGCATCGCGGAGCCAGCCGCGAAGCAGGACCGGGGCCAACCTCGCGCGGGGTGATTTCGATCAAGGCGCGGCGCGCCCCCGCCGGAACAATGGCGGACGAAGCGCCGGTTTCGCGCGCGTCGCCTCGCGCGCGCGGTCGTGAATGCCGCCGATCGACGGAGGACCGCCAGTGAAAGCCATCGACACGCAGGTTCTGATCATCGGCGCGGGCCCTTGCGGTCTGATGGCGGCGAACGAGCTTGGCCGGCGAGGCGTCGAGGCCCTTGTCTTCGATCAGGAGGCCGGCGTCGCCACGGCGCCGCAGGCCAACGCGACACAGGCCCGCTCCATGGAGCATTATCGCAGGCTTGGCTTCGCGCACGAGGTTCGCGCGCTCGGCATGCCCGGCGATCATCCGACGGACGTCGCCTATTTCACCACCTGTTCCGGGTACGAACTGGCGCGCCATCGAATGCCGTCGGCCAATCAGGCCGGCGCCCGAATCCGTGAACTGGCCCACGTCTGGAATGGCGCCGAACTGCCGCACCGGGTGCCGCAGAGCCTCGTCGAACAGGTGTTGTTTCGACACGCGACGGCGCTTGCGTCCATCGGCATCGAATTCAACTGGCGGGCCACCGGCTTCGAGGAAAGCGCCGAATCCGTTCTGACGCGGCTTGTCCACGCGCGAACCGGCGAGGTCCGGGCGGTGCGTTCCCGCTATCTCTTCGCGGCCGATGGCGGGGCGAGCGTCACCCGCAAGCAACTCGGCATTGGCTACACGGGCGGCGACGCCGCCGAGCGCGATTTCATGGGCGGGCAGATGCTGTCGATCTATCTCGACGCGCCCGCTTTCTACGACGTGGTGAAGGCGCCCCGGGCCTGGATGTACTGGACCTTCAACCGTCGCCGTCGCGCCCTGCTGGCGACCACGGACGGGCGAGGCGGCTTCGTGCTGCAAACACAATTGCACAAGGACGAAAAGGTCGAGGACATCACGGAGGCCGAGGCCGGACGCCTGTTTCTGCAAGCCATGGGCCGCGACATTCCCTTCAGGGTGACGGGCGTCGCCACGTGGCTCGCGGGGCGCGCTCTCGTGGCCGAGCGCTATAGCGCGGGACGCGTGCTGCTGGGCGGCGACGCGGTTCATCTTTTCACGCCGACCGGAGGCATGGGCTACAACACCGCCATCGAGGACGCGGTGAACATTGGCTGGAAACTCGCCGCCGTGGCGAAGGGGCAGGCGAGCCCCGCGCTTCTCGACAGCTACGAGATCGAGCGCCGTCCCGTCGCCCTGCGCAACACGAGGTTCGCCGCGGGTTTCGCCGATTCCATCGGCCTCTACACGCCCTCGCCGGCGATTGAATCGGAAGGCCCGGCCGGCGAGGCCGCGCGCGCCCGCGCCGGCGCCTATCTCGAACAGCACGGGCGAAGTGAATTCACCATCCCCGGCTTCACGTTCGGCGCCCGTTACGACGGATCGCCGGTGATCTTCGAGGATGGCTCGCCGTCGCCTCCCGATATTCCCACCGTCTATGTTCCGAGCGGCAAGCCGGGCGGGCGGGCGCCGCACGCGTGGCAGGCGGACGGGGGCTCGCTGTTCGACCGTTTCGGATTTGACTGGACGCTGCTGAGTTTCGGCCCTCCCGAGCCGGTCGCGGGCCTGTTTCTCGACGAGGCGAAACGCAGGGGGCTCGATCTGAAACATCTGGATTTGCGCGACGATCCGGTCGCCGCCGACCTGTATGAAGAACCCTTCGCGCTCGTCAGGCCCGACCAGATCGTCGCCTGGCGCGGCAAGGCCATGGACGCCGCCGGAATCGTCGCCCTGTTCGATCTGGTGCTGGGCCACGCGCCGGACGGCGGAAAACAAAAAGCGTGACGCCCGGTCGAGCCGGCCTTCCCGGTTGCGTCTTGCCCGGACGCCTCCTCCCGGCCTAGCATCCGGCCAAAGCGGGGGGAAACGATGTTCAGGAGAGTGGCGACCGCGTTGATCGCGGTGACCGGCGTCCAGTTGCTTTCGACCTTGTTCGCCTCGGCCCAGGACGCGCCCTGGCCCTCCCGGACGATCCAGTTGATCGTTCCCCTGCCGGCGGGCTCGGCGGCCGACACCGTGGCCCGTTTGATCGGCGCCAAACTCTCCGAGCGACTTGGCCAGTCCGTCGTCGTCGTGAATCGCGACGGCGCCAGCGGGGCCGTGGGGACGCGGGAAATCGCGAAAGCCGCTCCGGACGGCTACACGCTTGGCGTGGCGACCTCGACGACGCTCGTGACCGCGCCGATTCTCAACCCTGGCGTCGGCTACGATCCCCGGAAGGAGTTCACCCCGATTTCGATGGTGGGATACTCGCCCTATGTTCTCGTCACGCATCCCGGCGTGCCCGCGAAGACCGTGGAGGACTTCGTCGCGCTCGCCAGAAGCAAGCCTGGCGCGCTCACATACACCTCGGTCGGGGAGGCGAGTCTCGCGCGCCTCGCGGCGGAGTTGCTCGCGAGCATGTCCGGGATCCGCATCGTCCAGGTGCCCTACAAGAGCTCGACGCAGGCCATCATCGACGTGCTGGCGGGACGCGTGGATTCGCAGTTCGGCATCCTGACCACGACTCACCAGTATATTCGCGAGGGGAAACTCAACGCGCTCGGCGTCACGACGCTCAAGCGCGTGCCGGAATTTCCGGAAATTCCGACGATTTCGGAATCCGGCCTGTCCGGTTACGAGGCCTCGCTCTGGCTCGGGATTATCGGGCCCGCCCGTTTGCCAGAGCCCGTGGCCGCGCGCCTCAACGCGGCGATCAATGAAATTCTTGCTCAGCCGGCGACGCGCGCCGCCCTGCTCGCGCAAGCCATCGTGACCGACGCCGGATCGCCGGCCTCCTTCGCCAGTTACCTGCTGGGGGATTTCGGCAAATGGACGGAACTCGCGAAAAAGGCCCGCCTCGTGGACGGGCCCTGAAGCGGCGGCGCGAACCGGCGCTGAAAACGCCGGATTTCAGACCGCGAGATTGCCGTGCTTCAGGAGATTGGCGCGTTGCTTCTCGTTGCGCGGCGGCAATTTGAAGAGCCGCGCCGCCGTGCCGCCAAGAATATTGTGCCGCGCCCTGTCTGTGATGAAAGGCAGATCCCAGATGACGGACGGAACGTCGAAATCCCAGTGCGGATAGTCGGACGAATAAAGCAGCTGCGTCTCCGCGTTCATCATCTCGAAGGTGCATTGCAGGCCCCTCGGGTCGCCGGTCTCCATGGGTTGCGACGCATAATACATGTCGCGCATGTAATCCGAGGGTTTCTTTTTGAGCATCGGAAATTCCGACGGACGCATCATGTGCTCGTGATCGAGGCGCTGCATCAGGAACGGAATCCACGCGAGGCCCGCCTCGATCCAGATGACGGGCAATCCCGGGAAGCGTTCGCACAGGCCGTTGGAGACCCAGTTGGTCATGTGGAGGATGTTGTAGAACGTGAAGCCGAGCGCGTGAACAGTCGCGAAACGGTTCAGGCTCTTGAAAAAAGGTTCGCCGGGATGAATGCCGGAATGAAAGGCGAGGCACAGTCCGCGTTCCTCGATCGCGCGATAGACCTTCATGAAGGCGTTGTGATGCACGGGCAGGTTTCTGACGGACGTGACGAGAAAGCCCTTCACGCCCGGTCTGTTTCCGAATGTTTCGACCTGGCGAAGCGAGGCCTCCGGGTCCGAGAACGGCAACGCCAGCATGGTGTAAAAACGGCCATTCGAGGCCGGAACGACCTTTTCGGTGAGCCAGCGATTGTAGGCCCAGCACAATTCCGCCTCGAGATCGCTGTCCGTCAGCATGCCGATCGCGAGAAGCTGGGTTGGAAACAGGCATGAATAGTCAACACTGAGCGCGTCCATCCAGCGATGGCCGAGCTCGACGTCACGCACCTTCGCCGGATCTGTTTTTTCAGTGCCGCGCAGCGGATAGCGCGTGACCCGCCCGCCCATGTCCTGATTGCCGGTCATGTTGGGCAGGATGCTTCCGCGTCCCTTCAGGAATCCCTGCATGATTTGCTGGCGCAACACGTCGTTCTCGACGTATTGCAGAAACTCCTTCTGGTGTTCGGTTTCCTGATGATGCGCGTCGACGTCCACGATGAGGATGTCGTCGAAGTTTCGCGCGTCGGCCTGTTTGCGGGCGTGCGCCAGCAATTTGCTGGAGTTCAGCTCTTCGACCGTCACGCGCCGGTCGCGATCACCAATCAGTTCCATGTGTCGATTTTCCCGTCATTCGTGGTCGACAAACGATTCATTGTCCGCTGGCGCGGTCAGGTCTTGCGCCGCAGTTCCGGCACGTCGAGGTCCGCCCAGCCGGGGACGTCCGCGACCACCGAGAATGGCTTGCCAAATGGCCGGGTCGCGTCGATTCCGATCGCCGACGCCGTGCGGAGGGGGCGTTCGATCTTCGGGTCGTCGATGGAGGGATCGGATGGCCCGGCCGGAATTTCGTCGATGATGATGGCGTCCCGTTTCGGTTGCACGCGGAACGCCATGGCCCACTCGACCTCCGACGAACTGTGCACGTCGATGTCCTCGTCGACGACGATGACCCATTTGGGCCGGATATTCGTGGCCAGCGTCGCCAGGATGACCTGCCGGGGCTCGCCGGCGAATCGTGGCTGCATCGCGATGACGACATAGAACGAGACGCCCGCCGAGGCCCGGACCGAAATATTGGCGATCGTGGGGAATTGCGCCTTCAGAACGCGAAAGAGCGACGCCTCGAAGGGAATTTGCTTGAGAATATGATTCTCGGTGACCGGCTTTCCCGTCAGAAGGCCCTGAAAAACGGGCTTCGTTCGATGCGTGATCGCGAGAACCGTCGCGACGGGCTTGTGGGACGCGGGCGTGTAATAGCCCGTGTATTCGCCAAGCGGCCCCTCCATCACCGTGGTTTCCATGTCCACCTCGAATTCAATCACGACTTCCGCGGTGGCGGGAACATGAAGGTCCGAGGTCAGGCAGCGGGCCAGCTCGACCGGGGCGCCGCGCAGGCCGCCGGCGACGTGCCAGTCATTGGTGGTGTCGGAGACCTGCACCTGGCAAGTATAGGCGAGAACGGGATCCACGCCGATGACGAGCGCGGCGCGGGCCTTTTGTCCGAGGCGTCTGTACTTCGCCAGGTTTTTGCCAAAACGATGAAAGGGCTGCGCCGAAAAGGAAAATGTATTTTTCGACAGCACGAGGAAACGATAGTGCCCGATATCGGGAATATCGGTTTCGGGATCTTTTGAAACGACAATGCCGGGAGTGATGTAAGCGCCGCCGTCGGCCGGGCTGTATTTCGGGATGGGGAATTTCGCCAGATCGATGTCGTCGCCGGTGATGACGACGTCCTGACACGGCGGCGGCGTGTCGATCACCCGTGGCGGAACCGGATTGTCGAGACCGTGGAGAACCTTGGAGAAAATCTCCGCTCCGGATGTTTCGAAAGCGATCAGAGTCTTGCGGCGATCGCCATAAACTCCGCAAATCAGCGGAAATTCGGTGCCGTTGTTGTTGAAGATCACGGATGGGCCGGACTCGACCTGCACCCGCTTCATGACCTTGCCAACGTCGTGAAGCGGAATGGCGCGATCGATCGTCACGGTTTCGCCCGCGTCGGAAAGCGCTTTCATGAATGCTCGGAAATCATCGTAGGCCATTCAGGCTCGCCTCCCGCGGATGTTTCTTTCGTGTATGTCTCTCCATACAAGGTGTTGAACTCGTGATCCACCCCCGGTCCCGCCGCCGGACGAGCTAACGGTAGCGGTCTCCGCGCGGATCGGCCCGCTGAATGGCGTCGGGCGGAGCGGGTTCGCCCGCCTGATTGTAGTGGACCCGATGCCGGGTCCGGTACGCCACCGTCGGCTGATCGGTGAACGCCATGCCGGCGCCGGCGGCGCGCATGACGCGCCAGAGATGCTGGTCAATCTCCGCGGCGACGTTCTGGCCCTGGGTGACCCAGGCGATCAGGAGATGGAACGCCCGTTTCAACACCAGGAGACAATTGGTGTCGATGAAATTCACTCCGTCCACGGTCGGGCATTTGATCATCGGGGAGCCGTCGAGCCGGTGAAGCATTCGCGCCGACGCCACCGCGTCCATGTCATTGGCGGCGGCGAAGCCGACCAGCGAGCGGAGGTGGTCCGGATAGTACCAGTTGTCGGCGTCGAGGAACGCGATCGCGTCGGCGCCGGTCGCGATCGCGTGGTAACACCCGATCAGTCTCGGCGTGTTGCCATAGTCCTGGTAATTCCGTCGCAAAACGACGTGGGCGCCCTCGAAGCCCGGAATTTTCACGGGTTCGGAGCCGTCGCAGACGAGGATGTGCCGCGCCGGCCGGGTCTGGGCCCGCACGCTTTCGTGCGCCTGGCGTATCCATTCGCCCTTCTCCTCGAAATAGGGCGTGACAACGCTGATATTCATGAAGTCGCTCGTCCTGTCGCCGGGGTCTCGAAACGCTTTGCGCTCAACGCGTGCCGAAATGGTTTCATCGTTGCTGGACACGAAGCGCCGCGGTCGAAAAATGCTCCGGTCGCTGGCGTGTTCCGTTCACGCGAAAGTCGTCGTCGCCCCCGTGTCGAGTTCGCCGCGCGGCGCCCTCAATCCCGCTTCGTTTTATTCCCGTTGATCACGTCGTAGACGTTGCAGGCGATGCCCGTCGCCTCGTAGCCGTCCTGGCCCGTCGCCTGCGCGATGGCGAACATCTGGGAGGCGAGGCCGACGAAGGGCATCGGAACCTCCATTTCGCGCGCCATGTCGAGGCCGAAGCCCACGTCCTTCGGCATCCAGGACTTGCGCGCCTTGAACTTGCGGCTCACCACGATTTCCATGATGCGCCGGACTCCCGCCGAATCCTGCTGCGAGTTCTCGAGAATGGTCTTGAAGGTGGCGTCGTCGATGCCGCCCTTCCTGAGCCAGGAGCCGATTTCGACGAGGCTCATGTGCTGGATGGCGGCCAGCATCGCCATGGCGTTCTTGACGAGCTTGGCGGCGCCGAGTTCGCCGACGTAAAGAATCGACTTGCCCATGGCCCTGAAGATCGGCTGATGCTCGTCGAACAGGGCCCTCGAGCCCGAAAGCCACAGCGCCAGCTGACCGGCCGCGGCGACCTCCTCGACGCCGCCGGCGGACGCATCGGCGATCGTCCAGCCTTTCTTGCCGAGCTCGCCGCCGACTTCGACGATGGTCGTCTTGTCGATGCTGCTGAAATCGATCCACTCCTTCGCGCCCGCGGTCGCCTCGGCGAGCCCGCCCTTGCCAAGGCCGACAGCCCTGACCGCGTCGTTGTTCGGCAGCATCGAGAGAACGAGCTCGCAGGACTCGGCCACGGCCCTGGGGGAATCCCTGAACAGCGCCCCTTGTTTCTCCAGTCCGGAGGCTTGCGCGCGATTCAGGTCGGTCACGACCAGGCGATAGCCCGCCTTGATCAGGTTGGCGGCCATGCCGCTGCCCATGCCGCCGGTGCCGATGAAACCCAGAGTCTTCATGCCTCGTCCTCCCTCACTCATTGCCTGACACACTCATGCCATATCGAGAGGGACAACAGTCCCGAAGTGGCGCGCGCGTCAAGGCCCAATCCACCCTCGCCGGCGCGATGAGGACAGGCCGCGCGCTGTCCGGGGCCGTCCGGCCGTGCGCGCGCCCGGCCGCGCAAATCCCGGGCAGACCCCTGAAAAGTTCGCGCGACCTGATTTCGTTGACGCGGCGACTTGAAAGACTCACGCCATGGCGTGTGTTTCGGCTCCGAACGCGGCTTGAGGCGGGATGATGGCCAGCGTGTCGAACGCAAGCCAGTCAGGCGACGCCACGGGCGCGGCGAGAAAGGCGCTGGCAGCCGAATTGTCGCCGGGGATCGAAGAAATATCCACGGCCGGCGCGGCGAGGGCCGACATGGCGACGCCGCTTCCTCCGACACCGGACATAAGCCATGCCGCGTCCGCGTCGGAACCCGGCAAGACTGGCGGGTCCTGACTGGCGAAGGGATCCGGCGCCGACGAAACAACGTCGAAGGACATGCCGTCTTCCGGACCGGGCGAGGACGCCGTTGGTCCCCAGCCGGAGTTGTCAACGCCGTCTCCGCTCATGATCCATTGAGCGGAGCCATCGACCGATTGCGTCGCGGCGGTCGAGGCGGCGAAATCAAGGTTCGCGGCCAGCGCGAGCAATTGCGAGACATCGTCGCCAGCGTCGCCCGCCATCGCCGCGCCGGAGCCGAACACCGGCAGGACCTCCGTCAACATCGTGCGCCCGAGGCCATCGTCGGCCAACGAGAACGCGCTCGCCGTGTATTGCCCCTGAAGCGAAAGGCTGGCTACGGCGGTCGTCCCGTCGAGAATGGACAGGACCCCGCCCGCGGCGTTCGTCGCGAAGGAGAGCGTGTAGCTCGACTTGTAGGAAAGGAACTTGAGGTCGAACGCGTCGCCGGTCGTCAGCCCCGAGACGAGACCGGTATAGGCCTGAGCGAGGGAAAGCGTTCCGGCGTTGGCGCCCTGGAACGCGACGGCTTCCTGGAAGGTGGACGCGAAGGTCGCCGATCCGCCGCCGCTGATCGCGACGCTTCCGGTTCCCGTCACCGCGTCGTTCACGACAAGGGCGCCGCCGGACGTTTTCAGCACGCCGTTGTTCACGAGAGCCTTGCCAGCGTTGAAGGTCAGACCGCCCGACCGGGCATCGACAATGCCGGAATTGGTGAAGCCAACGCTGAAATTCGATGTTCCAAATCCCGTCTTGACGATGCCGCCGTTGTTGACGAGCGCGTCCGTGGAAGCTCCATTGGTTGCAACACCCGACGCGCCGTCGAGCGTCAGCACGCCGCCGGACTTCACCGTGAGCGTTCCGGCGATGTATTTCGACTGGCTTGAATCGTAGTTGTCGAGATAGAGCGTCGCGCCGGACACGAGCGCGGAGCCGGACAGATCCAGCGCCCGGCCAACGTAGACGGAGGAGCCCGGCCCCACCAGCATGGTCGCGCCAGTGGCGACGTTGGTCTTGCCCGTCCCGAGCATGGCGCCGCTGCTCGTCATCGTCAGCGAGCCGGAAATCGTCACGTCCGCCGCGCCGGAGAGCGTACCGCCGCGCAGCGTGAGATTGCCCAGCGTCTGCGTGGCGTTGAACGTCGTCACGCCGCCCGTGATCGCGAAGATTCCGGCGCCCTTGACGAGAGAGCCCGCGTTGATCGCGCTGGTTCCGGTGAGATCGAGTTCGCCCGTCTGAACGTCGATCGTCGCGGCGTTCGTCAGGTTGACAGAGATCGTCGAGGTTCCGAGGCCCGTCTTGATCAGGCTTCCGTTGTTGACGAGCGTGCTGCCCGAGACATTGTTGCTGATGTTCGAGGAACCGTCGAGCGTCAGGGAGCCGCCGGACTTCACCGTCAAGGCGCCGGGCGCGCTGGAAGCGCCCAGATAAAGGGTGGAACTGGCGACGACGCCCGAACCCGACAGATCCAGCGCCCGCCCGAGGAACGCGGAGGAGCCCGCCCCCGCGAGCATGGTCGCGCCGGCGGAGACGATGGTCTTGCCGGCGCCCGTCATCGAACCGCCGCCCGTCCATTTGAGCGAGTTCGAGATCGTCACGTCGCCCGCGCCCGTCAGCGTGCCGAGATCGACGAGATCGGCGAAGGTCTGCGCGGCGTTGATCGTGAGCGTCGCTCCGCTGGCGATCGTCGTGACGCCCGCGCCGGACGCCGTTCCCACCAGCGTGCCGCCATGGCCGTCGGACGACAGGTTGAAGGTCGTCGACAGGTAGTTTCCGGTCAGCGCCAGATTCGCGGTGCGCGTCCCGCTGGTGATTTTCAGCGTGCCGCCCGCGGCCGTGCCGGTGAAACTCGCGGTCGTCGTTCCGCCATAGGCGATGTCCGCGAGATCGAGTCCGTCGGTGGTCGCGAAGCCCGAGATGGATTTCGTGAAACTGGCGGAGGCGTCGAGGATCAGGGTGCTGGCGACGCCCGGCGTGAAGGCGACGTTTTGCGAATTGCCCTGCTCCTCGAGGCTGGACCCCGCGCCCGCGAGGGTGATCGAGCCCGCGCCGCCGAAGGTCGAACCCAGGACGAGGCTCGCGCCCGCCTCGACCTTGATCGTTCCCGTGTTCGACCCGCCGCCGGTGAGCGAGAGCGAACCGGTTTGCACGTCCACGAGACCGGAACTGGTGAAAGTGACGGAAACGGTCGCCGATCCGTAGCCGGTTTTGACGAGGCTGCCGGCGTTCACGAGCGAGCCGGCCGAGGTATTGTAATTGGAGACGCTCGACGAACCGTCGAGGGTCAGCGCGCCTCCGGACTGAATCGTGAGCGTCCCCGCGACATATTTCGACTGAGATGAATCGTAATTGCCGAGATAGAGCGTCGCATTCGACACGACGCCCGAACCGGACAGATCGAGCGAACGACCGGCGTAGGCGGTAGTCCCGCTGACGACCATCGTCGCGCCGGCGGCGACCGCGGTTTTGCCAGTTCCGAGGAGGCCGCCGCCGGCGAAGGTCAGCGAACCGGAAATCGTCACGTCGGCGGCGCCGGACAGGTTGCCGTTCCGCAGCGTGAGATTGCCCAGCGTTTGCGCCACGTTGAAAGTCGTCACGCCGCCGCTGAGCGCGAAAGTTCCCGCGCCCTTGATCAGGCTGCCCGCGTTGATCGCGTTGGTTCCGGACAAATCGAGTTCGCCCGCCTGCACGTCGATGGTCGCGGCGTTCGTCAGATTGACGGAGATCGTCGAGGTCGCGAGGCCCGTCTTGACGATGCCGCCGTTGTTGACGAGAGAATCCGCCGCGTTTCCGTTGGCGGAAATATTCGACGAACCCGCCAGCGTGAGAACGCCGCCGGACTTGACGGTGAGAATTCCCGCCACGTATTTCGCCGCGCCGGAATCGTAACTGTCCAGCTGGAGCGTCGTGTTTGTCACGATCGCCAGGCCGGACAGATCGAGCGCCCGCCCGAGCGACGCGGACGAACCCGGCCCAACGAGCATCGTCGCGCCCGCCGAGACAATGGTTTTGCCCGCGCCAAGCATGGCGCTGCCCGTCATCGTCAGGGATCCGGTGATCGTCACATCCGCCGGGCCCGCAAGCGCGCCGTTCCGCAGCGTGAGATTGCCCAGCGTCTGCGCGACGTTGAACGTGGTCACGCCGCCGGTGATGGCGAAGGTTCCGGCGCCCTTGACGAGCGAGCCCGCGTTGATCGCGTTGGTTCCGGACAAATCGAGTTCGCCGGCCTGGACGTCGATTGTCGCCGCGTTCGTCAGGTTGACGGAGATGGTCGAGGTCGCGAGGCCCGTTTTGACGATGCCGCCATTGTTGACGAGGGAGTCGGCGGAACTCCCGTTGGTTGAAACACTCGACGCGCCGTCGAGCGTCAGCACGCCGCCGGACTTCACCGTGAGCGTCCCCGCGACGTATTTCGATTGCGCCGAATCGTAGTCGTCGAGATAGAGGGTCGATCTGGACACGAGCGCGGACCCGGACAGATCTAGCGCCCGGCCAACGTAGACGGATGTCCCCGGCCCCGCCAGCATGGTCGCGCCGGCGGAGACGATGGTCTTGCCGGTCCCGAGCATGGCGCCGCCGCTCGTCATCGTCAGCGAGCCGGAAATCGTCACGTCGGCGGCGCCGGAGAGCGCGCCGCCGCGCAGCGTGAGATTGCCCAGCGTTTGCGCGGCGTTGAAAGTCGTCACGCCGCCCGTGATCGCGAAGGTTCCCGCGCCCTTGATCAGCGAGCCCGCGTTGATCGCGTTGGTTCCCGAAAGATCGAGTTCGCCGGCCTGCACGTCGATGATCCCGGCGTTCGTCAGGTTGACCGAAATGGCCGAGGTTCCGGGGCCCGTCTTGACAAGACTTCCCGCGTTCACGAGCGAGCCGGCCGCGTTGTAATTGGCGATGCTCGCCGCTCCATCGACGGTCAGCACGCCGCCGGACTGAACGGTGAGCGTTCCCGTGGCATATTTTGACGCGCTGGAATCGTAGTTTCCGAGATTGAGCGTTGAATTCGACACAACGCCCGAACCGTAGAGATCGAGTGCGCGTCCGATGGAGACGCTGGAGCCCGGCCCCGCCAGCATGGTCGCGCCGGTGGAGACGATGGTCTTGCCCGTACCGAGCATGCCGGCGCTGTTCAACAGCGTCAGCGAACCGGATATGGTCACGTCCGCGGAGCCGGAAAGGTCGCCGTAGTTCCGCAGCGTGAGATTGCCCAGCGTCTGAGCGACGTTGAACGTCGTCACGCCGCCCGTGATGGCGAAGGTCCCGGCGCCCTTGATGACCGAGCCTGCGTTGATCGCGGCTGTCCCGTAGAGATCGAGTTCGCCGGACTGGATGTCGATCGTCGCGGCGTTCGTCAGGTTGACGGAGATCGTCGCGTTTCCCGCCCCCGTCTTGACGATGCCACCGTTGTTGACGAGGGAATCGGTCGTTCCGCTGGTGATTTGCCCGATCTGCGTCGAGCCGTCGAGCGTCAGCGCGCCGCCGGACTTCACGGTGAGCGTCGAAGCGACGTATTTCGACGCACTCGAATCGTAGGTGTCGAGATAGAGGTTCGCGTTCGACACGAGGCCCGCGCCCGAGAGATCGAGCGACCGGCCGATCTGGACCGTGGACGCGCCCAGCAGCATGGTTCCGCCAGCGGCGACGATGGTCTTGCCAGCGCCGAGCATGGTCCCGCCGGCGAGCGTCAGGGCTCCGGTGATCGTGATGTCTCCGGCGCCGTTGATGGTCCCGCCGCGTTGCGAGAGGTTGCCCAGCGTCTGCGCGGCGTTGAAACTCGTGACGCCGCCCGCGATGGCGAGGGTTCCCGCGCCCTTGACGAGGCTGCCCGCGTTGAAGGCCGCGGTCGTGGTCAGGGCGAGTTCGCCGCCCTGGATGTCGATCAGCCCGGCGTTGGAGAAGGCGACGCCTATCGCCGCCGTCCCCGCCCCCGTTTTCACGATGCCGCCCGCGTTGACGAGAGACCCGGCGGTCGTCTGGTTGCCCAGCACGCTGGACGCGCCGTTCAGCGTCAGCACGCCGCCCGACAGCACGGTCGCGACGCCGGCGACATAGGTCGATGTCGTCGCGTCGAGCGCGCCGAGATAGAGGGTGGAGCCGGTCAGCGATCCGGCGCCCTGAATATCGAGGGAACGACCGAAATAGGCCTGCGAGCCCTGGGCGATGTTCAGGAGTCCGCCCGCGTCGACGACGACCTTGCCCTTGCCCGACAGCGTCGCGCCGGAGCCGAGTTTCAGCGCGCCGTCGATGGCGAGATCGCCGGCGCCCAGCAAGGAGCCGCCGAACATGTCGAGTTCGCCGGCGACGCTCGAGGCCCCCGCGATGGTCAGCGACGCGCCATTGCCGACCGAGAGCGAGCCCGCGCCAACTTGCATGAAGGAATTCACGGCCGCCTTCACGGCGTCGGCGATGGCGACGGAAACGCCGCCGGGCAAGGACATATAGACATCGTCCACCGCGGTCGGGACGGCGGCGAGGCTCCAGTTGGCGGCTGCCGTCCACGCGCCCGACACCGGGCTTTTCCAGATTTCGGAAAAGGTCTGCATGGTGAAATTCGTCGTGCGCGCCGTCGCGCCCATGGCGTTGCCGGCGGCGTCGGTGATTTTCGTGGAGTCGAGCACGAACTTGTAGGCGCCCACGGGCAGCGTCGCGTAGGTGAGTTGCACCTCGGTGTTGCCGCGACGAATCTGGATCGACAGCGGCGCGACGGCGGTCTTGCCCGGTCCGATCAGCGCGAAATTCGCGGCGGTGACGGTCGCCGGATCGAGCGCCTCGGAGAAATCGAAGACGAAGGACCGGAACGACTGGCCGCGCACCGCGCCCTCGGCGATGTTCGAGGACACGAGCGTCGGCGGCGTCGTGTCGCGCACGAGTTGCACGGCGATCGGCGCGGTGATCGTGACGTTGCCGCCGGTGTCGGTCGCCTCGATTTGCAGGGTGACGTTCGTCGAGCCATTGGCGGCGATGGTTGGCAATTTCGCCGAGAGATCCCAGGGGTAGGACACGTCGTCGCCAACGGCCACGCCGTTGACGAGCACGGAAACGTCGCGAACCTGCACGTCGTCGGCGATGACGGCCTTGAGCGAAACGGTCTGGCCCTCGAGAACCTGAATGCCGGCGGTCGCGGGATCGAGGTCCGTCGGGCCGGTGACCGAGGCGATCGTCGGCTTCACGCCCTTCGTGTCGAAGGAGAGGTAATTGACGACCTGGAGCCCGCTCGACCCGTCCGCCACGAAGGCGACGCCCTCGCCGATGGCGACGTCCGAGGGCGTCGCGGGAAGTGTGTAACGCGTGACGAACTGACCGGTTTTGGTGGGGTCGCTCGCGTTCACCACGTCGAGAACGTTCGTCCCCTGGAAAGTCCCCGTGGACACGCCGAGTCCGGACCCGTTCAGCGCGAGGGAGTTGCCCGCGATGTTGTTCGCGTCGCGCCCCTCGATGAGCTTCGGCGAGAATGGGTTGCTGACGTCCACCGTGACGTAGCCGCCGTTGAAGCCATCCGCGGCGCCCACGTAGACGACACCGTTGGCGGCGAAAATGTCGTTGCCGCCATAGCCGAGCGGCAGCGACCCGGCGAGCGTCATCGTCGGGGTCGAAAGATCGACGATCCGGAGCGTGCGGCTCGCGTCCATCGTGTAGAGCTTGTCGCCGTCGCGCTGGATCGAGGTCAGGGTCGATCCGCCGAGCGCGAGCGTTTGCAGAATGTCTCCGGTGGAGAGATCGATGGCGTCGAGGGCTCCGCCATTATTTGCGTAGGCGACGCCCTGCCAGACCTGAACCTTCGTCGCGTTGATGGCGATCGTTTGCAGCAGGGCGGGTTTCGCGGGATCGGCGACGTTGACAATGCGCAGCCCGCCGGCGCCGTCCGCGACGGCCGCGAAGTTCAGGGAAGAATCGACGCCGACATCGGTGGCGGCGCCGGCGAAGGCGAGCTGGGAGAGGATTTTGGGACTGAAGAACTCGCTGACGTCCGCAATGGCGAGGCCGGCGGAGCCAGTGGCGACATAGGCGATCTCATTCAGTCCGTTGGACGTTGAAACAAGAGACAGTCCTTGCGCGGAACCTTTCAGTGCGAGGGACGCGACCACGCCCGTTTGCGTGGCAAGACTTGCCTTGCCGAGTAGTCCGTTTCGCAGGGCGGCGTAGTCCGATATGCCCGGGATGAAGTTGCTGGTCTTGGAGGGGTCCGCGCCGAGCGTGAAGGCGATGTCGTCGGGCAATCCGTCGGCGCCAGTAGCCGCCGCGGTACTCGCACCGAACGTCAGGGTGCTCGTCAGGTCGGTGACGGTTCCGGATGCTCCCGTAATGCCCTGTCCCTTCGCGATCAATCCCGTGACAGGATCGAAAACGGAAATCTGGTATGGAGACGAAGCCGGGAGAAACGGGGAGAAATTACCAGCAGGATTGCTTCGTAGCCTTATAGTGGCGGAATCCCCGAGCGTGGGGAACGAAATCGCGACGAAATTATTGCCCCAATATCCGACCGTGTCCGCGAGCGCTCCGGTTCCCACGACGTCAATCATCGCGTCAGGCGAAATTGTGTCGTTTGACTTGATTTCAATCACACCCTGAAGCAGTCCAGTCGATCCCGGAGAAAACAGGACCTCCAGATCGGTGGAACCGCCGGGCGCCAGGACGAGCGGTGATTTCGACAGGTCTGGCAATCCGGATAGACTGAAGTTGGCGCCGCCGGAAACGAGACTGATCGATGAAATAGAAAGTGATGACTGGCCATAATTGTGGATCGTGAGCGCGCCATTCAGGGATCCGGATTGACCAACGATCGCACCGCCAAGATTGTTATTCTGTAGATCGATTCCGAGCGCCGGACCCGCAATGTATCCCTGACCTGCGGCATCCATTGTGTAAGAGACGCCGTCGCCAGCGACTGTGATGGAGGCCAGCGACGGTCCGACCGAGGCGTTGTATCGAATGCCGAATTGAGCGGTCGCTCCGGGAGCGAGCGCGCCGACAGTGCCCGATGGCAACTCGATGCTGAACGCCGGGCTGCCAGCAACGACCGGGGTCGAAAACGTGATTGGGTCCGTGCCGATGTTTTCGATCGTGTAATAACGAACAGACGATTGGTGGACACCGACGCTGTTGGCGAAGTCCGCCAGCCAGGCGAGGTCTCCCGTCGCTGTATCCAATACGACGAATGCCTTGCCGGAAATGGGAGACGAGGGATCGCTATCTGACGCTTGTCCACCACTGACCGATGACAAGACCAGTGATCCACTGCTATCATGCGACTTTACGTAATAATTTATCGCATTTTTTATTTCGGTGTCGTTGACGGCTTCATTCAGTCCCAACTGAAGCGCATCGAGGGATTTTGAAAACACCCAGGGTCCCGTGTCATTGTAGGACATGACGTCCGGTGGCGACGCGGAATCTACATTAGGATTTTTTGAAAGATGAACCAGACTCAAAGTGTGGCCGATTTCATGCGCGATTGTCTCCGCCATATAGCTTTCAAAAAAATCGAGCGCCTGACTACCCGTTAAAGCATTATTTGCGGCCACTATTTCACTAACGACAAACACTGACATTCCACCGACATAATTTGGATCAATAGATTGCGATAAGAGATAGTCCTCCGCGGTTGTGCCGATTTTTCCAGCAGAATATACTATTTTCTGTATATTATTTATATTATCGATTCCGCTTCCATAACCTTGCCCGACAGTTCCAACAACAATCCCTTCTTTATCCGTGGATTTGGCTCCGGCCTTGAAGGTCGTGTATGTAACCGTACTTCCG
>CAISEY010000176.1 GCA_903884435.1 uncultured Hyphomicrobiales bacterium | reverse complement strand
CGCGCTGGCGCTGGAACAGGCGGGCGCCGCGATGATGGTGATCGAGATGACGCCGTCGGACGTCGCGGCGGAGATCACGAAATCGCTGACGACCTGCGCGACGATCGGCATCGGCGCGGGGCCCGCCTGCAACGGCCAGGTGCTGGTGCTGCACGACATGATCGGCGTCTCCCCGGGCAAGCGGCCGCGCTTCGTGCGCAATTTCATTCCCGAGACGGGCACCGTCGAGGGCGCGGTGAAGGCCTATGTCGCCGCCGTGAAGGACGGGAGTTTTCCGGCGCGGGAACACGGCTACTGAGGCCGCGAAGGCTTCTTGTCGCATGGACGCCGGCGCCAAAACCGCGAGAATAACCTGACACGCGCACGGGCGGCCTCGCCCGGCGGATGGAGGAAACATAATGGACGCCCAGCAGGCGCGCATTTCCATGCACAATGGAAACAGGCTGAAACTGGGGCTTTTCGGCGCCAATTGCTCCAACGGGCGCGCCATGACGACGGCGCCCGAACGCTGGATGGCGGACTGGGAGAGTTGCGAACGACTCGTCGAGCTCGCCGACGCGGTTGGCGTCGATTTCATGCTGCCGATCGGCCGCTGGCGCGGCTACCAGGGCGCGACGGACCATCAGGGCACGACCTTCGAGACCATCACCTGGGCCTGCGGGCTGCTGGCCCGCTCGAAGCGCATCACCTGTTTCGCGACGGTGCACGCGCCGCTGTTCAATCCCGTGCTCGCGGCGAAGGAATTCGTCACCGCCGACCAGATCGGCCGCGGCCGCTTCGGCCTCAACATCGTGATCGCGTGGAACGACAGCGAATTCAAAATGTTCGGCATCGAGCAGCAGAAGGAGCACGAGGCGCGTTACGAATATGGCCAGGAATGGATCGACGCGATCAAGCGCATGTGGGGGCCGGAGGAAGAATTCGACTTCATCGGCAAGCACATGCAATTGCGCGGCCTGCGCCTGAAGCCGAAACCATATGGCGGCGCGCGGCCCGTCATCATGAACGCCGGAACCTCGCCGACCGGGCGCGCCTATGCCTACAAAAACACCGACGCCTATTTCACAGCCACGCGCTTCGCCAGCATGGAGGCCGCGGCGGAGGCTGTCGTCAACGTGAAGGCCGAGAGCCGCGTGTACGGGCGCGAAATCGGCGTCTACACGGTGGGCGAAATCGTTTGCCGCCCGACGCGCAAGGAGGCGGAAGACTTTTTCCACTACTGGACCGAGGACACCGCCGACTGGGGCGCCGCCGACTACATGCTGGCGCTGAAGGGCGTGAAGCGCGCCGACGATCCCGCCGCCTACGACAAGCGCCGGCGCGACCTCATTCACGGCCAGTCCGGCTTCCCGATGATCGGCACGCCCGACGACGTGGCCGATTATCTCGAACGGATCAGCACGGCGGGATTTTCCGGAATCGGCTTCTCGTTCATGAATTACCTGACGGAACTGCCCTATTTAGCGCAGGAAGTGCTGCCGAGGCTGCACCGCAAGGGGCTGCGGGAGAGCGCGGGGGCGGTTTGATTCGCCCGTTCAGGGTGTAACGTTCCGCCGCTCCGCGGACGAAAGCGTTCCCTGGTTTTCCTGCCACGCCAGCGCCTCCAGCACGCGCGCCCAGCTTCGCGCGCCCTTCCGGAAACTCGACAGTTCGTATTTCTCGTTGGGCGAGTGGATGCGGTCGTCCTCCAGCGCGAAGCCGATCATCATCGTGTCCATGCCGAGGTCGTGCTTGAACTCGCCGACGATGGGGATCGAGCCGCCGGAGCCGCCGACGACGCAGTCCTGGCCCCATTCCGCCGCCAGCGCCGCGCGCGCAGCCGTCAGCGCGGGCGAGGACGAAGGCAGTTGCAGCGCCGGCGAGGCGCCGTGCCTGATGAACTCGACCTCGCAATCGCCCGGCAGACGGGCGCGCACGAAGGCGCGGAAGGCCTCCAGGATTTTCTCCGGATCCTGTTGTCCCACGAGGCGGAACGAGAACTTGGCGCTCGCCCGCGCCGGCAGCACTGTCTTCGAGCCGGCGCCCTGATAGCCTCCCGTGACGCCGTTGACGTCGCAGGTGGGGCGCGCCCAGATCATTTCGAGCACGCTGCGTCCGGTTTCGCCGGCGGGCACGGAAAGCCCGACGCTGGCGAGGAATTTCGCGCCGTCGAAGGGCAACTTTTTCCACTGCTCCGCGATCTCCGGCGGCAGTTCCGACACGCCCTCGTAAAAGCCGGGGATCGTGACGCGGCCCGAATCGTCTTGAATGTCCGAGATGATCCGCGCGAGCACGCGAACGGGATTGATCGCCGCGCCGCCGAAAATGCCGGAATGGAGATCGCGCGAGGCGGCGCGCACGACGACTTCCTCGAGCGCGAGGCCGCGCAGCATCGCCGTGATCATCGGCGTGTTCGCGTCCCACATGTTGGTGTCGCAGACAAGGCAGAGATCGGCCTTCAGTTCGTCCCTGTTGGCCGCGAGAAACGCCGGCAGCGACGAGGAGCCGCATTCTTCCTCGCCCTCGAACAGAACGATGATGTCGCAGGGAACGCCGCCCGTCTCGACGAAGGCGCGGCACGCCTCGACGAAGGTCATCAACTGGCCCTTGTCGTCGGAGGCGCCGCGCGCGACGATCCGCTGCTTGCCCTCCACCCCGTCGAGGCGCGGCGCGAAGGGGTCGGTCACCCAGAGGTCCAGCGGATCCGCCGGCTGCACGTCGTAATGGCCATAGAAAAGCACGCGCGGCGCGCCGGCGCGTTTCGATTTCAGATGGCCGACGACCATGGGATGGCCTTCCGTCGGGCGAACCGACGCGTCGAAGCCGAGACCCTTCAGTTCGTCCGCCAGCCAGGAGGCCGCGCGGGCGCATTCGTCCCTGAAGGCGGGATCGGTCGAGACGGACCTGATTTTCAGAAGATCGAACAGACGCCCGAGCGCGGCGTCGCGATTGGCGTCGATTTTGCCGAGAACGGCGTCGAGGGCGGCCATGCTGTGTCTCCAGAAACTTGCCGGAACGGACGCTACTTCTGCAATCCGCCGAGAATGTTGCGCATGATGGCGCGGGTGATCTGCGTGCCGATGGAGCGCGCGGCGGATTGCGCCATCGAGCGCGCGACGAGTTCGCCCGTCGACATGCGCTGGCGTCCGCCCGGCGAGGCGCCGGAGCCATGCAACAGGCCGCCGATCACGCCGCCGATCTCGCTGATGATGCCCCCGCCGGCGGCGGATTCCTGAACGGGTTGCGGACCGGGCGCGGGTTGGGGAGGCTGCGCCGGCGGTTGCCACTTGCCCTGCGGGCCCCAGAGATCGCCCGTCCTTGGCGCCGGCGCGCCGGGTTGCGGGGCGGGAGCCGGCGCCGCCGGCGCGGTCGAACGGCTCCAGACGCCGCCGCTGGCGCGTTTTTGCAGCACCTCGAAGGCTGATTCCCGGTCGATGGTCGTGTCGTACTTGCCAAGCAGCGGGCTCGAATTGACGATGGCCTTGCGCTCGTCCGGCGTGATCGGCCCAACGCGCGAGGCGGGCGGCGCGATCAGCGAGCGGGAGACGATCTCGGGGACGCCGCCCGGCTGCAACATGGAGACCAGAGCCTCGCCGACGCCGAGCTGGGTGATGACTTCCGCGGTGTCGAAAGCCGGATTCTGGCGGAACGTGTCCGCCGCCGCCTTCACCGCCTTCTGGTCGCGCGGCGTGAAGGCGCGCAATGCGTGCTGAGCGCGGTTGCCGAGCTGCCCCAGCACGACGTCCGGCACGTCGAGGGGATTTTGCGTGACGAAATAGACGCCGACGCCCTTGGAGCGGATGAGCCGCACGACCTGTTCGATCGCCGTCATCAGCGATTTCGGCGCGTTGTCGAACAGAAGATGCGCCTCGTCGAAGAAGAAGACGAGTTTCGGCTTGTCGGCGTCGCCGACTTCCGGCAGCGTCTCGAAGAGTTCGGAGAGCATCCACAGCAAGAAGGTCGCGTAGAGCTTGGGCGAGCGCATCAGCTTGTCGGCGGCGAGGACGTTGATGGCGCCGCGCCCGTCGCGGTCGGTGCGGATGAAATCCATGATGTCGAGCGCCGGCTCGCCAAAGAACTTGTCGGCGCCCTGGTTTTCCAGCACCAGCAATTGCCGCTGGATCGTGCCCACCGTGGCCGCGGCGACGTTGCCGTATTTCGCGGTCAGCGTCGCCGAATTGTCCGACACGTATTGCAGCATCGCCCGCAGGTCTTTCAGGTCGAGCAACAGCAAGCCCTGCTCGTCGGCGACGCGGAAGACGATGTTGAGAACGCCTTCCTGGGTGTCGTTGAGATCGAGCAGGCGCGCCATCAGCAGCGGCCCCATTTCGGAAATGGTGGCGCGCACGGGATGGCCCTGCTCGCCGAACACGTCCCAGAAGACCACGGGAAAACGGTCCGGCGCGTAGGCGACGCCGATGTCCTGCGCGCGCTTGACGAAAGGCGGCTTCGAATCGCCGGGCATGGCGATCCCCGAGAGATCGCCCTTCACGTCGGCGGCGAAAACCGACGTGCCCGCGCTGGAGAAGCCCTCCGCGAGTTTTTGCAGCGTCACGGTCTTGCCCGTGCCCGTGGCGCCGGTGACGAGACCGTGCCGGTTGCCGAGCGCCAGCGTGAGGTATTCGAACTTGTCGCTCTTGCCGACGAGTATCTTGCCGGGAACGCTGTTGGGATCGTCCGCCATTGCCGCCATCCGGTGTGAAAATCCAGGAGCGCGCTTATAGGGCAAGCCAGGGCGCGCCGCCACTTCGCGCGCGGACAATGTTCCGCGCGGTCATGGCGCGGTCGCGCTCCATCGGCTAGTCTGCCCGCGTTTTTAAAATCAGGAGTCAGTCATGGAAGAACTTTATTCGCGCGTCGCGCAGACCGCCGGCATCGACGCGGGCGTCGCGCAAAAGGCCGTTGGGCAGATTCTCGCGTTTCTGAAGAAAGAAGGCCCGGCGGAGCCGGTCGCCGAGGTTTTCGGCAAAATTCCGGGCGCGGCGGAAGCGGCGGCGGCCGCGGGCGGCGAATCAGGCGGGGGCGGCGGCCTCATGGGCGCGCTCGGCGGGCTGATGGGCGGCGGCGGAGGACTGATGGGCCTCGCGGGCAAGCTCACCGGCATTGGCCTTGGCATGGGCGAGATGCAGAGCGTCGGCAAGGAAGTCTTCGCCTACGCGCGCGAAAAGGCGGGCGAGGACGCGGTCGGCCAGATCGCCGGCTCGATTCCCGGCCTCGGGCAGTTTATCTAGCCCGGCGAAAATCCGCGCGGCGGGGTGGAGCGCTTTCCCCGCCGCGCTTTCGAACGCACCATGGAGACTCCCGAGTGACCGACACGAAATTTCCCCCGCTGCGCCGCGTCGTGACGGGCCACGACGACAAACACGTCGCGAAGGTGCTCATCGACGGCGCGCCGACAAACGCGCGCCATGGCGGCGCGGGCAACGTGTCGACGCTGATCTGGTGCACGGACGGCGCGCCGGCGGACATCGCCATCGGCGAAAACGTCGAGGACATGGGCGCCCGCAAGCTCGGCACCGCGCCGCCCGCCAATGGTTCGCGCGTCACCGTCATCGACTTTCCGCCCGGCAACAAGCCGGCGATGCACCGCACCGAGACGATCGACTATGTCTTCGTGCTCTCCGGCGAAATCGACATGGACATGGACGATTCCACCGTGACCCTGAAACAGGGCGACGTGATGGTCCAGCGCGGCACGAACCATTCGTGGGTCAACCGCTCCGACAAGCCGGCGCGACTGGGATTCGTTCTCGTCGACGCCAGACCGCTCGGCATCGGCCACGCGGTCGCGGGAACCTCGAGCGCGAGCTAGAGCGGCTTCGCGTCCACCAGCACGAAGGCGATGCGGCACACGTCCTTGCCGCGATTGACCCAGGCGTGGTTCGTGCCCTGTTGCACGAGCACGTCGCCGGCCTTCAGGTGGATTTCGGAATCGTCGAGCAGCATGTCGATCTCGCCCGCGAGAATGATGGCGTAATCGACCGTGCGGGTGCGGTGCATGAAGGGGTGGCGCGGCGGCAGGCCGCGGATTTCCGGCTCGTGTTCGAGCTCCTTCATGCGCGCGGTCATGTCGACGTTTTCCATTTCCGGCCTCACCGGCG
The DNA here is from genome assembly GCA_903884435.1 of uncultured Hyphomicrobiales bacterium. GTDB lineage: Bacteria > Pseudomonadota > Alphaproteobacteria > Rhizobiales > Beijerinckiaceae > Terripilifer. Next base: position 8,306 of record CAISEY010000176.1, on the reverse strand, counting down.
GATAATCGACGATGCGGAATATGGAGCCAGCCGGCGGCGGTGAAGTGCCGATCGTCACGGCGGCGCGATCCGTGTCGCCGCCGATTTCCGCAGGGGCGCCGTCCGTGACCCACAGAAGGCTCGACGTGTTGGGCCGCCCCGTCCGCTTGACGCCGTGCGGATTTTCGCCGTCGAAGAGCACGACGGCCTTGCCGCTTTCGTCGAGCGTGGTGACGACGCGGCGAATTTTTCCGGGAGTGACGGACATGGGAACGTTTCCTGTGTTGAGCCCTGCCCGCCGGGAATAGCGAATGGAACGCGCTCGCGCCACCGCGCGCGCCTGCGACGAAGGGCGAGTGGCGCGGGCGCGCCGGGCGTGCCAAAAGTCCGGCGCAGGAAATGACCATGGCCGACGACACAGACCCCGCTTTCGCGGACGCTTTTCCCCGCGCCGACGAGGCGCAATGGCGCGCGCTCGTGGCGCGCGTGCTGAAGGGCGCGCCGTTCGAGCGCCTCGTCTCGAAAACCGCCGACGGGCTCGCGATCGAGCCGCTTTATCAATCCCTGAGGGACGAACGCCCGCGCGCCATTCGCGCCGCGCCCGGCGACTGGGCCATCGCCGCGCGAGTCGATCATCCCGATCCGCGCGAAGCCGGCCGCCTCGCCCTCGCCGACCTCGAGGGCGGCGCCAACGCGCTGCATGTCGTGTTTCAGGGCGCCGTTGGCGCGCATGGTTTCGGCCTGCCGGCGGACAGCGGCGCGCTCGGGACGGCGCTCGAGGGGGTTCATCTCGACGCCGGCGTGAAAATCGCGCTGGAGCCGGGCGAATCGTTCGCCCCCGCGGCCCGCGCGCTCGCGGCGATCGTCGCCGATCGCGCGATCGATCCCGCGAGCCTGTCCATCGACTTCGGCTTCGATCCGCTGGGCCAGGCTGCCCTCGGCGGCGGCGCGCCGGCGCCCTGGAGCGAGATCGCGCGAGACCTCGGGCGCGAGGCGAAGGCGCTCGCCGACGCAGGTTTTTCCGGGCGCTTTTGCGTCGCCGACGGGCGCGTGACGCACGCCGCCGGCGGCACGGAGGCGCAGGAACTCGCGTTCACGCTCGCCGCAGCGCTGGCGTACTGGCGCGCGCTCGAGGCCGGCGGGATCGAGGCCGGCGCGGCGCGGTCCATGCTGTCGTTCCGCATGGCGGCGGACGCCGACGAGTTCCTGACCATCGCGAAATTCCGCGCGCTGCGGCGTCTGTGGGCGCGCGTCGAGGACGCCGCCGGCTTCTCTCCCGAACCCGTTCATGTTCACGCGGAAACCGCCTGGCGCATGATGACGCGGCGCGATCCGCACGTGAATCTGCTGCGCGCCACGGTCGCCTGTTTCTCGGCGGGTCTCGGCGCCGCCGACGTCGTGAGCGTGCTGCCGTTCACCCAGGCGCTCGGCCTGCCGGACGCGCTGGCGCGGCGGCTCGCGCGCAACACGCAGTTGTTGCTGCTGGAGGAATCAAACCTCGGGCGCGTCGCCGATCCCGTCGCGGGCGCCGGCGTGTTCGAGGCGTTGACCGACGCCCTGTGCGAAAAAGCCTGGGATCTGTTCCGGGAGATTGAAACCGCCAGCGGGCTGTTCGCGGCGCTGTCGTCGGGCGCGTTCCAGGACAAGGTTTCGCTCGCGCGAGAGGCGCGGCGAAAGGCCGTCGCGACGCGGCGCGCGCCGCTGACGGGCACGAGCGAGTTTCCCAACATTCACGAGGCGCCCGCGGCGGTTCTTGCGACGTCGCCGCCGCCGGCGGAAACGCCGTCCGCGCCCTGCCCCTTCGCCGCGCTGGCGCCCGCGCGCGACGGCGAAGCCTTCGAACTCTTGCGGGACGCGGCGGACGCGCGCGCGACGCGGCCCAAAATCTTTCTCGCCTGTCTCGGTCCGCTCCCGGCCTTTTCCGCGCGCGCCGGTTTCGCGAAAAATCTCTTCGAGGCGGGCGGCTTCGAGGCGCCCGCGAACGACGGATTCGCCGACGACGCGGCGCTCTCCGACGCCTTCCGGAAATCAGGCGCTCGGATCGCGTGCCTGTGCTCCTCCGACGAGATTTACGCGACGCGCGCCGGGGACGCCGCGCGGGCGCTCGCGGCCGCCGGCGCGGCGCAAATCTGGCTCGCCGGACGGCCCGGCGACGCGGAGGCCGCCTTGCGGACGGCGGGCGTGACGGGCTTTGTATTCGCGGGCCGCGACGTGATCGCGGCGCTGCAAGAGGCGGTTTCCATCGCATGAAAAAACTTCTTCTCGCCGCCCTGCTCGCCGGGGCTCCATCGAGCGTTTTCGCCGCCGGCAAATACGATGGCGTCTGGTCGGTTCAGGGGACCACGGACGTCGGCGATTGCGCGAAAACATTCAGCGGCGAAATCGAGGTTCGTGACAACGACATTGTCTCCTCCACCGCCGAAGGAGCCAGGATCGTCGGCGCCATCGACGCGACAAACGCCGTCTGGGCGCGCCTCACGGGCGGCAAGGGCGTCGCCCGCGCCAGCGGCAAGGCGGGCGGCGCGGCGGCGTCCGGCGCCTGGTCGTCGGGCTCGGCCTATTGCGGGGGCCGCTGGACCGCGCGCCGCAAGCGATGAACCCGCTCGCCAGAGGGTGAATGGTTTCGTGGCCGTTCCAGGCCTGTGATCCAGGCGAATTTCAGGGGCTTTCCCATGTCGCGAATTCCCGATTTTTCGAAGGTCGAATTCAGGCCCGTGGCCTCGCCCGTCGCCGCCGGGCGCGCGGAGCCCTGGCTCACGCCGGAGGGAATCCCCGTCAAGCCGCTCTACACGCCCGCCGACCGGGCCGGCATAGACTTCGTCGATTCGTATCCGGGCCTCGCGCCCTACGTGCGCGGCCCCTACCCCACGATGTACGTCAACCAGCCCTGGACCGTGCGGCAATACGCGGGGTTTTCGACGGCGGAGGATTCCAACGCCTTCTACCGGCGCAATCTCGCGGCGGGGCAAAAGGGCCTGTCCATAGCCTTCGATCTGGCGACGCACCGCGGCTATGATTCCGATCATCCGCGGGTCGCCGGCGACGTCGGCATGGCGGGCGTCGCCATCGATTCCATCCTTGACATGCGCACGCTGTTCTCCGGCATTCCGCTCGACGAAATGAGCGTGTCGATGACGATGAACGGCGCGGTGCTGCCGATACTCGCGCTGTATGTGGTCGCCGCCGAGGAGCAGGGCGTTGCGCCCGAAAAGCTGACAGGAACCATCCAGAACGACATTCTGAAGGAGTTCATGGTCCGCAACACCTACATCTACCCGCCGCGGGATTCGATGCGCGTCATCTCCGACATTTTCGCGCACACGTCGGCGCGCATGCCGAAGTTCAACTCGATCTCGATTTCCGGCTATCACATGCAGGAAGCCGGCGCGACGCAGGATCTCGAACTCGCCTACACGCTCGCCGACGGCGTCGAATATCTGCGCGCCGGGATCGCCGCGGGGCTCGACGTCGATTCCTTCGCGCCGCGGCTGTCGTTCTTCTGGGCCATCGGCATGAACTTCTTCATGGAGGTGGCGAAGCTGCGCGCCGCGCGGCTGCTGTGGGCGCGGCTCGTGAAACAGTTCAATCCGAAGAACGAAAAGTCATTGCCGTTGCGCACCCATTGCCAGACCTCCGGCTGGTCGCTCGCGGCGCAGGACGTTTACAACAACGTCGCGCGCACCTGCGTCGAGGCGATGGCCGCGACGCAGGGCCACACGCAATCCCTGCACACCAACGCGCTCGACGAGGCGCTGGCGCTGCCCGGCGATTTTTCCGCGCGCATCGCCCGCAACACGCAATTGTTCCTGCAACAGGAGAGCGGCACGACGCGCAGCATCGACCCCTGGGGCGGCTCGTATTACGTCGAGCGCCTGACCCAGGACCTCGCGGCGAAGGCGTGGAGCCACGTCGAGGAAGTCGAGAAACTCGGCGGCATGGCGAAGGCGATCGAATCGGGCCTGCCGAAACTGCGCATCGAGGAGGCCGCCGCGCGCACGCAGGCGCGCATCGATTCCGGCGCGCAATCGGTGATCGGCGTCAACAAGTTCCGCCCCGAATTCGAGGCGCCCTTCGATGTCCTCAAGGTCGACAATTCCGCCGTGCGCGGCCAGCAGATCGAAAAGCTCCGGCGCCTGCGGGCGGAGCGCGACCCGGCCGCCGTGAAGGCGGCGCTCGGGGCGCTGGAGAGCGGCGCGCGCGGCAAGGGCAATTTGCTGGCGCTGTCCATCGACGCCGCGCGGGCGAAGGCGACGGTGGGCGAGATGTCCGCCGCGCTGGAAAACGTCTTCAACCGACACGTCGCCAGAATTCAGGTCGTTTCGGGCGTCTATGGCGCGACCGCCGGCGAGGCGCCGGCGATGCATCGCGTGCGCGAAATGACGAAGGCCTTCGCCGAGAACGAGGGCCGCAAACCGCGCATCCTCGTCGCCAAGACCGGACAGGACGGGCACGACCGCGGCCAGAAGGTCATCGCCAGCGCCTTCAAGGATTTCGGATTCGACGTGGATATCGGACCCCTGTTCGCCACGCCGAAGGAAGCGGCGCGCCAGGCCGTGGAGAACAACGTGCATGTCGTCGGCATCAGTTCGCTCGCGGCGGGCCATCTCACCCACGTGCCGGAACTGCGCGCGGCGCTGGCGGAGATGGGCCGCGACGACATCATGGTGGTCGTCGGCGGCGTCATCCCGCCCGGCGACTTTGCGGCGCTGCGCGAGGCGGGCGCCGCCGCGATCTTCCCGCCCGGCACGATGGTGGCGGAGGCGGCGGAGCAATTGCTGGAAGAACTGAACGCGCGGCTGGGGTACAGGCAGAGGGAGCGGGTCGGGGCGTGATTGACTTTTTAGGTGGTCGCAAATCTGTGAAGGAATTCCGTGTCGATAAAACTGAAGCGGTCCGAGTTATCGCCACCGCGCTGTATCAAGCCAGCAAGACCGACGAAAAAGCCATCACTGTCCTCGCCGATATGAAAGACAGCGCCGCCACTCATCCCGTTCATCGAAAATTGCTCCTTCCGATACAAGAGTGCTTGATGCGCCCAGCGAGCTGAAAGTCGATGAGTGTGTTTGGCGGAGGCTGTCGCGCACTTCACGTTGATTGCATTGATTTCTGTTTCGTCACCAATATCCAAAAAATCAATGTTTAGCTTGTCAAAGGGGTAACCAAAAACGATCAGATGGCCCAATGAACCTCGAGGCCAGCAATCTTGCAATACGACAGGGAAAAATTCCGAACTGAAATTTTTGACCCCGTATTCCTCTGGCCGAAACTCAATCACACCTACATCAATAAACTCTTCGTCAATGTTGTTGGAGCGCTTAATCACAAAACGAAAAATTCCCCCTCCGAAAGCTTCTTTCCCAAACGTTCCGCGCGGATAAAACATGACATTTTCTGGAGAATAGCCCTTTAGTTGATGATGACAAAACGCAGCGAAAAACCGATTGTTCAAGCGGAAAAACGTGGACGATCCCCGTGGTGTCAGGGGAAATTGTGCGCTGTCATTCTGACAAAATAGCAATTTCACATATCTATGCAACGCGATTTCAATCTGATCTGGCGAAATCCAGATGCTCCCGATACGAATATATTTTTGCAGTATGTACGTCGGCAAATCCGCCACGAAACTCATTATTTAGCTGCTTGGTTGCAAGGTTTAAATCTCCCCCAGCCGCATCGAGAACCCCGGGGCGGACCCGTGTGTCAACGGCTCTTTCCCCGAAATCTTTCCCCGGAACGTCCACACCCCCTCCACCGGCGCGCGAAACACATGCGTCACCAGCTTGCGCGCGTCGATCACCCACAATTCGCGCACGCCATATTTGGCGTAGACGCCGGCCTTCAGCTTCAAATCCTTCGCCAGACTCGTGTCGGCGACCTCGATGGCGAGAAGGATGTCGGGACCGCGCACCTCTTCCGTGTTCATCATCGGGAAAATCGTGAGATCGGGATCGACGAATGTGATGCTGGCGAGATAGGCCGTCGTCTCGACGCCAAGCTGCAGATTATCGGGCAAGGCGCGCGACAACGCGCGATTGAGCGCGAGCTTGATCCGCTCGTGCGGAAAGTTCTTGGCCTGCATCCAGACGATCTCCCCCTCGATCAGTTCGAATCTATCGTCCTCGTCGAGAATGCCCGCGTCGATCATGCGCTTCACGTCGTCGAACGTGAAGGCGCGCCGCTCGAACCCATCCGCGGCCCGGGTCAGCATGGTTTTCCTGTCGAGCGCGATGTTCATACAGGCCTCCGGAAGGGCGCGAGACGCGGCGCCACGTATCAGTCTAGCACGAACGGCCGCGCCCGGTCAGCGCCCTGCGACCGCGTCCGGCGCGGGGGACTCGTCGTCCGGACCGCGCGCGTCGCTGGTCGCCATGGACGGCGCCTCGCCTTCGCGGGGCATGGCGAGGCGGGCGCCGATGTCGCGAATGACCTTTGGGGCGTCGCCATAGACGGCGTGGCCGATGAACCCGGCGGAAAAGCCGCTGATGTCGAGCACCCGGACGCCGAGCCGCGCGAGTTCCGCCTGTTCGGCCGGTTTCGATGGATCAATCGCTCCAAGGCGGGGGCGGTCGCCCGCGAGGCGGCTCGACAGGTCGAGCGCCCGGTCCGACCGGGACACGAGCACGGAGACCCTCGCGCGTCCGCCGAGGCGCGACATTTGCTGTCGGAACACCGCGAGATCAATGTCGGGCGCCGCCAGCAGGACCTCGCCGAGCTTGCCGTCGAGATCGGGGCGACCGGCGATGGCGTTTTCGCGCAGGGCCTCCATGGCGAGCCAGGCGCCCATGGAATGGGCGAGCACGTGAACGCGGCCAACGCCCGGAATCGCCGCGAGATCGCGCATCAGGGCTTCCAGCGCGTCCCGCGCCGCCGTGGCGCGCTCCTTGTCGGACACGTAGGACAACATGCTCGACCGCGACGGCCAGGTGTAGAGCACGGGGACGCCGCCGAAGCGCGCGTCCGCGACAAGCTGGGCGAGACGGAAGCGGGCCTCGGCGAGGCTCGTGTTGAACCCGTGGACGAACAGCAATACGTCGCGGTCAGCGCCCACGCGTCCCGACACATGCGAGGCGAGTTCCCGGGCGAACCGCTCCGACGAAAGACCGCGCTCGCCAGCGATCACGAAATGTTTCGCCGGATCGGGCTTGCCGAACGACGGAGCCTCGATGGCGCCAGCCGCGTGCGCCGGCGGAACTCCCACGCTGATCAGGGAATGGTGGACGGTTCCATCGCCTCCGGGCTCTCCGGCGCCGGTTTCCTCGCGGCGCGTCGAGGCGACGAAAATCTGCACCGGGGCAGGCGCGCCGTCCACCGTGCGCGAATACGACGCGGTCATCGCGCCGGGCGCCACCGAGGCGCAACCGGACAGGGCGAGCGAGGCAACGGCAAACGCCGCGAGCGCGGGGAAAAAATTCAGTTTCAACATCGTGGAGGAGCAGTCCTTCATACCGAAGTCGGCGGAAACGACGTGGAGTCCGGGCGGGTTTGCAGAAAGCCCGGCGGGCGTTAACAACAGCTTAACATCCGGGGCCCGGATTGTTGATGGTGCGCCGCAATAGCGGCGGCAATGGGACGCCGCCGCGCCCGCTCGCGGCCCTGAGTCCGTCGGACGACCGGAGACCTTTCATGCGTGGCGCCCGGCCAGGGATCATCCTCCTCGTCACGGGGTTCGGCGCCTTTCCCGGCGCCCGGACCAATCCGACCGCCGTGATCGCGCGGCGGCTGGCGGATTCGCGCCGCCTGGCGCGCCTCGACGTCACGGTCGAGGCCCGCGTGTTTCCCGTCGTCTTCGAGCGCGTCGGGGCGGACTTGCAAAGGGCGCTCGCGGAATCGAAGCCGGACGCGATCCTGCATCTTGGCCTCGCGGCGCGGCGCGGGACGATCAGCGTCGAGACGCGCGCGATCAACCGGCTCGGCCCGCTCCGGGTCGACGCCGCGCGGAAGCGGCCGGGCGAAGGCGTCGTCGAGCCGGGCGGGCCCTCGTTTCGCGCGGCGAGCTGGCCCGCGGCGCGGATCCGCGCGGCCATCGCCTCCACGGGCGTTCCGGCGCGCGTCTCGATCAACGCCGGGGACTATCTCTGCAACCAGTTGCTCTACCTGACGCTCGCGCTCACGGGAAAACCGGCTGGATTTCTGCACGTTCCGCGGCCAGGCGCCGGCGCGCGGCGCGGAACCCCGTCCCGCCCGACTCTCGCGGAACTGACGCAAGCCGCCGAAACCGCCTTGCTCCTGCTGGCGAGGGAGGCGCGCCGCCTCCGCTCTTGACCGGTCTGGCGTCGCCCCGCATGGTCCGCCGCCCGATTGCCGACAAGGAAGGTTTCCGGCCCTGG
>CAISEY010000175.1 GCA_903884435.1 uncultured Hyphomicrobiales bacterium | reverse complement strand
TTCTTCACGATCTCGACGATCTCGAAGCTCCTCCGCGACGCCGGATTCGAGATCGTGGAGATCGCTCGCGCCGGGCGGGTTCCGGCCCTGGCGAAATCGATGATCCTGACGTGCGCGAGGCCATGATTTTCCCGCCGGAACAGCAGCGAGGGAACGCGTTTCAATGAGCCTGATCGACGACCTCACCGTCCTGATTCTCACCTACAACGAGATCGACAACATCGGGCGCACGCTCGAGGCGGTGAAATGGGCGCGGCGCATCCTCGTTCTCGACAGCGGCAGCACCGACGGAACGCTCGACGTGGTCGCCGGATATCCGCAGGCGACGGTCGAGACCCGCGCCTTCGACAGTTTCGCCGGGCAAACGAATTTCGGCCTGTCGCGAATCACGACGGGATGGGTTCTCTCGATGGACGCCGATTACGTGGTCTCGAAAGAGCTGGCGGCGGAAATCCGGTCGCTGACTCCGCCCCCGACTATCGCCGGTTACAAGGCGCGATTCGTTTACGCCATTCACGGCGAGCCGTTGCGCGCGACCCTCTATCCGCCGCGGTGCGTCCTGTATCGACGCGATCGCGCGAAGTACCGCGACGAGGGCCATGGTCACAAGGTCGTCGTCGATGGCGATGTCGCGTGGCTGTCGGGAACGATCGGTCACGACGATCGCAAGCCGCTCGCGCGCTGGCTCGGCTCGCAGCAAAAATACGCGCGGCTCGAGGCTGATTATCTGCTTTCGGCGGACCCGGCGGAGTTGAAGCGCGTCGATCGCGTGCGGTTGATGGGATGGCCCGCGCCAATCTTGATGTTTTTCTACACGCTGGTCTGGAAGGGCGAATTGCTCGACGGATGGCCCGGCTGGCACTACGCCCTGCAACGCGCGCTCGCGGAGACGATGATCGCGCTTGAAATCGTCGACCGGCGTTTATTGCGTCGGGCCAGGGACTTGAAATCCTGAACGGGAACGAGTGTTGTAAAACCGGAACGCGCGCGGCGCGCGGCTCTCTGGCGAGGCTCCATGCGAATTCTGGTTACCGGCGTCGCCGGTTTCATCGGCATGCATCTGACCCGTCGATTGCTCGGCGAGGGGCACGATGTCTTTGGTCTCGACGGTTTCACCGACTATTACGATCCCGCGTTGAAGCGCGCGCGCTACGCGACTTTCTCGGAACACCCGCGCTTCGCCGGGCGGGAGACGATGCTCGAGGACGCGGCGGCGATCTCGCGAATCACCCGCGAGTTTCGGCCCGACGCGGTGTTTCATCTCGCCGCGCAGGCGGGCGTGCGTTACAGCCTCGAGGCTCCGGGAAGCTACGTCAGTTCGAACATCGTCGGCACGTTCAATTTGCTCGAGGCGGTTCGCGCGACGCCGGTGCGGCACCTGCTGATCGCCTCCACGAGCTCCGTTTACGGAGCGAATCCGCCGCCTTTCCGGGAAACGGACCGGACCGATCATCCGCTTTCGATCTACGCGGCGACGAAAAAAGCGACGGAAGACATCGCCCATTCCTACGCGCACCTCTTTGGCCAGCCGACGACGTTGATGCGTTTTTTCACCGTCTACGGGTCGTGGTACCGTCCCGACATGGCGCTTTATAAATTCGCGCGCGCGATTTTCGCCGGCGAGCCCATCGATGTTTACAATCGCGGCAAGATGCGCCGCGATTTCATCTACATCGACGATGTCGTCGAGAGTCTCGTTCGCCTCGTCGACAAGCCGCCGCGAGCGGGCGAAGACGCTTCCTCGTCGCCCGTCGCGCCGTGCCGGGTCGTCAATGTCGCGGGCGCCGCGCCCGTGGAGCTCGAAGATTACATAGCCGCGATCGAGGCCGCCGCGGGACGCAAGGCGATCCGTCGCGACCTTCCGATGCAGGCGGGCGACATGGTCGAGACCGCCGCGAATTCCGCTGTGCTCGAAAGGCTGACGGGCTTCGTTCCGAAAACCCGCATCGACGAGGGGATCGCCGTGTTCGTCGAATGGTTCCGGAAATATCATCGCGTTTGACGGTTGGATAACAGGATTCGCTCCGGCTCTGGTCGAGACCAGCGCCGGAGCGCCCGGGGCGCCGGGAAGTCATTGGTTCACACGCCGGGGTCTTGGTAAAAGTGAAAGTTCTTCACGTCGTTCCGTCATATTTGCCGGCCATCCGCTACGGCGGGCCGATCTATTCGGTTCACGGTCTGGCCCGCGCCCAGGCGCGCCGCGGCGACGATGTTCATGTGTTCACGACCAACGTGAACGGTCCCGGCGAATCGGACGTTCCCCTCGGGGTTCCCGTCGATATCGATGGCGTGAAGGTCTGGTATTTCTCCTGCGGGCTTGGAAGGCGCTTCTATTACTCTTCGGGCATGGTGCGGGCCCTGGCGCGACAGGCCGCGACCTTCGACGTGATCCACGCGCACGCCGCCTTTTCGTGGACCACGGTGGCGGCCGCCCGCGCCGCCCGCGCCGCGGGCGTTCCCTATGTCGTCGCGCCTCGCGGGATGCTCGTCGAGGATCTGATCAGGCGCAAGAACAGCAAGATCAAGCGCGCGTGGATCAGCCTCTTCGAGACGGCCAACGTCGAACGCGCGGCGGCGGTTCACGTCACCTCGGAGATCGAGGCCGAGGAAATCCGCAAGCTAGGAATCGGTATGCGGCGCGTCGCGGTGATTCCGAATGGCATCGACCTGCGGGACCTCGCGAAGAAACAGGCGCCCGACGTCAAGCCCTACGTTCTCTCGCTTGGCCGCATCAACTGGAAAAAGGGCCTCGACCGGCTCATCGCGGCGATCGTCAATGTCCCCGGAGTCGAACTCATCCTCGCCGGCAACGACGAGGACGGTTATCTGACGCAATTGAAGGAACTCGCTTTCGAGCATGGCGTGGCGAACAGGGTCACGTTTCCAGGCTACGTGAGCGGCGAAGCCAAGTGGGAACTGATCATGCGCGCCGCGGTCTTCGTTCTGCCGTCCTATTCGGAAAACTTCGGCAACGCGGTGTTGGAGGCGATGGCCTGCGGGACCGCCGTGGTCGTGACGCCCGAAGTCGGCCTCGCCAGCGTCGTGGAATCCGCCGGCGCGGGCCTCGTGTCGCCGGGAACGCCCGCCGAGCTTGGCTCGGCGATCAATGGATTGATTCTCGACCGGGAGAAGCGCGACCGGCTGGGCCGCGCCGGGCGCGTGGCGGCGGAATCGATGTTCTCCTGGGATTCGATCGGGGAGCAAATGGACCAGTGTTATCGTGACGTCGCGCGGCGCTAGTTCATGTCCTCGATGAAGGAGAGGCCCGCGCGGTCCTGGGGTTACAGGCCCGCGATCGATGGTTTGCGCTCGATCGCGGTTCTGGGCGTCCTTCTGTTTCATTTCGACCGGCGGTTGCTGCCGGGCGGTTTCGTCGGCGTCGATGTCTTCTTCGTCATTTCGGGCTATCTGCTCACGTCGATCCTGCTCGTCGAGGTCGATCGCGGCGGGCTCTCCATTTCCCGATTCTATCAAAGGCGAATCGCCCGCATATTCCCGGCGTTTTTCGTCGTGATTGGCGTGGCTTTCGCCGCGGCGGCGCTGATCTATTCGGCGCAGGATTTCGCGTCGCTGGGCGCCAATTCGGTCGCCGCGTCGCTGTCCGTCATCAACATGAAGCTGATCTTCCAGGGCAGCTATTTCAAAATCTCGCCCGACGCGCAGCCCATCCTTCATTACTGGTCGCTCGCCGTGGAGGAGCAATATTATTTTGTTTTTCCGGCCTATCTGTGGGCCGTCACGCGGTTCTCGTCGCGTCCGCTGGCGATCACGGGTCTCGTGGCCGTGGCCAGTCTCGTCGCCTGCGTCGTCGTCACCGCGCGCTATCCGGTTTACGCGTTTTACCTGTTGCCGACGCGCGCCTGGGAACTGCTCGCGGGGGCGAGTCTCGCCATGTTCGAATGGCGCCGCGCGTCTCCGCCACGCGAGGCGACGGAGCGCTGGCTGTCGTTCGCCGGCGGCGCGCTGCTCGTGGCGTCCTTCGCGCTGATCGAGGAGAACGAATCCTTTCCCGGCTGGGTCGCGGTTTTCCCGGTGCTCGGCTCGACGCTCGTGCTCGCCACCGCCTCGAATCCGGACCTCTGGCTCACGCGGCAATTGTCGCGCCCGCTGCCGGTGGGAGTCGGCAAGCTCTCCTATTCGCTCTACCTCTGGCACTGGCCGACGTTTTCCCTCGTCGATTACCGGTTCTTCGAGGCGGGCGCGCTGTTTCGCGGCGCGCTGAAAATCGGGATCACGCTGGTCGCGAGTCTGGCGACCTGGCGTTTCGTCGAGACGCCGATGCGGCGCTACCTCAACAGTCCCGCGAACCGGAAAATCGCCTTCGCGGGGATGGCGGTCTGCGTCACCGCCCTCTGCGCGTTAGGCGCCTACGTGCGCGACAGTCATTATTTCGACGCCGCGCCGTCGAAACTCGCGTCCGGCGGCACGCTGGTGGCGGGCGGGAGCCGGGGAACCGTGGTTCTCGCCGGCGACAGTCAGGCGTCGATGTATGGCATGGAGCTCGCGTCGCTGGCGCGCGAGAAGGGCTTCACGCTGAACATTCTGAGCCTCTCCGGCGGCAACGAACTGCCAGGCGCCCCGCAAACCGTGTGGCCGCGGGTGCGCGCCTTCATCGAGATCCGGAAGCCGGACGTGGTGATTCTCGCCAACGCCTGGTCATACAAGATCGGGAGCGATCCCGCGCCGCTGCGCGAGGCGCTCGAAGACATCGCCGCTCACGCGGGCCATGTGATCCTGATGGGGCAACAGCAGACGCTGCCGCGCGAAGCTTCGCGCGAGGGCGTCCGCGCCGGCGCGAAAGCGCCCTTCCGGGAGGAGCCCGACGCGCGCGTCGTGCGCGAGACCGCGATGAAGATCGTCGAGAGCTTCGCTTCGGATCGCGTCGCCGTGCTCGACGTGGAGCGTCTGTTCGTCGCGCCCGATGGCGGAATCCAGATTTTTGGCGAGGGCCGGCGACTGAACTTCCAGGACGCGGGCCATTTGTCGGACACGGGCACCGCGAAAGTCAGGGCGATGCTGGAAGCGGCGATTCTCGGGAGACTGGGGAGAGGAACGGCGAGCGACGAGGCGCGATAGGGGACGGCGCGCGTGCTCGCCGCCCCCGCTCTTGTCCGCGATCATGCGCCGTTGACCAGCGTCCGGTAATACGGCTCCAGCAGCGCGCAGCCAGCCGCGTTCGGATGCGTCGCGTCCGTCCATTTCGATGGATTGTCCGCGTAGCTCGTGTCGGATCCCATCGTCGCGTCCGCGGCGATATCCGCGACCCCGACCGCGTTGGCGCCGGGCCACGCGGCGCGGATGATCGTGTTGAGCAGCGCCCTTCGCGCGTTGTGGGTCGTCGAACCATAGACCGCCAGCTCCGTCGAGACGATCACCCTGTCGGCGCCATAGCCGTAATAGGCGTCCGCCAGCGCCGCGAGCGCGTTCGCGTAATTTTGCGCCGCGATGGCGTCGGTCGCGCCCGCGAAACCCGCGAGGTCGTTCGCGCCCATCGGGCCGATCACGACGACGATCTTGCGCCCGTTCTTGTTCGCGGGAATCGTGTCGCGCACCGCCGTCTGCCGCGCCGCGAGATTGGCGAGCGTCGAACCGGTGACGGCCAGATCGACGCCGAACACGGCGGGGCTGGCGTTCTGGCCGCATATGTAGGGGAAGCCGGTTATCAACGCCGTGCGGCTGTCCCCCTCGAAGACGACGACGCGATTCGCCGTGTCGCCGTTGAGCGTGAGCGACGAAAGCGCCGCGCGCGCCTTCCACGCGGCGAAGGCGCCGGCGATCTCGGCGTTCGAAATCGCCCGCGGCCAGTAAGCGATTCCGTGATAGCGCTCGCCGCCATAAAGGCTGACGCTGCTGGTGATGTTGACGAAGAGGTCGCGCAACTGGAACGAGGCGAGCGCGCCCGTTGTCGCGAACATCCTGATGTCGTCGAGCCACAGTTCCGCGGTGGTTCCGTCATACCGGTGGGTGAGAACGTGCCAGCCCCTGTTGAGCCGTTCCCAGAGGCCGACGCCCTGGCCAGGCGCCTGCGGAAAGACGTTCTGGCCTTTCGTGTTGACGGGCCCGCGCGCGTATTCGGCCATCGCCGAGAACTGACCGTAGCCCTGCACGCGCGACAGGAACGAACTGTAGTTCGTGCCCGCCGCGACCTTCGACAACACCGCCTGCGCGGTGAACGGGCCGGACGTGCTGCTGGCGGGAAACTGGATCAGGAAATAGCCGCCGGTCGAGAGATCGACATAACCCGTTCCGCCCGCGATTTTGGGGTCGAAGGCGTTTGTTCCGCCGTATGCGTGCCCGTCGGGCGAGGCGGGCCCGGGATCGACGGCGCCTGAATAAAGCTCGAGGTCGCGGATTTGCAGGCTCGCGCCGGTCGCCCCGTCGCTGGAGCAGAGCCCGATCACCGCGGGCGATGTCGCCGACGCCAGCGTGAACGTCCAGGAGAATCGCTGCCACGCCGACGTGGCGGTTTTCGCCGGCGAGCGGGTCGCCGTGTTGTTCGCCGTGAAGGCGAAGGGCTGGTCGCTGCTTGTATTGCGCATGGCGCTGACGCCGAGCGGGTAAGTCCCCGCGGGGATGTTCGCCGCGCCCGTGA
>CAISEY010000174.1 GCA_903884435.1 uncultured Hyphomicrobiales bacterium | reverse complement strand
GTCGACGACGATGGCAATTTCTCGCTCGACGCCTTCGAGAAGGCGCTGACGCCGAAAACGAAAATCGTCGCCATCACCCACATGTCGAACGTGCTGGGCACGGTCGTGCCGGTGAAGGAGGTCATCCGCATCGCCCACGCCCATGGCGTGCCGGTGCTCGTCGATGGCTCCCAGGGCGCGGTGCATCTCGACGTGGACGTGCGCGATCTCGACGCGGATTTCTATGTGTTCACCGGCCACAAGACCTACGGGCCGACCGGAATCGGCGTGCTCTATGGCAAGACGAAATGGCTCGGGGCGTTGCCGCCGTTTCTTGGCGGCGGCGAGATGATCGAGGTCGTGACGCGCGACCGCGTCACCTACAACACGCCGCCGCACCGGTTCGAGGCCGGCACCCCGCCCATCGTGCAGGCCATCGGCCTTGGCGCGGCGCTGAACTACATGATGGAGGTCGGGCGCGACAACATCCGCGCCCACGAGGAAAGCTTGCGCGCCTACGCGCACGAGCGTCTCGGTCAGCTCAATTCCATCAGGATCATCGGCAACGCGCCGGGCAAGGGCGCCATCGTGTCCTTCGAGATGAAGGGGGCGCACGCGCACGACGTCGCCACGGTCATCGACCGGTCCGGCGTCGCGGTGCGCGCCGGAACCCATTGCGCGATGCCGCTGCTGGAACGTTTCGGCGTGACTTCGACATGCCGGGCGTCCTTTGCCATGTACAACACACACGAGGAAATCGACGCGCTGGTCGAGGCCCTTCGCAAGGCCGAGGCGCTGTTCGCGTGAGGAGATGGTGATGAACGAGGCCGCCGTGGAACGGGACACGCAGCCGAACAGGCCGGAGATGGAGTACCCCACCGGGCTGCCGCCGGAGGAGCTCGACCGCCTGACGGAAGAACTGATCGCCGCGCTGAAAACCGTGTTCGATCCGGAAATTCCGGTCGATATTTACGAGCTCGGCCTGATCTACAAAATCGACATCGACGACAGCAAGTTCGTCAATATCGACATGACCCTGACCGCGCCGGCCTGTCCGGTCGCCGGCGAAATGCCGCAATGGGTCGAGAACGCGGTCAACACGGTCGCCGGCATTTCCGGCGTCAAGGCCAACATGGTTTTCGATCCGCCTTGGGACCAGAGCCGCATGTCGGAGGAAGCGCGCGTGGCGCTCGACATGTGGTGAGGCTCGCGAACAATCCGGCCCTTAAAGCGCCGCCTGGTCATTGCTATATATAAAGACGACTCTGCCCGCGGGCCTTGAACCCGCGGAACCTGGAGACAGACATGGCAAGCCCGAGACCCCGCCCGAAGGTCATGACTCTCAGCGACGCCGCCGCGGCGCGCGTGGCCGAAATCATCGCGAACAACGACAAACCCATCGCGGCGCTGAAGGTCGGCGTCAAGAACGGCGGTTGCGCCGGCATGTCCTACACGATGGAATGGGCGGAGAGCATCGGCAAGTTCGACGAGGTGATCGAGGAAAAGGGCGTCAAGCTCGTCATCGACCCGAGGGCCGTGCTGTTCCTGCTCGGCACGGAAATGGACTTCGAGACAACGAAGCTGTCATCGACCTTCGTGTTCCGCAATCCAAACCAGACCTCCGCGTGCGGCTGCGGCGAGAGCGTCGCCATCGAGCCGGCGAAGCCGGAGGCGATGGAAGCGCGCGGCTGACGGGAAACAGGCGAGCGACGCGAACGGAAGCCCAATCGTGGACGCAACCGGCATCGAGGATCTGTTCGCGCCGTTCGGGCGGGTGAACGTCAGGCGCATGTTCAGCGGCCACGGGGTCTACGCGGACGGGCTGTTCTTCGCCATTTTCAATCGCGGCGAGGTTTTTCTGAAGACCGACGAGGCCATCGCGGCGCGGCTCTCGGCTGCGGGTTCTAAACCCTTCACTTACACGCATGGCAAGCGTGGCGAGGTCGCGACTTCGCTCTGGGCGTTGCCGGCCACGGCCCTCGAGGACGAGGACGAATTGCGCGAATGGTGCGGCCTCGCGCTCGCAGTCGCGCTGCGCAAGGCCGTCGCGAAAAAGCCGCGCGCGAAATCCGCCGGGGCGCCGGCCAGCAGGAAACCCGCGCGAAAATAGTCTATCCCGCGATGTCCGCCGTCTTCGCGCCCAGCGCCTTGACGAGATCGGCCGGCGCGAGGCGCAATTGCAGTCCACGCTGGCCCGCGTTGAAAAACACGGCCTCGTGGGCGAGGGCCGCCGCGTCGACGATGGCCGGCGCGCGCTTCTTCTGACCGAAGGGCGAGATTCCGCCCACGACGTAACCCGTGACGCGTTCCGCGTCGGCGGCGGGCATCATACGCGCGCTCCTGCCGCCCGCCGCGGCCGCCAGACGCTTCATGTTCACCTCGCGATCCGAAGCCAGCAGCACGCAGACGGGCTTGTCGTCGACGAGCGTCATCAGTGTTTTCAGCACGATGGCGGGCGAGACGCCGAGCGCTCGCGCCGCCTGAAGGCCGATGGAGTCAGCGTCCGGGTCGTAGTCGTATTCGTGGATGGTGTGCGCGACGCCCGCCTGTTTCACCGCGAGCGTCGCGCGCGTGGTCTTCGCCATGGCCCCGTCACGCCCCGCCGAGCTTGCGCAGGCGCGCCCTCGTTTCCGCCGGCATGTTCCAGACGTCCTCGATGATTTTTTGCAATTGCTCGCCGGTGCGGGGGCGGTTGACCGGCAGAAACAGCCGCGCGCCCTCGGCCTGATATTCGGGATCGGCGAAGGTCGCGGACAGGGCCTTGCGCAGGGCCGCGAGCCGGTCCGCGGGGATGCCGGGAGGCGCCGTGAAAGGGCGGCCCACGGACAGCGGCGCGCTACCGGCTTTCATCAGCTGCATCTTCTCGGGATCGGTGATGAAGTCGTTCGCCCAGGGAACCTGGGGGATCGCGGGCTCCCTGTCGTCGCCCCATTGCAGGATCATCCGCACCTTGCCCTCCGACGGCCATTGCGGACGCGTCGACATGAGCGAGGACCAGAAGGCCGGAAAGCCGTCGATTTCGCCGCGCTCCATGGCGAGGAAAACCTCGTTCTGGCCGGGGTAGCCGAGCACGATGCGCAGCTTCATGCCGAGCGTTTCCGCCAGCAGGCGCGTGTTGAAGCTCGGCGTCGAGTTGAGGCCGGGCGAGCCCACGGTGATTTCGTGCTTTTGAATGTCGGCGATGGAGGCGACGGGCGTGCCGTTCCAGGTGATGAACAGGCCCGTCTCGAACAGCGGCGATCCCAGCCAGCCAAATTTGCTGGAATCGTACTTGGCTTCCGGGTTGTCGAGCAGGGGCTCGAGCGGCAGGGTGTTCTGCAACTGGCCGATGGTCAGCCCGTCGCGCGAGGCGACGTTGTAGAGGTGGTTCGTCGCGATGACGCCGCCGGCTCCGGGCATGTTGCGCACGACGACCGCGGGATTGCCCGGCATGTGTTTGGGCAGGTGTTTGGCGACGAGGCGCGCGATCGTGTCGTAGCCGCCGCCGGTCGCGGAACTGACGACCATGCCGATGGACTTGCCGCGGTAGAAATCCTCGATCGGGTCGGCCTTCGCCGGAGCGCCCGCGCAGAGGCCCGTCAGGGCGAGCGCCAGCGCGAAACGGTGCGGTTTTTTCATTTTACGGTTCCTCCCGGAGCGCGGAGCGCCTTATTTTGTTTTTGGCCGCCAGGGGCCGAGATCCTTCACGGCGGCGTCGATGAAGCTCGTGTCGACCAGCTTCTCGAGGGCGACCGGCGCCGTCAGATCGCCGCTGGCGCGGAAAAACTCGATGTCCCGCTTGATGGATTCGATGTTGGGTCGCGCGTCTGGATCGACGGCGTGCATGAAGGAGCCGCGGATATTGGCCTCGCTCATGCCGAGACTTTTCACGAGCATCGCGACGATGTCGCGGGCGTTGGAATCGTCGCCGAATTTCCCGTCGACGATGGCGTCGTTGTAGTCGCGCGTGGCGCGGACATAGGCCTTCATGAAGGCGCCCGCGGCCGCGCTCTTGCCGCTGGCGAATTTCTCTCCGTAATAGACGAGCGCGATCTGCGCGCCGGGGTAGAATTCTTCCGTCGTGGCGAAGCGGACGCCTTCGCCGGCGCTGGCGATGGCCGTGGCGAAGGGCTCGATCATGATGGATCCGTCCACCGCGTCGTTGTGGAACGCGCCAACCTGCTGGGGATAGCCGATGTAGACCTTCTCGACATCGTTGAAGGTCAGCCCGCCCTTCGCGGCGGCCGCGTTGAGAATCGTTCCGGGGCCGATGCCGGGGGCGGCGAGGGCGATCTTCAGTCCCCTGAGGTCCGCGTAGGATCTGAATTTGCCGGAGTCGATCAGCTTCTTGCGGATCATCAGCGTCATGAACTGGTAGCCGGGCGCCATGCGCGAGCGGTCGGCGACGATCTTTAGGTCGATCTTGCGCGACGCGGCGTTGAACAGCCCCGCCGAGATCGCGCCGCTGCCAACGTCGAGATCGCCGGTGGCGAGGGGCGCCATCTGCTTCGCGGCGGAATCGAAGTGGATGGTTTCCACCTCGAGCCCGGCGTCGCGATAATAGCCGCGCGCTTCCGCGATGAGGAAGGGCGCGTCGCTGACGGCGGCGACGAGGCCGACCTTCACCTTTTCGGCGGCGGTGGCTGGCGCGAGGGCCAGCAGGAGGGCGGCGAACGCGCGGGCAATCATCCTGTCATCTCCGATCAGTCGCGTTTCGCGACGTAGGGACCCAGTTCCTTCACCGCCTGTTCGACGAGACTCAGGTCGAGCACCCGTTCTACGTTGACGGTCGCGTCGGTGACAAAGCCCTGCGCCTTGAAGAATTCAAGGTCTTTTCGCAGGCTTTCGATGGCCGGTCTGCCGTCCGGGTCCAGCGCCTGGACATAGGCGCCGCGAATCTGTTCGGGCGGCGCGCCAAGTCCTTTCGCCATGATGGACACCAGCGCCTCGCCTTTCGGACCTGGCGAGAATTTTCCATCCTTGAGTCCGTCGTTGTAGTCGCGCAGCGCGCGCACGTAGGCCTTCATGAACCGCAGGCCGACGCCGCGCCTCTCGCCGATGAATTTTTCGCTGAAAAACACCATGCCGATCTGGTCATGCGGGTAGAAATCCTCCGTCGAGACGAATCTCACGGCGTCGCCGGCGTTGACGATGGCTGTCGCGAAGGGCTCGATCATCACGGAGCCGTCGATCGCGCCATTGTGAAAGGCGGCGACCTGCTGGGGAAACCCGATGAACACTGTTTCGATGTCGGAGAAGGCGAGGCCTCCCTTTTTCGCGGCCTCGTTCAGCGTCGAACTCGGGCTGCCGCCGGGGGCGAGCAGGGCGATCTTCAGTCCCTTCAGATCCTTGTAGGACCTGAAGCGTCCGCTCTCGATCACGGATTTCCGGATCATCAGCGTCTGGAACATGTTGCCGGGCTCGGTGCGGGAGCGGTCGGCGACGATCTTCATGCCAAGATCGCGCGCCGCCGCGTTGTAGAGCGAGGCGGAGGCCGTCCCGCTGCCGACGTCGAGTTCGCCCTTGCCGAGCGAAGGCAACATGCGCTGGGCCGTGTCGAAGGGGATGAAGGTCACGTCGAGGCCCTCGGCGCGGAAATGGCCGTTGGCTTCGGCGATGAAGAAGCCGGCGTCGGAGGAATTGCCGACCGTCGCGACCGAGACCTTGTCGGCGGCCAGGGCTGGCGCGGCGAGAAACAGCGTCAGCGCCAGGGCGGAAATGATCGTTCGCAATGTCGTGTCTCCTCGCGGCGCGCGTTATTTCCTCACGTAGGGGCCGAGTTCCTTCGCCACGGCGTCCACGATGCTCATGTCGAGGCATTGATCGACGGTCAGCGCCTTGTTGGCGACATCGCCCTGGTCCTGGAAGAAGGCGAGATCCTTGCGCACGCTGTCGAGCTTGATGCGGCCATCGGGGTCGCTGGCGGGCGGCGTGATGGCGCGGATGAGATCGACGGGCGTGCTGGTGCGCCGCGCGAAAATTCCGATGGCCTCGTCGGCGCGTCCGTCGCTCCGCCAGCGGCCATTCTCGATGGCGTCGTTGTAGTCGCGCGCCGCGCGCAGGAAGCCGCGCATGAACCGGTGGGCCACGTCCGCGCGTTCGTTGCGGAATTTGTCGCCGAACAGCAGAAGTGAAAGTTCGTAGTTTGGAAACACGTCCTCCGTCGGGGCGAATTCGACGGCGACGCCCTCGCGGGCGACCAGGGTCTTGTAGGGCTCGTTCATCACCGAGCCGTCGACCGCGCCGGTCTTCATGGCCGCGACCTGCTGGGGGAAACCCATGAAGACCTTTTCAATGTCGGAATATTTGATGCCGCCCGCCTTCGCCATTTCATTGAGAATGGAGAGCGGCCCGACGCCCGGCGCGCCCTGGGCGATCTTCAGGCCCTTGAGGTCGGCGTAGGATTTGAACTTGCCGGAGTCGATGAGCGCCTTGCGGATCACGAGGCTCTGGTAGACGTAGCCCTTCTCCGTGCGGCCCTTGCTCGCGACCATGCGCACGCCGATGCCGCGGTCGATGGCGTTGAACAGGCCCACCGCCGTCGCGCCGCCGCCGACATCGAGCTCGCCGGTGCCCAGCGGCGCGATCATTCGCGCCGAGGCGTCGAAGGTGATGAACTCGGTCTTGATGTTCTCCTGCGCGAAATAGCCTTTTTCCTCGGCGATATGCACCTGGATGTCGGCGATCGTGTTGAGGTTGCCGATCTTGACGAGATCGAGGGCGAGGACAGGCGAGGCGCAGGCCGCGTAAACGGCCAGAGTGAGCGCGATGGCGCATTTCCGCAAGACAGATCCTCCCTTTGTTCATTCAGATCGGGAACGCCGACGCCGGGGCCGGCGCGCCGGAGTCAGTTTTTCGGCTTGTAGGGTCCCAGTTCCTTCGCCGCGGCCTCGGCGAAGGAGCCATCCACCACCACGTCGGCGGAAATGTCCTTCGCTGTCACGTCGCCGGTTTGTTTGAAGAAGGCGAGATCGGTCGCGAGGCTGGCGACGTTGAGCTTGCCGTCGGCGTCGGGAAATTGCGGCGTCATGGCGCGGATCGTCGCCTCGGGCATGTCGACCGCCCTCGCGAAGATCCTGATGACTTCGTCGGCGGAGCCGTCGGTCTTCCAGCGTCCGTTGGCGATCACGTCCTTGTAGTCGCGCGCGCCGCGCAGGAAAGCCTTCATGAAGCGTTTCGCCACGTCGGGCCGTTCCTTGATGAACCTGTCGCCATAAAGAAGCAGCGAGACCTCCGCCGAAGGATAGAAATCCTCGGTCGGCGCGACGTTGATGGCGGCGCCGGACGCGACGACCTGGCTCAGGTAGGGCTCGACCATGATCGTCGCGTCGATGGCCTTCGATTGCAGGGCGGCGACCTGCGCTCCGAAATTCATATAGACGACCGGAATGTCGGTGATGCTGACGCCGCCTTTTTTCGCGGCTTCGTTGAGGGACGAGTGCGGAGTCGAGCCCGGCGAGGCGAAAGCGAATTTCAGCCCCTTGAGATCGGCGAGCGTCTTGTAGCGCCCGCTTTCCACGAGATCCTTGCGGATGACGAGGCCCTGGTAAACATAGCCGGGTGCCGTGCGGGCGCGGCTGGCGACGACGCGCACGTCGATCTTGCGGGCGGCGGCGTTGTAGAGCGCGGCGGAGGTGGCGCCGCTGCCGACGTCGAGATCGCCGGCGCCGAGCGAGGGCATCATGCGCACGGCGGAATCGATGTGGGTAAGCGACACGTCGAGGTTCTCGGCTTTGAAATAGCCGCGCGCCTCGGCGATGAAGAGGCCCATGTCGCCCGCGGCCAGAAGCACGCCGGTCGTCACCTTGTCCGCCGCGAGGGCCGGCAGGCCGAGACAGGCGGCGACGAAAGCCGCGGACATAAGGCGAGCAAGATTCGGCATGGCTGGTCTCCATCTGGGTCGCCGCGACTATAGGCGCCGGGATCGCCGAGGTCGAGGCGACAGGCCGCGCGTCTCCCGCGCCTCGTCGCCGCCGCTCCGCGGGCGTCCTCGCGCCGGCGAACGAGTCCCGCATTGACGGTTCCTGCCCGCGAACGTAAGAACCCCGAGGCCGCCCGCAGGGGTTTTGGGGCATTTTTCGACTGATTCCGTCGTGGCGGCGTCCGGAACCGGCGAGCAGGAGACTTCAAATGAAGCGCGGTTTTCTCGTGGCCGGATTTGCGATTCTGGCCCTGTCCGGCGCGGCTTTCGCGCAGGCGCAACGTCCGGCGCCCGCGCCGGCCCGACCCGCGGCGCCCGCCCAGCC
>CAISEY010000173.1 GCA_903884435.1 uncultured Hyphomicrobiales bacterium | reverse complement strand
GATGAATCCTCGCCGATCTGCGACGCCCGCCTAGCCGACGGCTCCCGCGTCAACGTCATCGCGCCGCCGCTGGCGATCGACGGACCCGCCCTCACCATTCGAAAGTTCAAGAAGGACAAGCTCACCCTCGACCAGCTCGTCAAGTTCGGCGCCATTTCGATCGAGGGCGGCGAAATCCTGAAGATCATCGGTCGCGTGCGTTGCAACGTGCTGATCTCGGGCGGCACGGGCTCCGGCAAGACGACGCTCCTCAATTGCCTGACCAACTACATCGATCACGACGAACGCGTCATCACCTGCGAGGACGCGGCGGAGCTTCAGTTGCAACAGGCGCACGTCGTGCGGCTGGAAACGCGCCCGCCCAACCTCGAGGGCACCGGCGCGATCACCATGCGCGATCTCGTCAAGAACTGTCTGCGCATGCGGCCGGAACGGATCATCGTGGGCGAGGTGCGCGGACCCGAGGCCTTCGACTTGCTGCAGGCCATGAACACCGGCCACGACGGCTCGATGGGCACGCTGCACGCCAACTCCCCGCGCGAGGCGCTTGGCCGTCTCGAATCCATGATCACCATGGGCGGTTTCTCGCTCCCGGCGAAAACCATCCGCGAGATGATCGTGTCCTCGGTCGACGTCATCATTCAGGCCGCGCGCCTTCGCGATGGTTCGCGCCGCATCACCCACATCACCGAGGTGCTGGGCCTCGAGGGCGACGTGGTCATCACCCAGGATCTGTTGCTCTACGAGATCGTCGGCGAGGACGCGGCGGGCAAGCTGATTGGCCGCCATCGCTCGACCGGCATCGGCCGGCCCCGTTTCTGGGAACGGGCCCGCTATTATGGCGAAGAAGAACGCCTCGCCGCGGCGCTCGACGCGTCGGAGGGCAAATGACGCGTCGCCGGAACGGAGCCGTCCAATGGATCTGAACTCCCTGATGTTCGTGGCGCTCGCGATGGTGGCGGCCGGCGGCGTTTTCTACGTGTTCGTCTATCCCCACATGTCCGGCGAGGCGCGCGCTGAAAAGCGGCAGGCGGCGCTGAAGACGGGCGGCGGAGTGGTCGCCAGCAAGCGCGTCGTCGAACGCAGCACCGACGCCTCCGCGCGCCGCAAGCAGGTCGCGGACAGTCTCAAGGAAATCGACAACAAGGCGAAAACCAAGAAGCTCAGTCTCGACGCGCGCATCAGCCAGGCGGGGCTCGACTGGACGAAGTCGAAATTCATGATGGTGTCCGTGATTTCCGGCGTCGTGGGCGGCGGCCTCGTTTTCTACGTTTCGGGCGAGTTCCTCTATATTCCGCCGGGGATGCTGATTGGCGGGTTCGGCGTGCCGAACTGGTTCCTCTCTTTCTGCAAGAAGCGGCGGATCGCCAAGTTCGTCAAGGAGTTCCCCAACGCGGTGGACGTCATCATCCGCGGCATCAAGGCCGGTCTTCCCCTGGGAGATTGCGTGCGCATCATCGCGGGCGAGGCGGTCGAGCCGGTGCGCAGCGAGTTCCGCCAGATCGTCGAGGCGACGACCATGGGTCTCTCCATCGCCGAGGGCTGCGAGCGTCTCGTCGAGCGCGTGCCGGTGCCGGAAGCGAACTTTTTCTCGATCGTCATCAACATCCAGCAAAAGGCCGGCGGCAACCTCTCCGAGGCGCTTGGCAATCTCTCCCGCGTGTTGCGTGACCGCGCCAAGATGCAAATGAAGGTCAAGGCGATGTCCAGCGAGGCGAAGGCCTCCGCCGGCATCATTGGCGCCCTTCCTTTCATCGTCACGGGGCTCGTCTATCTCTCGAGCCCCGGTTACATCGAGCTTCTCTGGATCACCTCGACCGGACGCATGGTGATGGCGGTCGCCGGCTTCTGGATGTTCATCGGCGTGATGTCGATGAAGAAGATGATCAACTTCGATATGTAGGGCGGCGAAAATGTTCGACATTCTGGCCGACAAGATCAACGATCCGCAGTTCATGTTCAGCATCCTGATCGCCATCGCGGCGATCGCGACGGTGCTGACCGTGGCCATGCCAATGCTCGAGGGCGACACGCTCAACAAGCGCATGAACGCGGTGTCGGTCGAACGCGACCGCATTCGCGCGCGCGAGCGCGAGAAGCTCGCGACCAAGCAGGCCAAGCCCAATCTTCGCCAGGATTCGACCGCCTTCCTCAAGCAGATCGTGGACGGATTCAACCTGACGAGCTGGCTCGGCACGGAACAGGCGAAACTGCAACTGGCGATGGCCGGCTACCGCGGCAAGCGCGCGGAGGACACCTTCCTCGTCGGTCGCCTCGTGATCCCGATCGCGCTGTTCTTCATCACGCTGCTCTATGTCTTCGTCATCGTGCCGCTCTCCTATCCGGCGACGATGTGCATCGGCATTTCCGTTTTCGCGGCCTATCTGGGCATCAAGCTTCCCGAACTGTTCCTCAAGAACAAGATGCAGAAGCGGCAATTCTCCATGCGCCGTTCCTTCCCCGACGCGCTCGACCTGCTGCTGATCTGCGTCGAATCCGGCATGTCCATCGAACACGCCTTTCGGAAGGTCGCGACCGAAATCGGCTCGCAATCCGTGCCGCTCGCCGAGGAGCTGACGTTGACGACGGCGGAATTGTCCTATTTGCCCGATCGCCGCGTCGCCTACGAGAACCTTGGCATCCGCACCGGCCTCGAATCCGTGCGCCAGATCGTCACTGTTCTCATCCAGGCCGAACGTTACGGAACTCCGCTTGGCACCGCGCTTCGCGTCGTGTCGCAGGAAAGCCGCGACAACCGCCTGATGGAGGCGGAGAAGAAGGCCGCCGCGCTGCCGCCGAAGCTGACGGTGCCGATGATCATCTTCTTCCTGCCGGTTCTCTTCGCCGTGATTCTCACGCCTGCGATCATCCAGGTCTCGCACGCCCAGGGCTGACCCGGGACGGGCGCGAGGGCGGGCTTCGCCCCCGCTCCGCGCGCGAAAGCGGCCGCGGGCGCCATGAGGCGCCGCGGGTGAGGTCAAGGAAAGACGGGCGAAATTATTGCGCTTCGTCCGGAGCCGGCGCCCGGGCGACGGCGGCGCGGGCGGGCGCCCGCTTGCCCGGCTTCGGGGGTTTCGCGCCATCGAGGGTTTGCAGGTCTCGCCAGGTGTTGGATTGCGCGATCATCTTGCGGATGGCCGAGACGTTGCGCGCCGCGTCCGCCGGCGAGAGATCGCGCGAGGCGGTCGCCTCGGCTTCCGAGAACTTGCCTTGCAGCGCGAGGACGAGCGCGAGGTTCTGGCGCACGCGACCGTCGGCGGCGGGGTTTTGCGCGGCCTCGCGCAGGGTTTGCTCGGCATGCGGCAATTGCTTCGACAGCGCCAGGGAAAGTCCGAGATTCGACAGGACCGAGGGTTCGCCCGGCGCCATCTTGAGCGCCGTCGTGTAGAAGGCCTGCGCGCTCGCGTGATCGCCCATCTGGTCGGCGACGGCGCCCTGCGCCGAAAGGATCGACCAGTTCGGGCGCTCCGGATTGTGCGCCCTTTGCAGAACTTCCGCCGCTTCCTCGAAGCGGCCGGCGTCGGCGAGCGACTTTCCATAATTGCCGAGAACGTCGAGATCGTTGGGCGACTTGATGGCGGCCTGCCGCATCACCGCGACCGCCTGGCCGAATTGCGTCAGCGCCCGCAGCGACCGCGAGTAGTTGATGGCGGCTTCCTTGTCGCCGGGGTTGGCTTCAAATCTCTTGCCCCAGCGCTCGGAATAAATCCGCAGTTCCGCGTCGGAGCGCGGCATCGTCGCGTCTGGCTTGCCGATCGACCCGGTGATGTCGCCAAGGCTGGCCGTCTTGCACCCGGTCAGGGCGAGCGTGATCGCCACGACGGCGGTGGCCGCGCGCCAGCGTCCGCCGCGGGACGCGATTCGGTCAATACGGGCTTGCGTGCGATTCATGGGACAGCGCCGTTTCGGGCCCGGGATATCGGGCTTGGTGGAAACAGCAATAAATGGTTAACCCTAATGGAATCTTAATACCCCGCCGCCGGAGAGGGACATGCCGAAACGCCGAAAGACGCCGCGAGCCGCGACGCAGGTCTGGTTCGTCACCAGGAAAACCTGGCCCGAAATCCGCGACGCGCTGCCCGCGGCGGCCGCGGCTTTCGCGCGCGCATGCGCCTTCGAGCCCGCGGCCGGCAAGCATTTGTTGCTGCCAGCGGCCGACGGATCCCTCGATCGCGTGCTGTTTTGTCTCGAGGAGGCGGACGCGAAATACATCGATCCCCTGCTCGCGGGCAAGCTCGCGACGCTGCTCCCCGCGGGCGATTATTGTTTCGCCAACCATCCCCATGGCGGCGCGAGCGGGCTCGAGGCCGCCGCGCTCGGTTTCGCCCTCTCCAGCTACGGGTTTCGGAGGTACAAGGCGTCCGCCGCGAAGCCGCCGCGCCTCGCGACGCCGGACGGCGTCGATGGCGCGCGCGTCGCGCGGATCGCGGAAGGCCTCGCTCTCGCGCGCGACCTCGTCAACACGCCGGCGAACGACATGGGTCCGGCGGCGCTCGAGAGCGCGGCGCTGGCGCTGGCGAAACGGCATCGCGCCAGGGCCTCCGTCATTCGCGGCGACGATCTCCTGAAAAAGAATTTTCCCTTGATCCACGCGGTCGGCAAGGCTTCGCCCGACGCGCCGCGCCTCGTTGACTTCACCTGGGGTCCGGCGCGGGCGCCGAAGGTCACGCTGGTCGGCAAGGGCGTCTGTTTCGACACGGGGGGGCTCGACATCAAGCCCTCGAGCGCGATGCTTCTGATGAAGAAGGACATGGCGGGCGCGGCGACGGCCATGGCGCTCGCGCACATGATCATGGACGCGGGATTGCCCGTGCGCCTGCGCGTGCTGCTTCCCATCGTCGAGAACGCGATATCGGGGCCCGCCTTCCGCCCGGGCGACGTCTATCCGAGCCGCAAGGGACTCACGGTCGAGATTGGCAACACCGACGCCGAGGGCAGGCTCATCCTCGCCGACGCGCTCG
>CAISEY010000172.1 GCA_903884435.1 uncultured Hyphomicrobiales bacterium | reverse complement strand
GTCGGAGTGTAGCGCAGCCTGGTAGCGCACCTCGTTCGGGACGAGGGGGTCGGAGGTTCGAATCCTCTCACTCCGACCATTTCCCGCCAGACCCCTGAAAACCGGTTTGACCGCAATCTCCCGTCAGGGATGATTCGCGTGTCCGGTCGCGCGGGCCAGCGAATTCGTTTATGATGTCACAATGACGACTCCCGATGATCCGGCCCGCGCTTCGGCGGAAGCGACGGTGCGGCTTTACCTGTCTCGCGCCGACGAGCGGCTCGCGCATCTGGTGCGCGACGCCCGCCGGGCCTTGCAACGCGCCCTCCAGACGGGTCTCGCCGAACATTCCGTCGCGCCGGGACACTGGACTTTCTTGCGCATTCTCTGGGTCCGCGACGGCATGAACCAGCGCGAGCTGAGCGAGCTGGCGGGAGTCATGGAGCCGACCACGTTCGCCGCGTTGCAGGCGATGGAAAAGCTCGGCTACGTCGTCCGCCAGCGGCGCCCCGAGAACCGCAAGAATATCCACGTCTATCTCACCGACGAGGGCCGGGCGCTGCGAGACCGCCTTTCGCCCGTCGCCATCGGCATCAACGAGCGCGCCGTGCGGGGCGTCAGCGAGGCCGATCTCGCCGCGACCCGGCGCACCATGCTGGCGATGATCCAGAATCTCTCGGAGGACGAGGGCCTCGCGTCGTCATCCGAAACCCCGTCGGCGCCGGACGCCGGCGCGCGCGGCTCCCTGCCCGTGAAATCCGCCTGAGGGAGCGAAACAGCCTCGTTCCAATCGAACAACCAGGGACATCGTCATGATTCGCAAGCTCTCCCGCGTTCTCTCCCTCGCCCTCGCCCTTTCCGCGCCCGTCGCCGCGCGGGCCCAGGGCCCCGCCGCCGTCACGCTCGGCGCCCTGCGGATCGAGCAGCCCTGGTCGCGCGCCACGCCGCGCGCCGCGCCCGTCGCCGGCGGCTATCTGAAAATCACCAATACAGGCGCGGAGCCGGACAGGCTCGTGAGCGTGGCCACGCCCGTCGCCGGCAAGCCCTCGATCCACGAAATGACCATGGATGGCGGCGTGATGAAAATGCGTCCGCTCGCGGCGGGCCTCGCGATCGGCGCCGGCGCGAGCGTCGAGCTCAAGCCTGGCGGCTACCACCTGATGTTCGAGGATCTGAAGGGAGGGCTGACCGAGGGACAGACGTTCCGCGCGACCCTGGTGTTTGAAAAAGCCGGCAGGATCGACGTGGAGTTCGCGGTGCTCGGCATGGGAGCGACTTCGGGCGCGGCGGCGCCGGCCGCCGCCGGGATGGATCACGACCACAACCATTGAGCGCGACGGCGGATCGCCCCGCGCTTGAATCCGGCCCGGCCCGCGCGTAGGACGGGCGTCGTTTCATCAGGAAAGTCCCGCCCATGACCATCAGGCTGCACCGAGGCGACTTGCCGGACCTGTCCCGTTATGGCGACAGCGTGGCGATCGACACGGAGACCCTTGGCCTCAACCTGCAACGCGACAGGCTGTGCGTGGTCCAGCTTTCTCCTGGCGACGGCACCGCCGACGTTGTGCAGATCGCGCCCGGCCAGACCAGCGCGCCCAATATCGAGCGCCTGCTCACCGATCCGTCCGTCACCAAGCTCTTTCATTTCGGCCGTTTCGACATCGCCATGATGTCGCGCGCCTTTGGCGTGCTCGTCGCGCCGGTCTATTGCACCAAAATCGCGTCGAAACTGGCGCGCACCTACACGGACCGTCACGGTTTGAAAGACCTCGCGCGCGAATTGCTGGGCGTCGACCTGTCGAAACAGCAGCAATCCTCCGACTGGGGCGCGGACGCCCTGACCGAGGCGCAGGTCGCCTATGCCGCGTCCGACGTGCTCTATCTCCACGCCCTGCGGGAGAAACTCGACGCCATGCTGGCGCGCGAGGGTCGCGACGCCATCGCCGCCGCCTGTTTCCAGTTTCTGCCGGACCGGGCGATGCTCGACTTGATGGGCTGGGACGAACAGGACATATTCGCTCACGAATAGGCCGGCTGGAGCGTTAGCCGCCCCAACTTCGCCATCGACGATGTTCATACCGCGCCGGCGTCGCGCTGTCGGACTGGCGCGTTTTTCGGGTCATCCATGAGCCAATCCAGCGAGGCCACGCTCGCGCGGGGGCAAGCGCCGCGCTCCGCCCGGTCGCGCGCCTACGCGAGCGCGAGCCTTCACACGCGGCGCGTGCTGTTTCTGCGCCGGGCGATCCTCGCTGGCTGTTTCCTCGGCGTCGCCGGGATCGTCGCCGTCACCCTGTTCGATCCCTTCGGACGCCTGCCAAAGGATCTTTCCGTTGGCGCCGTTCGTCTCAACGGCTCGCGGGTGACGCTCGAACTGCCCAGGCTCAATGGTTATCAGAAGGATGGCCGGCCCTATGAACTGCGCGCGGCGTCCGGCGTCCAGGACGTGCGCAAGCCCAGCGTCATCGAACTCAACGATATCGAGGCGCGCTTCGACACGACCGAGGAGGCGACGGTTCGCCTCGTCTCGCCGCGCGGCGTTTACGATTCCTCGCTGGAGTTCATGAAGCTGATCGGCGACGTGCGCATCACCAGCACGAAGGGGTTCGAGGTGCGGATGCGCGACGCGGACATGGATTTCCGCGCGGGGACCGTGGTTTCCAGCGAGCCGGTCTCCGTCGTCAGCGGCACGAGCACCATCGACGCGAACCGGCTCACGGTTTCCGACAACGGTCGGCAAATCACCTTCGAGGGCGACGTTCGCTCGGTTTTTCGCAACGCCCCGGACGGGGAATTGAAGGGAAGCGAAAAATGACGCATGTGTGCGTCGGCGCGAGGCGCGCCCGGGCTTCCGGCCAGCCGGCCCCGCAATCGGGTGGGAAGACCTAATGCAGGAATTTTTCGCGCCGCGGGCGTTTTTCGCCGCGGCGGTCGTTCTGGCCGCTTGCGCCGCGCCCGCCCTCGCCCAGGGCGCGGGCGCGATTTTGCCGGGATCGAATTCGCGCGAGCCGATCAGCGTCAACGCGGAACGGCTCGACTATTTCGACAAGGAACAGAAGCTCGTCTACACGGGCTCCGTCGTGGCGAAACAGGGCGATTCTACCCTCCGCTCCTCGGCGCTCTCCATTTTCATGGACGGCTCCCCGACCCGGGGCGGCGAGGGCGCGCAGACTCCCGGCGGCGGTCAGGTCAAGCGCATGGAAGCGGCGGGCCCCGTCACGATCACCTCGAAAGACCAGGTCGGTCAGGGGGATCGCGGCGTTTACGACAAGGGCGAGAACAAGGTCTATCTCATCGGGCGCGTGAGCCTGACCTCTGGCGCCAACGTCATCAAGGGCGAGAAAGACGCGAAACTCATCTATGATCTGAACACCGGCCGCGCCCGGATCGACGGCGGCGTCGTCAGCCTGTTCACGCCGGGATCGGACGATCCCACGAAGAAGAAACCTCCGTCGGGCAAGCCCGCGCCTGCTCCAAAGCCGAAACCGAAGACGTGATGGTTCAGGGGCCGGAGCGCGGATTCGCGGATTTGGAAAGGCGGGCTTTTCCCGGGAATGTGGCGCGGCCGGCGCGTCGGGAGCGGCGGCGGCGCGACGCGGGCGGGGTTCCTTCGCCAGTTTCAGCGGATAGCGGTTTCGGGGACGCGTCTTCTTGCGGATGAAATCATCGCGATCGCAATCCTGGACAACGCGGGGAGCGGCCTTCCTGCGCGGTCTGACGCGCCGGGCCGGCGGATCGCGGGCGGCCGCGACCGACGCCCTTGAATCGCCGGTTCCCGTGGAGCCCATGCCCGCGGATCCGGCCCGCGATGGCCCGCGCCCGCATCCGGACCGCGACATCATCGACGTTCACGACGGGCGCGCGGCCTCCGTTTCGCGCCCGCGTCAGGCGGCGGGCGACGATTCTCTCGCCGTCTACAACCTCGGCAAGTCCTACCGCGGCCGCCAGGTCGTGCGCGACGTGAGCCTTTGCGTGCGCCGCGGCGAGGCCGTGGGTCTTCTCGGCCCCAACGGCGCCGGAAAGACGACCGTCTTCTACATGATCACCGGCCTCGTGCGCCCGGACAAGGGCGTGATCGAGCTCGAGGGCCACGACGTCACGCAATTGCCGATGTACCGGCGCGCCCGCCTTGGCATCGGCTATCTGCCGCAGGAAGCCTCGATTTTCCGGGGCCTCAGCGTCGAGGACAACATCCGGGCCGTGCTCGAGGTGGCGCAGCCCGATCGTGATCGCCGCGCCGCCGAGCTCGAATCCCTGCTCGAGGAATTCGACATCAAGCGCCTGCGCAAGTCTCCGTCGATCGCCCTCTCCGGCGGCGAGCGTCGCCGCTGCGAGATCGCCCGCGCGCTCGCGGGCCAGCCATCCTTCATGCTTCTCGACGAGCCCTTCGCCGGCATCGATCCCATCGCCGTCGGCGACATTCAGGATCTCGTGCGCCATCTCAAGCAGCGCGGCATCGGCGTGCTCGTCACGGATCACAACGTGCGCGAGACTCTCGGCCTGATCGACCGCGCATACATCATCCACACCGGCCATGTTCTGACCGAGGGGTCCCCCGAGGAAATCGTCGCCAACGCGGACGTGCGGCGCTTCTATCTGGGCGAAAGTTTCCGGATGTAGCGCGGAGCGGGACGATCAACGGCGCGCCCCTCGCTTCCCCCCGTCCGCCTCGCGGTCTTCGTTTTGTCGTCGTGAGTTGCGGCGCCCGCGCGCAAACGCCTCCGGCGTCCCGCGCCGGTTCCGGGGCGTTGACCGGCGAAGACCAGTCCTGAATTCGGGGGCTACCGCTTCTTAACCGCGCGGCTTAATGGCGCACGCAAATTTCATTCCAGTCATGGAATTTGAGTTTTTTTGTGTTACAAGCAAGAAACGGGCCGGATATTTCGACGGCGCGGTTATGTCAGGCAGTGCGATGGGTCTCTCGACCAGGCTTGTGATGCGTCAGGGGCAAGCCCTGGTGATGACGCCGCAGCTGTTGCAGGCGATCAAGCTGCTGCACATGTCGAGCCTCGAACTGTCGAACTACGTCGAGGCGGAACTCGAGCGAAATCCCCTGCTGGAGCGCGAGGACGACATGTCCGAGGCGCGCGAGAGCGACGCCGCCGTCAGCGGCGCCCCGGGCGGCGAGAGCGATGGCGACTCGGGGGAGGCCGATCGTTTCACCTCCGAGTCCGGCTCCGATTTCGACGAGTCGGGGCCCGTCGAGGGCGACTGGGCGCGGGAAGATCTGGAAATCGGCGTGGGCGCGCTCGAGCGCAACCTCGACACGGGCGTCGAGAATGTCTTCGAGACCGACGCGCCCTCGAAGGAGGCGGAAGCCGCTTCCTTCGGCGGTTCCACCGAGGGCCTGTCCGCGACCTCTTGGACGGGGTCCGGCGGCGCCGACGGCGAGGACAGCAACCTCGAGGCCTATGTCGCCTCGCGCGTGAATCTGCGCGACCATCTCGCCGAACAGCTCGCGCTGGCCTGTTCCGATCCCGTCGATCGGATGATCGGCCACGCCATCATCGACGCCATCGAGGAATCCGGCTACCTGCGCACGCCCGTCGAGGAAATCGCCGACCGGCTTGGCGCCTCGAATTCTCGCGTCGAATCGGTGCTGCGGACCATCCAGACCTTCGATCCGGGCGGCGTCGGCGCCCGCGATCTCGCCGAATGCCTCGCGATCCAGTTGCGTGAAAACGACCGTTTCGACCCCGCGATGCAGGCGCTTGTCGCCAACCTGCCGCTGGTCGCGCGGCGCGATTTCGCCAGCCTGCGGAAAATTTGCGGCGTCGATGACGAGGATCTCCTCGACATGATGGCGGAAATCCGCCGTCTCGATCCCAAGCCAGGCCGCTCCTTTGGCGACGAGCCGATCCAGCGGGTCGTCCCCGACGTGACGGTGCGCGCCGCGTCCGACGGATCGTGGCTGATCGAACTCAACACGGAGGGACTGCCGCGCGTTCTCGTCAACCAGACCTATGTCTCGCGCGTGTCGCGCTCGGCGACGACGGCGGCGGACAAGAGTTTCCTGACGACCTGCCTGCA
This sequence comes from uncultured Hyphomicrobiales bacterium, assembly GCA_903884435.1. Lineage (GTDB taxonomy): Bacteria > Pseudomonadota > Alphaproteobacteria > Rhizobiales > Beijerinckiaceae > Terripilifer. Next base: position 4,211 of record CAISEY010000172.1, on the reverse strand, counting down.
GGACGCCAACTGGCTGACCAAGAGCCTCGAGCAGCGCGCCCGTACGATTCTCAAGGTGGCGACGGAAATCGTGCGCCGTCAGGACGGGTTCTTCGCCCACGGCGTCGAACATTTGCGGCCCCTGAACCTCAAGATGGTCGCCGACGCCATCGGCATGCACGAATCGACGATATCCCGCGTCACCTCCAACAAATATCTCGCGTCGCCGCGCGGTCTTTTCGAGTTGAAATACTTCTTCACGGCCTCGATTCCCTCGGGCGCGGGCGGCGGCGAGGCGCATTCGGCCGAGGCGGTCCGCCACAAGATCAGGCAATTGATCGACGCGGAGCGCCCCGACAAGGTGCTCTCCGACGACGCCATCGTCGCCCGGCTCAAGGAGGCCAATGTCGAAATCGCGCGCCGCACCGTCGCGAAATATCGGGAGGCCATGCATATTTCCTCGTCGGTCGAGCGCCGGCGCGAGAAGATGGCGCAACGCCAGACAGGCGGGTGATTCCTGAATTATTTTGCAAGCCTCTGTAAAATATCGTTTTTCCAGATTTCCCCATGCGTTTGGCGGCTTCTGTTGACATCGGGGGGCGTCCCTCTTAACGCTGCTGTATCGCTGGTCGGGCGTGGATAATTCCCATGCGCCGTGCGTTGCTGGCCCGGCTCCGGCTCAGGCGTGAACACGAGGCGGGAGAAAGATTGTGCTGCGCGTTTCCGGCAAGAACTTCGACATCGGTGAAGCCCTTCGCCAGCGCGTTCTCGATCGTATCGAGGCCGCGACCGGCAAGTATTTCGACGGATCCGTCAGCGGGCACGTCATCATCGACCACGAGGGAACCGGATACCGGACGGATTGCGTCCTGCATCTGGCGTCCGGCGTCACCCTTCATTGCGAAGGCCGCTCCCACGAGCCCTACATCAGCGTCGATCAGGCGGCTGACCGGCTCGAGGCCCGGCTCAGGCGCTACAACAAGCGTTTGAAGGGACATCACAACGGCGAGGCGCGCGCGCAAAAGGCGGCCTCCGAGACGATCGCCCAGGTCACCATCGAGACGCCGCGCGCCGAATTCATCGACGATGGCGAATTCCATCCCGTGATCATCGCGGAAAAGACTCGCGCGCTGAAGCAGATGGCGGTCTCCGAGGCCGTCGTCGACCTCGATCTCACGGGCGCGCCGGTTCTTGTGTTCCGGCACGCGACGAACGGACGGGTCAACATTGTCTATCGCCGGGCCGACGGCAACATCAGCTGGCTCGATCCCGCCCGGGCGGATCAGGACTCTTCGAGTTCATCCTGATTGGGAAACTCCGGCGGCTCCGGCGCCGCCGAACCATGGATTTTCCGGAATGCTGATCAACAACCTGACGAGCGTGGAGGGCATCCTTCCGGCGCTGAAGGTCAACACCAAAAAACAGGCGTTGCAGGAAGTCTGCGCCCGGGCGGCTGAAATGTGCGGCCTGTCCGAACGCGAAATCTTCGACGCGGTTTTGCAGCGCGAGCGGCTCGGCTCGACGGGCGTCGGCAACGGACTCGCCATTCCCCACTGCAAGCTCGCGAACGCCCGCTCGATTTTCGGCGTCTTCGCGCGGCTTGATCGTCCCGTCGATTTCGACGCGCAGGACGGCGCGCCAGTCGATCTGATTTTCATGCTCGTCGCGCCCGAGACGGCGGGCGCCGATCATCTGCGCGCGCTCGCCAGCGTGGCGCGCGTGCTGCGCGATCCCGGTCTGACGGCCCGGCTGCGCTCGACGAAGGACGCCGCGGCCCTGTATCTCCTGCTGACGCAAACCGCGACCTCGCACGCCGCCTGATTCGTCAGCGCCAGCCGCGCGCGGCATAGTCGATGGCGTAACGTTCCGGCTCCGCGGCGACTCCCGCGAGTCCATGCAGCACGGTGTCCTTCTCCACCAGCGCCGAGACCGGAATCCGCCGGGCGAATTCCGTGTAGGGCGCGCGGTCCTCGAACGTCGCGCGAAAAGCCGCGGCGTCCAGCAGGTCGAGCACGCGCGGCAGGATGCCGCCCGCGAGAATGACGCCGCCCGTCGCGACGAAGGCGAGCGCCATGTCGCCCGCGAAGCGCGCCGCGAGAGTCCAGAACGCGCGCACCGTGTCGGCTTCCCGCGATCCGGAATCGGCGAGCGCGCGGGCGATGATGTCGCCGCTTTGCAGGTCGGGCGCGCCGAGCCCGTCGCAACGCGCCAGCGCCCGGTGTAGCCGCGCCATGCCGGGGCCGGAAATCAGCGTTTCCGGCGTGAGCCGCCCGTGCGATCTCTCGACGAAGGGCCAGAAGGCGATTTCCCGCGCCGTCCCTGGCGCGAAATTCGAATGGGCGGCCTCGCTGGCGACCGCGAGCCAGCGACCCGCCGCGTCGACAAGCGCCGCCGTGCCGAGGCCGGTGCCCGGCCCATGGATGAGTCGGGGACCGGGGGCGCCCGCCCGCGCGGCGCCGATCGGCCGCAGCCATTCCGGCTTCAGCGCGGGGATCGACAGCGCCTGCGCCTCGAAATCGTTGAACAGAAGGCCCTGTTCAAGATCGAGCGCGGCGGCGAGCGCCAGCCCGTCGATCAGCCAGTCCGCGTTGGTGAGCTTGACCGTCCGCCCTTGCACGGGTCCGGCGGCGCAGGCGAGCATCGACGCCGGCGCCGCGGGCGCCCGCGCGAGCGCCGCGCGGACCGCGGCCTCGAAGGTCGCGTGGGCCGCGGTCGTTTGCGCCGGCAGGGCGACGGGCGCGGCGCCGGGCGCGGCGAACAACGCGAAGCGGGCGTTGGTGCCGCCGATGTCGGCGGCGAGGAGGGGAAACGGAATCTTCAACCGGGTCTCCGGAAATCATCTGCGCGTCAAGTCATGCCGGACCGGGGCCGTCCGGGCAACAGGTTCGCTCGCGCCGCGCGGGCGTGGACCATTCGCGCCCGCTATGCCAGGTTCGCCCGGCGTCGCGAGCGCCGCGACCCGACCGCGAGAACATGACGATGACGAAAAAACGCATGGTGCTGGAAATCGGCATGGGAACCGACATTCGCGGCGCCGATTCAACGAAAGCCGCGTGCCGGGCGCTGCGCGACGCGCTCTGGCACAATTCACTGTCCATCGCGCCCGCGCTCGGCCATCCCCTGGAGAACATGCTGGTGGACGTGCGCATCGGCGTGCCGCGTCCCGAAACGGTGGACAAGGCCAGGGTTCTGGAGGTGATGCCTTATGGAAAGGGCACGGTGACGGTCGTCGAGGGCGGCCTCGAGATTCGCAACGACGCGGGCGACGGAAGCACCCTGATCGCCAACGCCTGCGCCATCGTCAGCCTCGACATCGACTGAGAGAGATTTCATGCCAAAGACCCGCGTCATCCTGGAGCTTGGCTCCGGCAACGATCTCCACGGGAGCGATTACACGACCGCCGCGCTGCGCGCCGTGCAGGACGCCCTGCACCACAGCTCCCTGACCTTCATCCGCTCGCTGAAGCTCGACAAGACGAAGCTCGACGTGGACGTGACGATTGGCGTGCAGAAGCCGGAGCTGGTGGACCTCGAAAAGGTGCGCGCCTCGCTTCCCGTCGGCGCGGCGACGGTGCGCGCGGTCAAGGGCGGCCTCGACGTGCCCGACCCCGACAACAACGACCCCGCCGTGATCGCCAGCGCGGCCATCGCCGTGCGCGTGGATCTGGGGTGAGGCGGAGGGGGCGGTCGGCTCGCCGCGCGCAAATCGAACTCCGCGCGAATAACAAAAGGGGGGCGCGTGAACCCCGCGGCTTCCGGCGCTTTCGATCGGGCCAGGTTCGATCGTTTTTCGCGCAATCCACATAAAGACTTCCTTATATCTTTATTGCCTCCCTCCGACCCTCCTGCTATAGACGCCGCCGCAACCAGACAGTTTTACGTCACCACGTCACGAATCCGGGATTCCCATGACAAACAACACGCACGACTACGCCGTCGCGGACATGAAGCTCGCCGAATTCGGCCGCAAGGAACTCGACATCGCCGAGACCGAAATGCCTGGCCTGATGGCCACGCGCGCCGAATTTGGCAAGAGCCAGCCGCTGAAGGGCGCCCGGATCGCCGGTTCGCTCCACATGACCATCCAGACCGGCGTTCTCATCGAGACGCTGAAGGCGCTGGGCGCCGACGTGCGCTGGGCGTCGTGCAACATCTATTCGACGCAGGACCACGCCGCCGCCGCGATCGTCGCCGCCGGCACGCCCGTGTTCGCCATCAAGGGCGAGAGCCTG
>CAISEY010000171.1 GCA_903884435.1 uncultured Hyphomicrobiales bacterium | reverse complement strand
TTCTCGATGATGACCGGCTGCGCCCAGGCCTGCCCCAGCCGTTCGGCGACGAACCGCGCGAGAATATCGGCCGGGCCGCCCGCCGGAAACGGCACGACCATGCGCACGGGCTGAACCGGCCATGCGACGTCCTGGGCGCTTGACGGTTTGGGAGAGAGGCACGCGGCGAGCGACGCCATGACGAGAGCGGCCAGACGACGCATGAAACCTCCCTTTGAAACATCCCGATCGCCAGCAGGGTCGCATCGAACGGCGACACGGTCAAAACCGGCTCGCGCCCGTCTCCCCCGCGCCTATTCGCGCCGGGCCTTCGAAAGTTCCTCCGGCTCCTCCACCGCGAGGCCAATCAGCCGCTCCAGCGTCGCGTGATCCGCCGCGAGGTCGGCGGACCGGGCGCGATGCACGATGGTTCCGCGTTCGATCACGATGGACTCGCGCGTCAGCGACAGCGCCAGATGGCTGTGCTGCTCGACGAGAATGAACGACATGCCGCCGTCCGCCGTCATTCTGGCGATCGCGCCGGTAAGTTCCTCGACGATGATCGGCGCGAGGCCCTCGAGCGGTTCGTCCAGCAACAAAAGGCGCGGATTGGTCATCAGCGCGCGCCCGAAGGCGAGCATCTGCTGTTCGCCGCCGGAGAGATGATTGCCCTTGTTGCCGCGCCGCTCTTCCAGCCGCGGGAACATCTCGTAGATGGCGCGCAGGTTCCAGCGTCCGGGCCGCGCGGCGACCGTGAGGTTTTCCTCGACGGTGAGCGAGGGAAATATCTCGCGCTCCTGCGCCACCCAGCCAATGCCCGCGAGCGCGCGCCGGTGCGCGGCGACTCGCGCGATGTCCCTGCCTTGCCAGACGATAGCGCCGCGATGCAGCCGCGTGTGGCCCATGATCGTCAGCAGCAGCGTGCTCTTGCCGACGCCGTTGCGCCCGAGCACGGCGAGACCGCCGCCGTCCGGCACGTCGAACGAGACGCCGTCGAGCACGATGGACTCGCCATAGCCGGCGCGGATGTCCCGCAGGGAAAGCAGCGTGTCAGCCATGGCCCGCCTTGCCCAGATAGACCTCGCGCACCCGCGGGTCCGCCGCGATTTCAGCCGGCGTCCCCTCCAGCAGAACGCGCCCGCCGACGAGAACAATGATGCGCGAGGCGAAGCGGAACACGAGATTCATGTCGTGCTCGATGAAGAGAATCGACAAATCCCGCGACAAGCCGTCGATGGCCGCGAAGAGATCGCCGCTCTCGTCCTTCGGCACGCCCGCCGCCGGCTCGTCGAGCAACAGCACCTTGGGTTTCGTGGCGAGCGCCAGCGCGATTTCGAGCAGCCGTTGCTGACCATAGGCGAGTTCGTGCGTGACCGCGCGCTCGACATGGGCCAGCCGCAGCGAGACGAGAATGCCATGGGCTTCCTCGATGGCCTCGCCATAGCGCCGCAGTCCCCGCCACCAAACGCCGGATTCGCCGCGCCGCTCGCACACGGCGAGCGTCACCGCTTCCAGCGCCGTGAGTTTGGGAAACAACGAATTGATCTGGAACGTGCGCACCAGCCCGCGGCGGACGCGCGCGGCGGGCGCGAGGCCCGAAATATCCTCGCCCCCGAGCAGGATTTGCCCAGTGTCCGGCTTCAGCATTCCCGTCATCAGATTGATGAGCGTCGTCTTGCCCGCGCCATTGGGGCCGATCAGCGCGTAACGCTCGCCCTTCGGCAGGCTGAACCCGATGTCGCTCGCGACGACGAGCGAACCGAAGGCCTTGTCGAGGCCGCGCGTGGCGAGGGCGGCGCTCATTCGCCCACCCATTTTTTCGGCAGCAGGCGCGCCGCGCCGCCCAGGATCCCGTTGGGCAGAAACACGACGACCGCGATCAGCAGCATCCCGATCCAGAAATACCAGTATTGTGGATTGACCCCGGAAAACTGGTCGCGCGCCACCATGTAGATGACCGCGCCGATGATCCCGCCGTAGAGCCGCCCGACGCCGCCAAGAATGAGAATCACCAGCAAGTCCGCCGATCTCTGGAAGCTCAGCGTCTCCAGCGACACGGTCTCCGTGGTCTGGGTCAGAAGGGCGCCGGCGACGCCGGCCATCACCGCCGCGATGGTGAAAATCTTGCGGACATGCGCGTTGTTGGGCGCGCCGATCGCCAGCATCCGCGTCGAGTTTTCGCGAATGCCCCGCAGCGAAAGCCCGAACGGCGAATTGGCGACGCGACGCGCCACGAGGAAACAGAGAAACAGCGCCGCCAGCGAATAGCCATAGGCCGTGTTGCCGTAGAGATCGAAGCGGATGGCGTTGAACAGCGGCCAGGTCTTGACGCCCTGCAACCCGTCGGCGCCGCCGGTGATCTTGCCCGCGCTGTTGGCCGCTTCCAGCAACAATTGCCCGATGCCCATGGTGATCATGATCAGCGCGAGGCCGCGAAAACTCGCGATGATGAAACTCAGGGCGTAGCCGAAGACGCCCGCCACGAGCCCCGCGAGCAGGAGCCCGCTGACCGGCTCGCCCCAGACGTGTTTCGACAGAAGGCCCGCCGAGTAGGCGCCGAGGCCGAAGAAAGCCGCGTGCCCCAGCGAGACGAGGCCGCCATACCCGAGAATGAGATCGAGCGAGATAGCGAACAATCCCGTGATCGCGATCTGGCTGGCGAGTTGCAGATAGTCGGGCGTCAGGACAAACGGCAGCGGCGTCATCAGCCAGAAGAGGATTTCCAGCGGACGCCAGGCGACGCGGCGCGCGACGTGGGCGACGGGCGTGATCGGCGTGTCGACACGGGTCATCTAGCGCCTCCCGAACAGGCCGGCGGGACGCCACATCAGAATGCCGACCATGACGAGATAGATGAGGAACGAGCTGATCGCGGGGAAATAATACTTCCCGGCGGTGTCGCTGATTCCCAGCAGGACCGCCGCGACGAACGAACCGCCGATGGAGCTCAGCCCGCCCACGGCGACGACGATCAGCACATAGACGAGATAGGCGAGCGCGAAGGAGGGATCGAGACCGGTAATGTCGATGGCGAGCGCGCCGCCAAGGCCGGCTAGGCCGCCGCCAAGCGCGAAGGTCAGCATGAACACGCGATCGACGTCGACGCCGAGACCGCGCGCCATGCGCTGGTTGTCGACGGCGGCGCGCACCTGCGCCCCAAACCTCGTGAACTCCAGCATCGCGATCAGCGCCGCCGTCAACGCCAGCGCCACGCAGATCAGGAAGAAGCGATAGACGCCAAAGCCGCGCCCGAGGATCGTGACGGAGCCGCGCAGCCATGATGGCAACTGAACGGGTTGCTGAATTGTCCCGAACATCCAGGCCGCCGAGGCGATCGCCATGAAGACGATCCCGATGGTCAGCAGGCACTGGTCGAGATCGCTTTTTCCGTAGAGGCGGCGATACAGCAGCCGTTCGAGCACGACGCTCGCCGCCGCGGCGGCGAGAAACGCGACCGGCAGCGTCGCGAGAAACGGCCAGCGCAGATCGTTGATCAGCGTGACCGTGACGAACCCGCCGAGCATCCCGAAGGCGCAATGCGCGAGGTTGACGAAATTCATCATCCCCAGCGTGACGGACAAGCCCACGGAAAGCAGGAACAGCAGCATTCCGTAGGCGAAGCCGTCATATAGCACGCCGATGAAGGGTCCGAGCATGGAGCGTTCCGCGTCTGGCCGGGAAAGCCGGAGCGACGCCTATTTCGCCATTTTCGCCTTGACCGGATCCTTGACGTTCTCGACCGTGGCGAACTCCACGTTGCGCAACTGGCCGTTCACCTTCTCGACCTTGCGGATGTAAACGTTGAGAACGATGTCGCGGGTTTCCGGATCGATCGACACGGGTCCGCGCGGGCTCAGCCAGGACATGCCCTTCGCCGCCGCGATCAGCGATTCGCCGTCCGCCTTGCCGCCGGTTTTCTCGAGCGCCTTGTAGATGAGCTGCGCGCCGTCGTAGCCGCCCATGGAGAAAATGTCCGGCTCGCGATTGTATTCGGCCTGGTAGGCCTTCACGAACTCGGCGTTGAGCGGATTGTTGAGATTGAAGTCATACATCGAGGCGGTGATGATGCCGAGACCGAGGTCGCCCATGCTCTTCAGCGCGGAGACGCCGGTCAGTTCGTCCTGACCGAGAATTTTGATCTTCGACGTGTCGACGCCGCGCTCGTTGAGCGCCTTGCCGATGGCGGCCGGCTGCGTGCCGCCGGGCGTCCAGATGTAGATCGCGTCGGGGTTGGTGTCCTTCGCCGCCTGGACGAAGGCGCCGAAATCCATGTTGGCGACGGGGAACAGCGCCGATCCGACGATGGTGCCCCCGCCGGCGACGAAGGCCTCCTTGAAGGCCGCGACCGCGTCGTGCCCCGGCCCGAAGTCGGAAACCAGAGTATAGACCTTCTTGATGCCGCCGCTCTTGACGGCCCATGTGCCCAGCGCGTCGTTGAGCATCGGCGTCGTGACCGACGTGCGCGTCATGTAGGGAGATTTCGTGGTGATGATCGAGGTGGCGGCGTTCATCACCACCATGAATTTCTTCGCCTCGGCGGACACGTCGCCCACCGCCAGCGCGTTCGGGGTCAGTTCGAAACCTCCGAGAATGTCGACCTTGTCGCGCACCACGAGCTCCTGCGCGAGGCGCTTGGCCACGTCGGGCGCGATGCCGCCATTGTCCTTTCGAATGACCTCGATTTTCTTGCCGGCGACCGTGTCGCCCTTTTGCTTCATGAACAACTTGAAACCGTTGTCGAGCTGGATGCCAGTGTCGGCGAACTGGCCGGAATAAGACACGATCATGCCGACTTTCACCTGCGCCTGGGCGCCCGTGACGGCCAGCAGCGCCGAAATCGCGGCGAATCCCTTGAGCAATAAACGCATGTTCCCCTCCTGATTCGGCCCGGAACCGACCGAAATGACCAAAAATTCCGCGACGGTCGCCTTTCGGCGGCCAGCCGTCCCCTCGGGTTGCAATGATGGTATGGCGTCGTCTAGGGGTCAAGGCGAACGCGCGATTTCATGTCGAAACCCGCGGCTTTGTCCCGGCGCGCGAACGGCCGGAGCCGGCCCGGCGCAAGGAAACGACAATGGCCGAAGCCCTCGCCGAAACCACCCCGCGCGACGCGTTCGGGCATCCGCGCGCGCTCGGCCACCTTTTCGGAACGGAAATGTGGGAGCGGTTTTCCTATTACGGGATGCGCTCCCTGCTCGTGCTCTACATGGTCAATCACCTGCTCGATCCCCGGCGCGCCGGCGAGGTCGCGGGTCTCGAAACCCTGCGCCGCGGTCTCGGGGCCGTCTTCGGACCGCTCGAAATTCAGCCTTTCGCGTCGCAAATCTATGGTCTTTACACGGGGCTCGTTTACCTGACGCCACTGTTCGGCGGGCTCCTCGCCGACCGCTGGCTGGGCCAGAAGCGCACCGTCGTTCTCGGCGCCTGCCTGATGGCCGCCGGCCATTTCATGATGGCCTTCGAGCCTCTGTTTCTCGTCGCGTTGACCCTTCTGATTCTCGGCAACGGGGCGTTCAAGCCAAACATGGTGACGCAGGTCGGCCGCCTCTACGCGCCCGGCGACGCGCGCCGCGACCGCGCCTATTCCATTTTTTACGTCGGGGTGAATCTCGGCGCCTTTCTCGCGCCGCTGGTGTGCGGAACGCTCGGCGAACGCGCGGGCTGGCACTACGGCTTCACCGCCGCCGGCTTCGGCATGGCGCTCGGCCTTGGCGTCTATCTGTCGGCGTGGAAACTGCTGCCAGAGGACTGGCCCGAGCGTCGCGACGTCGCCCCGCCGCCCTTGCAAACAAGTGAGAAGCGCTCGCTCGCGGGCGTGTTCCTCCTGTTTCCGCCGGTCTGCCTGTTCTGGGCGACCTACGAACAATCCGGCAACACGATCGCGCTGTGGGCGGACGAAGCGACCAACCGCGCGATCGACCTGATTTTCTGGCGGGGCGACATTCCCGCCACCTGGTTCCAGGCGCTCAATCCCTTCATGATCTTCGCCTTCACGCCCTTTGTCGTCGCGCTCTGGTCGCGCCAGGCGAGACGCGGAAGCGAACCTTCGACCTCCGTCAAAATGGCGCTGGGCTGTTTCGGCGTGTCGATCGCCTACCTCGTGATGGTCGCCGCGGCCTTCCACGCGGGCGGCGAAAAGGCCCACTGGCTCTGGCTCTTCGGGTTTTTCGTAGTCCTGACCGTGGCGGAGCTCTATCTGTCGCCGACTTCGTTGTCGCTTGTCTCGCGCGTCGCGCCCGCGCGCCATCTCTCCCTCGTCATGGGCGCCTGGCTCGCGACGAGTTTCGTCGGAAACTTTCTCTCCGGCTGGCTCGGCGGCTTCTGGTCCACCCTGAGCCGCGTGAACTTTTTCGCCATGCTAGCGGTGCTCGCCGCCATCGCCGGCTGCGCCATCCTGCTGGCGGGAGAAGCCTTCGCGAAAAGCGACGCCCGTCAGCCGATGTAGCGCCGGCGCAAGTGCGCGAGATAGTGGCGCGGGTCGAGCGGCTCGCCCGTGGCATCGCCAATGATCGCCTCCGTCGAGGCGAAGCTCGCGCGCGCGTGGATGTTCGCGCGCAGCCACCCGCGCAACGGCGCGAAATCCCCGCGCGCGAGGCTCGGGGGAATGTCTGGAACGGCCGCCGTCGCCGCCGCGTAAAGCTGCGCGGCGATCATCGCGCCGACGCAATAGGTGGGGAAATACCCCCAGATGCCCGCGTACCAGTGGATGTCCTGCAAACAGCCGCGCCGGTCGTCGGGCGGATCGACGCCCAGCAGTCGCTTCATCCCCTCGTTGAAGGCGCCGGGCAAGTCGGCGACGCGCAAATCGCCGGCGATCATGGCGCGTTCGAGCCCGGAGCGCAGCAGAACGTGCGCGGGATAGGTCGCCTCGTCCGCGTCGACGCGAATGAAATCCGCCTTCACCCGCTTGAACTCGCGATAAAGATTGTCCGGCGTCCACTCTGGCCCCTCGGCGCCGAAAGCCTCGCGCGCGGCGGGCGCGAGCCATTCGAGAAACTCGCGGGAGAGCCCCGCGTGATGCTCCACCAGCAGCGACTGGCTCTCGTGCAACGACATGCCGCGCGCGCGGCCCGCGGGCTGCGCCAGCCAGCGCGCGGGGCGACCCTGCTCGTAGAGCGCGTGGCCGCCCTCGTGCAGCAATCCCATCAGCGAGCCCTTGAAGTCGCTCTCGTCGTAGCGCGTCGTCACGCGCGCGTCGCCGGACGAGCCGCCGCAAAACGGATGCAGGCTCGCGTCGAACCGCCCGCGCGAGAAATCGAACCCGAGCGCGGCGAGGATTTTCCCGCCAAGACGCGTCTGCGCCTCGACCGGAAACGGGCCGCGGAGCGGCAAAACCGGCCCGCGCCGCGCCTGGGCGTCGAGCGCCTCCGCGACGAGCCCCGGCAACTCCCGCGACACCCGCGCGAAGGCCGGATCGAGCCACGCGCAGGACAATCCCGGATCGTGGGAATCGAGCAGCGCGTCGTAGACGCCGAGACCGCTGGCCGCGCCTCGCGCCTCGCCGATCCTGACCTGCAAGGCCAGCACCTCGCCAAGCGCGTCGCGAACCATCGTGAAATCCGACGCCGCGCGCGCCTCGCGCCAGATCATTTCGCAGCGCGAGCCGGCGCGCGCGCTGGCCTCGACGAGATCGCGCGGCAACACGCCGGCCTGCGAATGCGCGCGGCGCATCTCCGTCAAATTCGCGGCCTGAAGCGCGTCGAGACCCGCGCGCTCCGCCTCCGCCCGCTCCAGCAGATCGGCGATCTCCGCCGCGGTCAGCATGTCGTGCGCCAGCCCCTGCAACACCGCGAGTTGCTCGCCGCGCGCCTCGCCCGCGCCGTCGGGCATCATCACCGCCGTGTCCCAGTCGAGAACGCCGATGGCGCCTTCGAGCGCGCCCAGTCGCGCGAACCGGGCCTCGAGTTCGTTATACGCTTTCATCGTTCACCCCGTCCTGAATCGCTTTTGAGCGTGACTTCGACGCCAAACTCCTCGCCCGCCTCGATCAGATGTCCGAGCATGTCCCTGGCGAGGCTTCTCTCGCAGGCGAGCCAGAACGCGTCGCACCCGCGGCGCCACAACCACGCGTCAATGTGGTGCGTCAGCGTCGC
>CAISEY010000170.1 GCA_903884435.1 uncultured Hyphomicrobiales bacterium | reverse complement strand
TGCCGAGGCGGTGCTAGCCCCTCAGGACGAAGGCAAATTTGAGAGCGTCACCTACACCTATTATGAGCAGCTCAATGGCTATCAATATCTGAAGCAGCTCGACATCGGCTATTTCTTCTACTCGGACTCGTACGCCGATGACATCCTGAAGGTGCTGAACCCGTTCGAGAAGACGATCATCCACATCCCCAACGTCAATTCGCGCGAGAGCACGAAGGACAAGATCAAGGAGGTGGAGCACATCATCGAGACGCTGGGCGCCTGGCAAGGAACCGATCCCGCCACGGGCTTTCAGCTGGTCAAGGCTGCCGACGGGCGGATTTTGCGCATCGCAGATCTGGTCGATGACGATCCCGCCAAGCGGGACCGCGTTTCCGCCGCGCTGAAAGATCCGGCGCAGAAGAACAATCGTGACCACGTCGACATCATCATCGCGCTGGGCATGGCGAAGGAAGGCTTTGACTGGATCTGGTGCGAACACGCGCTGACAGTGGGCTACCGCTCCAGCCTTACCGAGATCGTGCAGATCATCGGCCGCGCGACCCGCGACGCGCCCGGCAAAACCCGCGCACGCTTCTCGAACCTGATCGCCGAACCTGCCGCCGCCGATGACATCGTGACCGAGGCTGTCAACGATACATTGAAAGCCATCGCCGCCAGCCTGCTGATGGAGCAGGTGCTGGCGCCGCGCTTCGAGTTCAAGCCGAAGAACCCTCAGAACCAGCCTACACCGGGTTTCGACTATGGCGAGGGCGGCTATGATCCGAACAAGTGCAACGTCGGGTTCAACGAGGAATCCGGGAAGTTCCAGATCGAGATCAAGGGCCTGGCTACGCCCAAGAGCAAGGAAGCGACGCGCATCTGCCAGGAAGATCTGAACGAGGTGATCGCGGCCTTCGTGCAGGACAAGACGACGATCGAGCGCGGCCTGTTCGACGAAGAGCTGGTTCCCGAGGAACTGACCCAGGTGCGCATGGGTAAGATTATCAAGGACAAGTTCCCACAGCTCGACGCCGAGGATCAGGAAGCCGTTCGCCAGCACGCCGTGGCGGCGCTTAACCTGACCCAGAAGGCGAAGGAAGTGGCGTCCGGCAGTTCGCTTGGCGAGGAGAGCGCCAATACGGCCTTCGTCGATGGCGTCCGCAAGTTCGCGATGGACGTGCGGGAGCTGGACATTGATCTGATCGACCGGGTCAATCCGTTCGGCGAAGCCTACGCCATTCTCGCCAAAACGATGAGCGAGGAAAGCCTGAAGCAGGTCGCTGCGGCGATTGCCGCCAAGCGAACCAGCCTGACGCCTGAGGAGGCTAAGGTGATCGCCAAGCGCGCCGTCGAGTTCAAACGGGAGCGTGGGCGTCTGCCTTCTGTCAGTTCGGCCGACGCCTGGGAAAAGCACTTGGCCGAGGGCGCCGCCGCATTTGTCCGCTTCAAGGATGAGGGCCGCTATGAGTGACTTCGATCTTGACGAACTGCGCGACGAACTGGCGGATTTCGCCCAGCCGGAAAAGAAGGGCGGCCGCTCGCCCCGCGAGGAACGCATCCTCGCGGGCTTCGAAGAAATTCAGCGGTTCGTCGAAAAGAACGGCCATGCACCCCGACATGGCGAGGACGGCGACATATTCGAGCGGCTCTACG
>CAISEY010000169.1 GCA_903884435.1 uncultured Hyphomicrobiales bacterium | reverse complement strand
TTCTCTCAACCAGACTGGTACACTTTGACGCCGCCATCCGGCACATTTTTGCTCCGCCGTTGACATATATTCGTCGCTTTCGGAAAAGCCCGTCACGACGCCCGTGCGCGCGAGCCCGTTGTTCATCAGCGCCAGCCAGCCGGCGAGCCCGGGCGCGTCCGGCGCGCGGTTCAGGACGTTCCTGTAGAGCAGGGTCACGAAGCCCGCGTTGTCGAGGGCTCCATAGGCGCCCTGGAACTCCGCCGAACCGACGAAGCCGCCGGCGATGCCCGCGAGCGTTTGCCCGCCCGCCAGAATATCGACCCAGCCGGCGAAGCCCGCGCCGTCCGGCTGGCGCCCCAGCGTCGCGCCATACAGCCGGAAGACCTGTCCGTAGGTCTCGGCGTTCAGCACGGTCGTCGAAAAGGCGCGGGTGGGGATTTCGGTGTTGCCCTGATACTCGGCGCTTTGCGAAAACCCGACGACCACGCTGGCGCGCGACAGGCCGCCGCCCATCAGCGCGAGCCAGCCATTGAGGCCGGCGGGATCGGGCGCGCGCTTCAGCACGTTCCGGTAGAGCAGCGTCACGAAGCCGGCGTTGTCGAGGCCGCCGTAGGTCGCCTGGAACTCGGCGGAATTGACGAAGCCGGCGGCGATCGCCTCGAGCGTCATGCCGCCGTTGAGGAACCCGACCCAGCCATTCAGACCGGGGACGTCGGGCTCGCGGCCAAGGGTGGCGCCATACAGCCGGTAAATGGTCTTCTGCGCGTCCGTGAGCGTCAGTCCGTCGCCGGCGATCAGCGTGTCGGCGCCGGCTCCGCCCGTGAGCAAATGCGAACTCGCGGCCGTGGCGAGCGCCGCGAAGTCCGGTGCGGCGAGGGCGTCGACCGCGCCGCCGCTGGACCCGCTTTCGGCGATGGCGGGGGCGTCGCCGGCGGCGTCGTTCGCGTCCTGAAACACCCCGGAGGCTTCAAAATCCGTCGATACAAGCGAGGTTTCGACGAGTTGCGCAGGCGCCAGCCGAATGGTCATGCTGTCCTCCGGAAAGTTAATATTTCATAAATATCTCCGGAGAAGATATCGGGGTCAACAATAAATTTGACCAAAATGAGGCAAAATTGACAATTGCCTCGTCTGTTCGCGGCACGGCCAGCGCGGGCGCGGGACGCTTCAATTCACCGCGTCGCGAATCGGGGATTTCGGGGTTCGACTGGCGATCTATTGATGGAGGGATCGGGATGAGCGGCCCCTGGTCGGCGCTCGGGACGTTGCCGAACCGGCGGACCAGGAAGGGTCGTCGCCGCGAGCACTCGCCGATCGTGGAGATTTCCCTGGCGAAGCCGGCGGGGACCACCGAACTGAAATCGATTTTCCCGTGGCGCCGCCGGTCGACGACGAAGGGATTGGCGATGCCTGGCGTCGCGCGCGGACGGGTTCCCTGCCACGCGACCTGGATGTTTGGTCCGGGAACGGGGCGTATCGGATCGGGTTCGAATCGGTTCGGCTGTTCTGTCCACGGCTTGCAAACAAATTCGTATCGCGTGAAGCCTCGCGGGGTCTTCGGGCGATGTGAGGCCAATCCGTGGCAATTGCCGGCGGCGAAGCGCGGAAAGCCCGGAGCTTGCGGGCAAAAGCCCGCGGCTTCCGGGTAAATCAAAGGTTTGGCCTGCTGCCGGAGCGAAGGAAAGCGGGAACGAACCTTCTCCGATTTTCCGCGCCGCGCCACGCGCCTGTCTGCGTCAGGCGATCGTCAATTCTATCGGGCAATCTCCCTGTTCCGCTGTCTCGATCCAGCCGGAGACGAACAGGCGTCAGGACGCGCTCCCGCCTGGATATCGCAGCAGGCCCTTCATGCCCTCCACGTGACGTACCACGTCGTCGCCCTTCACGACCTTCAGGTTCATCGCGCCGATGTTCTCGACGGTGAAAGTCGCCGTTTGACCAAGCTTGATCCACTTGTGCAAATCCATCGAGCAGCAGAAGCTCACGGTGCCCGTGCCGAGGAGATCGCCGGGATAGATGGATTCGCTGTCCGACGCGTAGGCGACGATGTCGGCGGGCGTGAAACTGTGCGGCGCGGCCGTCGTGCCCTCGAACCAGACTTCGCCATCGACGGCGATCGAAACTTTCAGATTTTCCGGATCGATGGAATCGGCCGTGACGAGACAGGGCCCGATCGCCGTGTGGAAATCCTTGCGCTTGGCGGGGCCGAAGGGCTCGCGGCCGTAACCATCGCGGCAGGAGCTATCGACGAGGATCGTGTATCCCGCGATGTGATCGCGCGCCTGTTCCGGCGTCAGATTCTTGCCTTCCTTGCCGACGACGATGCCGATCTCGAGTTCGAGATCGAGCATTTCCGTGTAGTGCGGCCACGGCACGGTATCCTCGGGGCCGCGAATCGCCGCGCAGCTTCCCTTGCAATAGGGCGGCGTTTTGTACCATTGCTCGTTCTTGCCATGCCCGCCCTTGCCAGCGTCGACCGCCACCTTCTTGGCGCGAGTCATGTGTTCTTCGTAGGTCGAGAAATCCCTGAACGAGGTCGGGCGCGGCATGGGCGCCAGCAAACGCACGTCCTTGCGCGCGTGCACGAGGCGCTCGCCGTCGAGGCCTTCCGCGTCCGGACGGGCGATGGCGTAGGCGAGGGCTTTTTCCGCCGCGGCCTTGCCGTGCTTGCCGGCGCGCAGCCAGCCGATCATGTCGGGCGGCGTGCGTATGGCGGCGAGTTCCCGCGGCGTGGATTCATCGGTTTCCGCCGCGAGATATTTCGCGAAGGACGCCGTGAGATCGACGACGCGGCCATTTTCCGAGCCATCGGCCAGCGCGCCGAGGCGGCGCAATCGCCCGCCGGCCGTGGCGATTTCGAACGTGACGAGTTTCATGGTGTTTCCTCCAGTGTTTTCGGTTCGCGCCGGCTCTCACGCGACCGTTTCGGTGCGCACGCAAATATCCTCGGGCCAGGCCCAGCGCTTGATTGGCTTGCCCTCCGCCAACAGACGTAATTCTCGCGCCCAGACGCGCCGCAGCAGCGCGACGGAACGATCGGAGCGGCCAAGCATGTCGCGATGCCGGATCATGCCTTCCTGACCCGCGAGGGCGACCACGTCCTGAATTGTGATGAGGTCGGGCCGATCCTGGACATCGTCCAGCGACATCTCGCCCCGCAAGATGGCGCGGCCAACCGTGTCTGGCGAGGGAAGGCCCGCGAGCTTCGCCTCGGCCTCCTCTTCCGCGTCGATGAATCGCTTCAGCGCGTCGCCGCTCAGGCGCACCTGATCGACGATGAAACTCGTGCTCTTTTCGTCTTCGATCGGAGTCCGCCAGGCGATGTGCTGCATCCAGCTCGCGATGGGATCGACGACGCTGGTGAACAGCACGTTGGGCAACAGGCAATGGCCGACGCGCAACTGGTTGCCACGCCGCGCCGCGCGTTCGATGCCATAATCGGTCTCGCGCGTCACGACCTCGGGAATATCGCGGGTGAAGCCAACGTCGGCGAAGCTCGACACCGCGTGCACGAAATTGATGTGGACCTCGTCCACGCCATTTTCAAGCTGGCTGAAATAGGAGCAACCGCGCGGCGTCGCCTTCACGTGCAGATACGCGCTCTCGTCCTCGAAGATTTTCAACCGTTGCAGGGGCGGCGGCTCGCCTTCGCCGAAATAGACGAAGACCAGCCCGAGATATTCGCGCGTGGGATAAGACTTCACGCAAACCGCGCTTTTGAAATTCGCGTCCTCCGCGGGCTGGTCGACGCACGCGCCCGACGGCGCGAATTTCCAGCCGTGGTAAAAGCAGCGGATGGAATCGCCTTCCACCCGGCCCGTTGACAGGCGCGTGCCGCGATGCGGACAGCGCGCCGCGAGAACCTGCGCGTTGCCGGTCCGCCCGCGATAGATGGTGAAATCCTGCGCGAACACGCGAAGCGGCTTCGCCGCGCCCGCCTTGAGATCCTTGCTCCGGTACACGGGTTGCCAGAAATTCTTGAGATAGCGGCCCGCGAGCGAACCGGGACCGATCGGCTCGAACTCGTCGTAGAGTCTTCGATCAGGGTCGTGGCTCGCTGTGATCGGTTCCGGCCTGTCGTCGAGCATTTTCGATCTCCCTGTTTTCGCGTCCGCGCCCTCAAAATGTCCCGCCGCCCGTTCTCGCGTCCACCCCCTCGCGCGCGCGCTCGGCCTCGCGCCACGCGCCGAAGCGCCTTTCGATCCGGGACAGGATGGAGCTTATCGTGATCGAGCAGGCGAGCGCCAGCACGATGCCGAGATAGACCTCGGGCGTGTTGAACGACGAACGGTTCGAGGAAATCCAGAAGCCGATCCCGTTGAAGGACGCCAGCATTTCCGCGACGATGACGCCGATGACGATCAGCGCCGTGCCGATGCGCAGGCCCGAGACGATCCCCGGCAGCGCCAGCGGCACCAGAACGCGCGCCACGATCGTCGCGCGCGAGGCGCCGAAGGAGCGGACGACGGGAACAACGCGCGTGTCCACCGCGCGCACCGCGTCCATCGTCGTCAGCGCGATGGTGAAGAAGCTGGTGAAAACCGCGAAGGCGATTTTCGAGACGGGGCCGATGCCAAGCCACACCAGCAACAGCGGATAGAACATGATCTTCGGCACGGCGAAGGCCGACGACAAAATCGGGGCGAAGAAATCGCCGAGCCGCCTGTTCATCCCGATGGCGAGACCGGCTCCGACGCCAAGGGTCCAGGAAACCGCGATGGCGATGACGATTTCAACGAACGTCGTCCTGAACGCCGTGACGAGCGGGTCACCCGCGTCGAAAGCCGCGCGCGCGATTTCGCTCGGCGAGGCGAGCAGAATGGCATGGACGAGATCGAGGCGTCGCACGGCTTCCCACGCGGCGAGCGCGCCGGCGACGAGAAAGAGTCTGATGATTGATGTTGATCTCATAGTTCGACCGGCAAGCCTCCGGACGCGTTCTCGCCATCCTGATCCAGCAGCGCCCAGAGGCGGTTGCGCGCGCGGCCAAAGGATTCCGCGCCCATCATCTCGACCTTGCGCGGCCGGGGCAGGCCCACGTCGATCGTCTCGACGATCCGGCCCGGCCGGCGGCCCATGACGATCACGCGGTCGGAGAGATACAGCGCCTCGGTGAGGCTATGGGTGACGAAGAGGACGGTGGTCCGCGTCCGGTCCCAGACGCGCAGCAATTCGCGCCCCATCTTGATGCGCGTTTGCTCGTCGAGCGCGCCGAAGGGTTCGTCCATCAGGATGATGCGCGGCCTTTGAGCGAGGCCGCGGGCCAGCGAAACGCGCTGCTTCATGCCGCCGGAAAGCTGGTGCGGAAAATGCTCCGCGAATTCGGCGAGACCGACCAGCGACAGCATCTCCCGCGCCCTGTCGCGCCGTTCCTCCTTGCCGAGCCCCTGGATTTCCAGGGGAAATTCGATGTTGGAAAGCGCGGTCTTCCAGGGCATCAGCATCGCTTCCTGGAAGACGAAGGCGATCTTGCCCGGCATCGGCCCCGTGACGGGCGCGCCATCGACCAGCGCCGTTCCGGACGTGCGGCGCAACAATCCGCCAACGATCTGCAAGAGGGTGGACTTGCCGCAACCGCTGGGCCCCACGAGACTCGCGAACTCGCCCTCCTTCACCGCGAAGGAAATCCCGTCGAGCGCCGTGACCGCGCGCTTGCCCTCGCCATAGACCATTCCGACGTCGTGAACGTCCATGACGGGCTTCGGCGCGGATTCGTCTGGCATGTTCACGCGCCGACCTTCCAGTGTTCGATGCGCGACTCGCCCGCGCGCAAGAGTTCGTTCACGAGAATTGTCGCGAAGGAGATGACGAGCACGAGCGCGGCGAGGCGCGCCACCTGCGCCTCCTCGCCCCAGCGAAACAGCAGTATGCCAAGGCCCTCGCGGCTGCCGTACATTTCCGCGCCGAGCACGCCGATGACGTCGAAAATGAGCGCGATCCTGACGCCGCCGACCAGAAGCGGCGCCATCGCCGGCAGATAGACCTTGAAATAGATTTGCCAGGGCTTCGCGCCAAAAGAGCGCGCCGCGAAGGCGTAGGCCGGCGGGATCGAGCGCGTCGCCGCGACTGTTATCACGGTCATGACGAAAAACGCGTGGGTGACGCCGAGCACCACTTTCTGCAGCGTGTCGATGCCAAACAGCAGCATGAAAATCGGCAGGAATATCGATTGCGGTATCGCGAGGCCGAGGTGGATGACCGGGTTGAGAACGCGGCCAAAACGCGCGACCTCGCCGATCAGGAACCCGGTGGAAAAGGCGAGGGGAACCGCGATGACGATCGCGAGCAGGACGCGAAACAGCGTCGTGCCCGCGTGCCGGATGAAAACGGGATCGGCGAACAGATGCCCGATGGTTCGCCCCACGGTCTCGACCGGCGGCAACAGGGCCGGGTCGAGCCAGCCAAGTTTCGACGAGGCCTCCCAGAGGACCAGGATCACGCCAAGTAGAACGACATGCGAGACGAGGCTTGCGCGCACGATGGCTCCGGGGGGCGTCAGTTCTCGATGTAGGGGAAGAAGCGGTCGGTCACGATGTCGCGCGCTGGCGGCAGATCGGTCACGCCGGAAAGCCTGGCGAGCTCGAGCGAGCGTTCGATGTATTTCAAGCGTATGCCGTCCTCGATGATCGGCCCCTTGATGAGCTGTTCGAAATAGACATCGAGAATTTCCGGATCGGAGACCTCCGCGAAGGTCTTGAGAAAGCTCATCGACGCGTCCTTGTTCGCGCGCATGAAGTCGATGCCCTTGAGATAGGCCGAGAAGTAAGCCTTGATGGCGTCCGCGCGCCTGGCGATCGTCGCGTCCATCGCCGCCCAGCAACCCGTGTAAAAAGGCGGCATCGCGGCGCCGTAATCGGTGAGGACGCGCGCCTCGCCCGACTTGACGAGATGCCATGAGTTGGGCGGAGAGGCTGGCGTGGCCGCGATCTGCCCGCTTTTCAACGCGCCAATCTGCGCGCTCAGGCTGCCCAGCGGGACCGCGTCGGCCTTGAAGCCGCCTTCCTTCTGCGACCAGAGCGAAAAATAATCCGTGTTCGACGCGCGCGCCGAAATTCCGATGCGCTTGCCCGCCAGATCCTTCGGAGTCGTGATCGGCGAATCCTTCTTCACGATCAGGAACCAGCCGGCTTCGTTGCCATTCGCGCCGGAAACGCATTTCTGTTTGACGCCCTTGCGGATGGCGACCGCGGCGCCCGCGAGCGCCGGATTGGCGATGTCCGCGGCGCCCGCGACGAGAGCTTCCTGCGCCGCGCTGCCGCCGCGGTAAATCGCGAGATCGATGTCCAGCCCGCTTTCCCTGAAGTAGCCGCGATCCCTCGCTACATAAATCGGCGCGCTGGAAGGCATGCCATCGGCGGGAAGCGCGATTTTGAGGCTCTCGATCGCTCGCGCCGAATTCATCGACAACGCGAGGACCGTCGCGACGACGACATACCTGTAACCTGACATGCCAGGTCTCCTCCCGTTTAATCAGACGCCATCTCCGATCGCGTTCACGATCAGGCCCGATTTTCGTCCGGGATTTCCTGGCTGGCGTCGCTTTGGCGATAAACCTGCCCGGATTGACGGGTGTTGGCAAGACTTCGCGGACAGATTGTCCGCTTTCGACATGACCGCGAACCCGGCTCATGGTCACATGACCCGCCCGGCGACGCGCCGCCCTTCCGCCGGGTTCCGCGATCCGCGAAAATCAAAGATCCAAACTGGAGCACGGGGCCAGACCTGGCTCGATCTCTGACGAAACGAGGAGCGAACTGCTCCCGGAAAATCGGACAGTGACGGAAGCCGCGATCCGACGTTTGTCACATCGCGACCAGCCGCGGCCCCTTTTCGCGCGCGACAACGCCCCCCCTCGCGGCGTGAGGGGCCGCTCCAGAACAGCGCGCCAATCAGGATGAGGCTGGACCGCCGCTGGCTTGTTGAAATACTGGTTTGTCGCAGCGACCCTTTCGAAAGAGACGCCGGGATGGCGCTTCTCGCAGGCAGCCTCGCCTGCGACGACATCCTTGATGGCGTTCCGGCTCAGCGTTGCCCCGTCACCGCCGGTGGTCATGGATTGGCGCAATGTTCCTGTCGAGCCTTGATCGCGACCACGTCGACACCCTTGTCCTTCGGGGGCGTGCGATAGGCCGGCTTAACCCCCTGTTTCAGGCGCAACGCTACGATCAGGCACTCGAAATACGCCCAGTCCTTCAAGGGCGGATGGCTTACAGGGATTCTTGTTGAAATGCCTATTCCCATCGATCCTGAACCGCCCCGGGTTTGCCGGAGGCTCCAACTCTTGAGAGGATGGAGCCACCATGAGCAAAACGACGAACAAGTTTTCACCCGAGGTCCGGGCGCGCGCCGTCCGGATGGTTCTGGATCATCAGGGCGAGCATGGCTCG
>CAISEY010000168.1 GCA_903884435.1 uncultured Hyphomicrobiales bacterium | reverse complement strand
CGGCGGGCCTGTCGCTGATTTTTGGACTCATGGGCGTGGTCAACCTCGCCCATGGCTCCTTTTTCATGCTCGGCGCCTTTTGCGGCCTGAGCGTGGCGCGGCTTACCGGGAGTTTCTGGTGGGCGCTCCTGCTCGCGCCTCTTCCGGTCGCGCTCGTCGCCATATTGATCGAGGTGTTTTTCCTGCGCCCGACCTACGCGCGCGGAAAGCTCGACCAGGTCCTTCTGACCTTCGGCTTTTCCTTCGTTCTGACCGATCTCACGGAATCCATCTGGGGTCGCGAAATGTTCGGAATCGACGAGCCGGACCTGCTCGATTCGTCCGTCGAAATCTTCGGCAGCGTGTTTCCGCTCTATCGGCTCGCGTTGTTCGGCTTTGGCGTTGCGATGGCGCTGGGGCTCTGGCTCTTCATCGAGAAAACCAGGGCGGGCGCCATGGTGCGCGCCGGCGTCGACGATTCCGCGACGGCGCTCGGCATCGGGCTCAACGTGCCGTTGCTGCTGACCGCGACCTTCGCCGGCGGCGCGGCGCTGGCGGCGCTGGCGGGCGTCGTCGCGGCGCCGCTTCTCAACGTCTATTCCGGCATGGACGCCGACGTGCTCATCCCCGCCTTCATCGTCATCGTGATTGGCGGCATGGGCAGTCTGAAGGGGTCGCTGGTCGGCAGCCTCGTGATTGGCATGGCCGACACGTTCGGCAAGGCGTTCATGCCGGATGTCGCGATGTTCCTGATCTATCTGGCGATGATCGTCATCCTCCTCGTGCGTCCGCACGGTCTGTTCGGCCACGAAGCCGCGGGCGTCTGACATGGAGGCGGGTCGCAACACGCGCTTTCTCTGGTTCGCGGCGCTCGCCGCCGGGGCGATCGTTCCTTCGTTTTTCGCTGGCTCCTACGCGCTCGGGCTCGTCACGGAAACGCTGATTTTCGGCGTCGCGGCGATGAGCCTCGACCTGCTCATGGGTTACGGCGGCCTCGTGTCGTTCGGGCACGCGGCGTTCTTCGGACTCGGCGCCTACGCGACCGTCCTCCTTTCGGTGAAGCTCGGCTTCAGCGCGTGGATTTCCGCGGCGGCGGGCGTCGCCCTCGCGACCGCGGGCGCCGGCGCCATCGGCTGGTTCTGCGTCCGGATGACGGGCGTCGCCTTTCTGATGCTGACGCTGGCCTTCGCCCAGTTGCTGTTTTCCGCCGCCGTCAAATGGCGCGCCATCGGCGGCTCGGACGGCATTGGCGGGCTGGCGAAGCCGGATTTCCTCAAGTGGTCGCTGGCGGATCCGCTGACGATGTATCTCTTCACGCTGGCCGTCTTCGCGCTGTCGCTGGCGGCCATGCGCCGGATCGTCGGTTCGCAATTTGGCCACGCGGTCGTCGGGATGCGGGAAAACGAGACGCGGATGCGCGCCATGGGCTACTCGACGCGGCGCGTGCGCTGGCTCGCCTTCATCCTCGCGGGTTTCTTCGCGGGAGTCGCCGGCGCGCTCTACGCTTTGTTCAACGGGTTCATCTCGCCGGACGCGCTGTCCTGGGGCATGTCCGGCATGTTGCTTCTCATGGTGGTGCTGGGCGGCGCCGGCTCGCTCTTCGGGCCGGCCATCGGCGCGGCGGTGTTTCTCCTCATGAAACATTTCATCAGTTCCCACACGCAGCACTGGCTGCTCGTCGTCGGCGTCGTCTTCATTGGCTGCGTGATGTTCTTCCGTCAGGGGATATGGGGCATGTTGCGACGGAGGGCGGGGCGCGCATGAGCCTGCTTTCCGTCGAAAATCTCAACAAGGCCTTCGGCAACCTCGTCGTCACGAAGGGCGTCAGCCTGGTTGTCGCCGCCGGCGAGCGACACGTCATCATCGGTCCGAACGGGGCGGGGAAGACGACGCTTCTGCACCAGATCGGCGGCCAGGCGCGTCCCGATTCCGGGCGCATCCTTCTCGATGGCGTCGACGTGACGCGGTGCGATCCCGAAATCCGCGCCCGCGCCGGCCTCGCGCGCACTTTCCAGAAGAACACGCTGTTCCAGCGCCTGAGCGTGTTCGAGAACGTCCGGCTCGCGGTGCAGGCGCGCCACGGCCGCGTGTTCGACCTGTTCACGCCCGTTCGCGCCCGCGCCGACATCGACGCGCGAACGCAGGCGACGCTGGAGCGCATGGGGCTCGGCAAGGCCGGTCCCGAAATCCTCGCCAATCTGTCCTATGGAGACCAGCGTCAGGTCGAGGTCGCCGCCGCGCTGGCCTGCGATCCCAAGATGCTGCTGCTCGACGAGCCCACTTCCGGCCTTTCGCCGAAGGAAACGAAGGAGATGATCGAGGTCATCAAGGGCCTGCCGACGCAAATGGGCCTGCTCGTCATCGAACACGACATGGAAGTCGTGTTCTCGATCGCCGACCGCCTGACCGTTCTTTACTACGGCGCCGTGCTCGCCAGCGGCGCGCCGCGCGAGGTCGCCGCCGACCCGCGCGTGCGGGAGGTCTATCTCGGCGCGGGGGCGGCCGATGCTGCACATTGAAAACCTGCACGCCTATTACGGGCTCAGCCACGTCCTGCAGGGCGTTTCGCTCGACGTGAAGGAGGGCGAGGCCGTGTCTCTTCTGGGCCGCAACGGCGCGGGCAAGACGACGACCTTGCTGGCGCTGATGGGCTATCTGAAGCCGAAACCGGGCGTGATCGAATATCAGGGGCGCGATATTTCGCGCCTGTCGCCCTGGCGCGTGTCGCGCCTCGGCGTCGGCTTCGTGCCGCAGGAAAGGGGCATTTTTTCGAGCCTCACGGTGCTCGAGAACCTCACCGTGGCGGCGCGGCGCGGACGCAAGGGCCTGTGGAAGCTCGCGGATGTCTACAAGCTGTTTCCGAGGCTGGAGGAACGGCGCGACAATCGCGGGAACCAGCTCTCCGGCGGCGAGCAGCAGATGCTCGCCATCGGCCGCGCCCTGTTGCTCAACCCCTCGCTGCTGGTGCTCGACGAGCCCTCGGAGGGCCTCGCGCCGCTGATCGTCGAGGAAATCATCAAGACCCTGCGCGACGTGCGGGACAACGGGCTGTCGATCCTCGTCGTCGAGCAAAACACGCGGGTTGCCTTCGACGTGGCGGACCGACACTATGTCCTGAGCAAGGGAACCGTCTGTTATCAGGGCTCCACGGCCGATATCCGCGCCAATGACGAGATGGTGCGCCAGTATCTGGGCGTGTGAGCGGCGGGCCGGGAGGAATTCATGTCTGTTTCGAGGTTCGTCGCCAGTCTGGCCGCTGTCGCGGCGCTCGTGTTCGCCTCGTCCGCCAGCGCGCAAACGCCGGTGAAGCTGCGCGTCGGCAACACGACCGCGAGCGCCGTCTACTGGACCGGTTTCATCGCGCACAAGCAGGGGTTTTTCAAAAACGAAAACCTCGCCGTCGAGGATTACATCGTCGGAAATCCCGCGCAGGTGGCGCAGCAGGTGATTTCGAATTCCCTCGACATCGGCATCGTCACCTACGAGACGCTGGTCCACGCGGTGCGCGAAAAGGCGCCGTTGTCGGGCATCGGCAGCCAGATGATCCGCTACGCCTATTCCTTCATGGTCTCTCCGAAAATCGGGACGACGCAGGATTTGAAGGGCAAGCGCGTGATGCTGCCGCTGCCCCGGCAATTGTTGACACAGGCCTTCGACAATTTCATCGTCGCGGCCG
>CAISEY010000167.1 GCA_903884435.1 uncultured Hyphomicrobiales bacterium | reverse complement strand
CCAGCGGCAACGAGGCGATGGCGATGCTGGCGCGCGGCGAGGTCGAGATCGGCCTCACCTTCATCAGCGAGATGTCGCCCGGCAACGGCATCGATCTGGTCGGACCATTGCCGCGCTCGATCTCAACGCCAACCGGCTTCGTCGCCTTCGTCAGCGCGCAATCCAAGGAACCCAAAGCCGCGGCGGCGCTGGTGAAATTCCTCGCCTCGCCCGCTGCGGCGAAAATCTATAAAAAATCGGGCATGAGCACGGGGAAATAAATATCGGCGCGCGAACCATCGTCATCGCGCCGCCCCTGCTCTATCCTGTCGCCATCAATCCGGGAGGAACGAATGAGTGAAATCACGCTGATCGCGCCGGGCGGCATCCGCGCGGCGATCGAGCAACTCATTCCCGGTTTCGAGAAAGCCACGGGCCACAAGGTCAGGGCGACCTTCGGCTCGGGCGGCGGCACGAAGGAGCGCGTCGTCAACGGCGAGCATTTCGACGTGCCGATCGTGCAGCCGCCGACGGACATGGTCGTCGCCTCGGGCCACGTCGTGAAGAACAGCGAAATACCGCTCGCGACCGTCGCCGTGGGAATCGCGGTCAGGAGCGGCGCGCCGAAGCCGGATATTTCCACGGCGGAGGCGGTGAAAAAACTGCTGCTGTCGGCGAAGGCGATTTCCTATCCGAACGCGGCCAGCGGCGCGGCCGCCGGCGTCAGTTTCGACCGGACGCTGGCCAGGCTCGGCATCGCCGAAGAGATGAAGCCGAAGATCAGGATCGCCCAGGGCGGCGCGGGAGCGATGGCGATGCTGGCGAAGGGCGAGGTCGACATCGGCCTCACCTTCATCAGTGAAATCATCACGGAGCCCGGGGTCGAGGTCGTGGGGCCGTTGCCGCGGGACATTTCGACGCCAACCGCCCTGGTCGGGTTTCTCTCGTCGCACACGCAAGATCTGGCGCCGGCGAAGGCGCTCGTCATGTATCTCACGGGCGAGGAGGCCGCGAAAGTCTATCGCGAACGGGGGATGCAGCCGGGGCGGTGAGGAAACCCCTCGCCGCCGCGCCGGAGCCCGGACCGGTCAAAGCCTGACGGAATCGAAGAAATGCGGCCCCAGTTCCGGGCCCCATTGCGCGAGGTTCTCGGGGATCGCGGGATAGTCGCCGGGCTGCACCTTGTCGGTGAGCAGGTCGCCGTCGGCGTAATGTTCGAAAATGTAGCCGTCCGGGCTGCGCCAGTAGTCGAAGACCTGACTGCCCAGCAAATGGCGGCCGACGCCCCATTCCGCCATCCAGCCTTTCTTGTCGAGCCATTGATGGCCGATGTGCACGGCGTCGGGATCCTGCACCTCGTAAGAGGTATGATGCACGTTGAGATCGCCGGGCTGGCCTTGGAGGGCGAAAATCGTGTGATGATCGGCGGGCCGCTCGCCGCGGTCGAGGCGCATGAAAGTGCCGAGCGTTTTCGCCCTGTCGTCAGGCAGATGCAGCCGGTCGGTGACGAGCATCCCGAGCGTGCCCTTCAGCCAGCGAACGGCGGCGTCTCCGTCCGAGAACTTCAGCACGCAATGGCCGAGACGGGCGATGCGCGCCGGCTCGAAGTCCGGGCGTTGCAGATCGACCACGCGCTGTTTTTGCCAGGCGTAGTTGATGGCGAGCGGCGCGCGCACCGGCAATTCCTTCGCCGGCTCCATGCCGTGGACGAGATCGAAGCGGAAGCCGTCGGGGCCCGAAAGCCGCACGCGCTTGCCGCCGCCGGGCGCGTCGATGGTCTCGACCGCCGAAGCGCCGGGGAGTTTGGCGGCTTCGTCGAGTTCGGCCGCGGAACCCGCCAGCATTCCCACGGCGACGAAGCCCGCCGGGCCCTTTTCGGTGATGTTGATGACGGGGTGGGAGCCCGCGCCGCGCATGAACAGGCGGTTCGGCTCGCGGCCCGCCTCGACCATGCCGAAATCAGTGAGAAACGCCGCCATCTTGTCGAGATCGGGCGAGCGGTAGATGCAGTAGACGATGTCCTGGACCTTGATCACGTGGCGTCTCCCGATCGTTTGACGTGGCTTTCTGATTATGACGGACGGCGTGTTTCACGCAAGCAGCAGCGCGCGCCCGTCGTGGCCGGCGACCGTCGCCTCGATGAACGCGCCGGGCGCGGCGTCCGGCGTGCGCGCGAGGGTGAAGTCGCGGGCCCGGCCCGTTCCGCCGCGCTCCGCGAGCACTTCGATCCGCCGGCCGGTCTGGCGGTCGAGATGGGCGCGCAGGGCTTGCTCGCCTTTCGCGCGCAGCCGCGCGGCGCGTTCGCGCGCGACCTCGCGCGGGACTTGCGGCATCCGCGCCGCCGGCGCGCCCTCGCGCGGCGAAAACGGGAAGACGTGCAGATGGGTCAGCCCGCATTCATCGACGAGATCGAGCGAGCGCGCGAACATCTCCTCCGTCTCCGTGGGAAAACCCGCGATGATGTCGGCGCCGAAGATCATGTCGGGCCGCGCGTCCCGGATTTTCCGGCAAAATTCGATGGCCTCGCCGCGCCCGTGCCGGCGCTTCATGCGTTTCAGCACGAGGTCGTCGCCGGCCTGCAACGACAGATGCAGGTGCGGCATGAACCGCGGTTCGTTCGCGACGACGTCGAGCAGCCCGTCGTCAGCCTCGATACAGTCGATGGAGGACAGGCGCAGCCGCGCGATTTCCGGCGCGGCGCGCAGGATTTCGCGAACGAGGGTTCCGAGTTTGGGCGCGCCGGCGAGATCGCCCCCCCAGCTCGTGATGTCGACGCCGGTGAGCACGACCTCGCGATAGCCATTCTCCGCGAGGCGGCGCGTCTGGCCGACGACGTGTTCGACGGTCGCCGAGCGCGAGGGGCCGCGGCCGAGGGGAATCACGCAGAAGGTGCAGCGATGATCGCAGCCGTTCTGCACTTCCACGAAGGCGCGCGTCTGGCCGGCGAGGGAATCCACGCTGAAATTCGCCGCGCCGCGCATGTCGCCCGCTGGCGCGACGCCGACGCGGGGAGCGGAAGCGAGATTCGTCCAGGTTTCCGGCCGGGTCTTTTCGCCATTGCCGACGACGCGGAAAACCTCGGGCATGCCGGCGAAACGCGCCGGATCGATTTGCGCCGCGCAGCCGGTGACGACAATGTTCGCTTCCGGGTTTTCGCGGGCGAGGCGGCGGATGGTCTGCCGGGCCTGACGCACGGCCTCGCCCGTCACCGCGCAGGTGTTGACGACGACGACAGCGCGGCCCGCGGCGGAGGCGGCGCGGCGGATCGCCTCGGATTCCACGATGTTGAGCCGGCAACCGAAGGTGACGACCTCGATCCCCGCCGTCGTTTCCGCCGCGTCCCTCACGCGGCGATCCCCGCGAACAGCGCCGGATCGAACTGGCCCTCGAACTCGAGCTCCACGGGGCCGGTCATCAGAACGTGATCGTCGCTCTCGCGCCATTCGATGAAGAGATCGCCGCCGGGCAGCGTGACGCGGGCGCTGCGTCCCGTCAGGCCGCGGCGGGCGGCGGCGACGAGGGTCGCGCAGGCGGCCGAGCCGCAGGCCGCGGTGATTCCGACGCCGCGCTCCCAGACGCGAAGGAGCACATGGTCGCGGGCCAGGACCTGGGCGACCGAGATATTCGCCTTTTCCGGGAACATCGGATCGTGTTCGAGCCTCGGCCCCAGCGTCGGGAGATCGACCGACGCGGCGTCCGCCACGAAGAAAACCGCGTGCGGATTGCCCATGCCGACGACGGCCGGCCTTTCGAGCGGCGGCGCGGAGACCTCGATGGCGCGCGTGTCGGCGACGGGTTCACGCAGGGGAATTTCGTTCCAGGCGAGGCGCGGCCGGCCCATGTCGACGAGAAAGCTCCATTCGCCGAGGCGACGGCATTCGAGCGGTCCGGCGATGGTCTCCAGCTTCAGTTCGGTCCGCGCCGAGCCGCGCGTCATCACGAAGGCCACGCAGCGCGTGCCGTTGCCGCAGGAGCCGGATTGCGATCCGTCGTTGTTGTAGATTCGCACGAAAGCGTCGGTCCCCGCCGTCGCGGGATCGTGAAGGACCATCAACTGGTCGTAGCGCAGGCCGGGGCCGCGATGGATGGCGCGCGCTTCCTCCGGCGAAACCACGAGGGATGTTCCGCGCAGGTCGAGCACGATGATTTGATTGCCGAGCCCGTTCATGCGGGCGAACCGGCGGCCGGACAGCGCGCTCATGGGAACCTCCGGGGCGTTGGGCCCCCGCGCGCGGAGATAGTCCTTCCGGCGGCGGATTTGCAAGGACCGCGCGGCGCTACTCGTAGCGCAGGGCCTCGATTGGGTCGAGGCGGGCGGCCTTGCGCGCGGGGTAAAAGCCGAAAAACACGCCGACCGCGACGGAAAACAGGAAGCCGCCCGCGACCGCCGCGGGCGAGATCGGCGCCGGCCAGCCCGCGAAGGCGGAAATCCCCTTCGACAGCAGGACGCCCGTGAGAATGCCGGCGACGCCGCCGGTGACGCTCAGGATGACGGCTTCCGCGAGGAATTGCAGGAGGACGTGCTGCCGTCGCGCGCCAATGGCCATGCGCAGGCCAATCTCGCGCGTCCGTTCCGTCACGGACACGAGCAGGATGTTCATGATGCCGATGCCGCCG
Source organism: uncultured Hyphomicrobiales bacterium (assembly GCA_903884435.1). Classification (GTDB taxonomy): domain Bacteria; phylum Pseudomonadota; class Alphaproteobacteria; order Rhizobiales; family Beijerinckiaceae; genus Terripilifer. The sequence continues at coordinate 797 of CAISEY010000167.1, read as the reverse complement.
ACCACGAGCGAGATCGAGGCGACGGAGGCGAGCAGCAGCGCCATGACCTGGCTGCTGCCTTCGGCTGTTTCGGCGATCTGGCTGAGGTTGCGCACGGTGAAATCGTTGATCGCGCCGGGGCGGATCCGGTGCCGGCGGGCGAGGATCTCGTTGATCTGTCCGATCGCCGGCTGCACCTGCGCCGCGCTGGCGGCCTGAACGTAGAGCTGGTTGACGAAGCCGGTCATGCGCCGTTGCAGATTATAGGGGTTGGGCGGCGGCGGATAGTTCCAGTTGATGGGGGTCTGCTGCTGGCTCGGCGCGGCGGCGCTGAGAACCTTGCGCTCGCCGGTGGTGAAGGGGATCATCAGGAGGTCGTCCTGGTCCATTCCATAGTTCGTTTGTCCCTTCGAATCGAGCAGGCCGACAATCCGCAGCGGCACGCCCTTCGCCTGCACAACCGCGCCGACCGGGTTTTCGCCGGGCGCGAACAACTGGCGGACCACGGAGGCGCCGATGACGGCGACCAGCGCCGCCGTGCTGTCATCGTCGGCGGTAAGTCCGCGTCCGGAGGCGATGCGCCAGTTGGTGATGGGCGGATAATTCGGGCTGACGCCCTGAATGTTCGTGGTCCAGTTGCGACTGGCGTATTGCACCTGGCCGGACTGGCGGATGAGATAGCCCGGATAATGCATCGCGAGCTGGCGGATGTGGCTTAAATATCTGATTTCGCGTAGGGTTTGGGTGTCGAATCCAACCCGCGCGATTTCGGAAAAGCCACACCCGCCATGAACGATCCTATGCTGCCGCTGCCGGGT
>CAISEY010000166.1 GCA_903884435.1 uncultured Hyphomicrobiales bacterium | reverse complement strand
GCGCGCCGGCGCGGCCGCGAGGCAGGCCGCGAGGCCGAGACCGGCGATGGCGGCCAGCAGGCGGGGAAAACGGGCGAATCTCATGGAGGGCTCCGGTCGGGCGACGATATGAAAAGACTATAACTTGCCGCGCCCGGCGGGTCGAATGGCGCGGGAACACGATGACGTGAAAATGCGTCGGCGGCGTGGCGGGCCTCAGTCGAACTTCGGCGGCCGGTAGTTCAGGATGTCGTCCGCTTTCAGCCAGGCGGGGGATCCCTCGCGGAATTGTTTTTTCGCCCGGTCGGCCTGGGTGCGCGCCTCGACGAAGCGCCCCTCGAGGAAAAATCCCTGCGCAGCCGCGAGTTGCGACTGCGGCAGGTCGTTTTTCCGGTCATAGGCGATGGCGAGGAATTGCCAGGCCTCCGGGTCTTCCGCGTCGGTCTGCGTGACTTTCGTCAACACATTGATCGCCTCGTCCGTCTGGTCGGCGGAGATCATCGCCCGTCCCAGCAGCACCCGGATCGGCGTCGCCCAGGGCGCGAGGGCCGCCGCCCGGCGCAAGGGCCCCATGGCTTCGCGCCCGCGACCCGCTTCGAGCAGGGTCTGGCCTTTTAGTTCCTGAAAGAAGGGATTGGCCGGCTGCGCGACGATCAGCGCGTCGATCTGGCCGAGGGCGTCGGCGATCCGCCCGAACCGGTAGGCGGCGACCGCCCGGCCATAGCGGGCGGCGAGCGACGTGTCCGCCAGCGGATAGCGCCGTCCGATTTCCGCCGCGTTGCCCATGAAGCCGACGAGCTTGGCGCGCATCATGTCGTGCCGAAGCTGGAGCGCGGCGGAATCCGCGGCGTTGAAAGTGGGGCTCGCCTTCGCCGCCGTCTCGAGGTTGGAGATCCGCTCGCGCGGCAGCGGATGGGACAATGTATAGGGGTCGATGCTCGAGGTCTTGAACAGGGATTCGTTCTGGAACCGCTCCAGCGTCGTCAGCAGGCCTTTCGCCGACTGGCCCGTCGCCGCCAGATATTTCACGGCCGCGCGGTCGGCGGCCTCTTCCTGGCCGCGCACGTAGGAGAGCAGGGTGCGGCGCACCAGTTCCTGCGGCCCGAGCAACAGTCCGGCCTGGCCGGCGGCGTCCGAGCCGACGTTCGAGCCGGGCCGGTTCGTCCGCACCGTCGCGACCATCGCCCCGGCGCCCGCGAGCATCCCGATGATCGACATGATTTGCGCCCGCGCCATTTCCTGATGCAGGTTGGACAGGTGCCCGCCCGCGATGTGGCCGGTCTCGTGCGCCAGCACGCCAATGATCTCGTTGGGGGTTTTCGCCTCCATCAGGGCGCCGAGGTTGACGAAAATCTTGCGCCCGTTGGCGACGAAAGCGTTGAAGGAGCGGTCGTTGATCAGAATGATCCGGGTCGCGCCGGCGTTGACGCCCGCCGCTCGCAACACCGGGTTGGCGTAGTCGCGCATCAATTGCTCGATCTCGGCGTCGCGAATGACGCCCGGCGGGCCCGCCCCCTGGGCGCGGGCGGTCGGCGCGAGCAGGGCGAGCGAGGCGGCGAGCAGCGCGGCGATGGCTCGTCCCGGCGCGCGCTTCGGGGACGCGGCGGCGATGGCGGGTTGCGGCATGGCTTCCTCTTTTCTCCCGCGCCTGTAAGAAGGCCCATTATGGCGGCAGCGGGGCGGGGCCCGCAACCCGGGACCGGCGAACATGAGCGACAGCGAAGCGGACGAAATGGCGGGACGAGGCCGCGCCGCCCTGACCGTGGCCCGGCGGGCAAGGGTCTCTCCCTTCATCGTCATGGACGTGATGAGCGCGGCCGCGGCGCGCGAGGCCGCGGGCCATTCGGTCATTCACCTTGAGGTCGGCGAGCCCGGCGCGCCGACCCCGCGGCTGGTGCGGGACGCGGTGAGCGCCGCACTGGCCGACGGGAAAATCGGCTACACCCTTGCTCTCGGCAGGCCCGGTCTGCGGGCGCGGATCGCCCGGCACTATGCCAAAGCCCATGGTCTCGACGTGTCTCCCGACAACGTCGTCGCGACGACCGGCTCCTCCGGCGCCTTCGTGCTCGCCTTCCTCGCCATGTTCGATCCGGGCGCGAGGGTCGCCATCGCCTCGCCGGGCTATCCGCCCTACCAGAACATCATGCAGGCGCTCGGCCTCGAACCGGTGATCCTGGAGACCGGCGCGGCGGACCGGCACGCGGTCTCCGCCGCGATGATCGAGGCGGCCCATGCCGTACGCCCCCTCGACGGGGTGCTGCTGATGAGCCCGGCCAACCCCTCCGGGACCATGCTGACCGACGCCGCCCTGCGGGACGTCTGCCTCGTCTGCGACCGCCTCGGGATCGCCTTTATATCGGACGAAATCTACCATGGACTGACCTGGGAGCGCCCGGCGCAAACGGCGCTCGCCTTCAGCCGGCGCGCCGTCGTGATCAATTCGTTCTCGAAATATTATTGCATGACCGGCTGGCGGATCGGCTGGATGATCGTCCCCGACGAACTCGTCCGCCCGATCGAACGGCTGCAACAGAACTTGTCGATTTCCGTCCCGACCCTCGGCCAGATCGGCGCCGAAGCCGCCTTCGACGCGCGAGAGGAACTTGAGGCGATCAAGGCGAGCTATGCGCGAAACAGGGAGCATCTTCTCGACGCGCTGCCGGCGCTCGGGCTGGG
>CAISEY010000165.1 GCA_903884435.1 uncultured Hyphomicrobiales bacterium | reverse complement strand
GCTCGACGGCGACTCGCAATAGAGCGTGTCCTTGCGGATATCGAAATAGAACGCCGAGAGATCGGTGTTCATGAATTGTGACAACAGCGAGACGATCTTCTTGTAATCGAAGTTTTCGTAGGCCTCGCGGATCGGCGCATCGAGTTCCGCAAGCCGATGCAGCATGAGGCGTTCGAGTTCCGGCATGTCTTTCAACCCAACGACATCGCCCGGCGTAAAATGCCCGAGCGCGCCAAGCATCCATCGGATGGTGTTGCGCAATTTACGATAGGTCTCCGAGAACGTCGTCAGTACGTTTTTGCCGATGCGCAGATCATCGGAATAGTCTGATGCGGCGACCCACAGGCGCAGAATGTCGGCGCCGGAATCCTTGATGACGGTTTGCGGCGCGACGACGTTGCCCAGAGATTTCGACATCTTGCGGCCGTTCTCGTCGAGCACGAAGCCGTGCGTCAGCACCACGTCGTAGGGCGCGCGGCCGCGGGTGCCGCAGCTTTCCAGCAGGGAGGAATGGAACCAGCCGCGGTGCTGGTCGGAGCCTTCGAGATACATGACCTCGTCGCGTCCGCCGTCGCGCAAGCGGCGGATGCCGGCGAGACCGGGGAAGTGTTTCGGGTCTTCCAGCGTGAAGGCGTGGGTCGAGCCGGAATCGAACCACACGTCGAGCACGTCGTCGATCTTGTCGTAATCCCCGACCCTGTAATCGGCGCCGAGGAAGCGCGCGGCGGCGCCGGGCGCGTACCAGGCGTCGGCGCCTTCCGCCTCGAAGGCTTCGGCGATCCGCGCGTTGACCTTCCCGTCGCGCAGGATGTCGTGGCCGCCCTTTTTCACGAAAACGCAGATCGGCACGCCCCAGGCCCGCTGGCGCGAGACGACCCAGTCAGGCCGGTTGGCGATCATGCCGGTGATGCGGTTTTCGCCGGCGGCGGGCACCCAGCGGGTTTCCTTGATGGCTCGCAGGGCGAGATCGCGCAGGGTCGGCGCGTTGGCGCCCGGCGCCGCCCCTCCGGACAGGTCAAACCCCTTGTCCATCGCGATGAACCATTGCGGCGTGTTGCGAAAGATGACCGGCTTTTTCGAGCGCCAGGAATGCGGATATTGATGCTTCAGCCGGCCGCGCGCGATGATATTGCCCGCCGCCGCGAGCGCCTTGATGACGGCCTCGTTGGCGTCGCCCTTGTTGCCCTTGTCGTCGATGACGCGCTTCGCGCCGCCTTCCGAGGACGGGCCAAAACCGGGGACTTCGTCGGTGTAGAAGCCGTCTGCGTCGACCGTGTAGGGGATGCGCGTGTCGATGCCGCGCTTCGTCAGCATCTGGCCCGAGGCCATCCAGATGTCGAAGTCCTCGCGGCCGTGGCCCGGCGCGGTGTGAACGAAGCCCGTGCCGGTGTCGTCGGTGACGTGATCGCCGTCGAGGAGAGGCACGTCGAAGGCATAGCCGAGCGAGGCGAGAGGGTGATGGCAGACGCCATCTAGCAACGCTACCGCATCGACATCGTCCAGCCGTTCGTATGCATCTGGCGCGATTTTCGCGGCGCGCATTGTTTCCGCTGCCAACTTGTCCGCGAGAATATAGCAGGATCCAGTTTTGGCCCAATTGTTCTCAGGTGCCGCAGTAACTTTGTAGAGCCCATATTTGATTTTTGACGAAAACGAAATTGCGCGATTGCCAGGTAGCGTCCATGGCGTGGTAGTCCAGATTACAACGCAGGCCTTGCTTAACGCATGACTCTTAGCGGCAACTTTGAAGGCTTCTTCTCCGGGTTTCGAGAGACGCGTTTGCGTTAAGCGCTTCACCGGAAACGCCACGTAAACCGTGTCGCTCACATGGTCCTCGTACTCGACTTCGGCTTCCGCCAGCGCGGTCTTCTCAACCACGCTCCACATCACCGGCTTCGAACCGCGATAGAGCAACCCGTTCTCCGCGAATTTCATGATTTCGCGGGCGATCTGCGCCTCGGCGGGATAGCTCATGGTGGCGTAGGGGTTCGCCCAGTCGCCGGTGACGCCGAGCCGTTTGAACTCCTCGCGCTGCGCGCCAAGCCAGTGCGCGGCGTAGGCGCGGCACTCGCGGCGGAAGGCGATCATGGCGGCGGGATCGGAGAATTCCGGCTTGGGCTTGCCCTTCGACCGGTAATTGTCCTCCTCGATCTTCCACTCGATGGGCAGGCCGTGGCAGTCCCAGCCGGGCACGTAGTTGGAGTCCTTGCCGAGCATTTGCTGGCCGCGCGCGACCATGTCCTTGAGGATCTTGTTCAGCGCGTGGCCGATGTGGATGGCGCCGTTGGCGTAGGGAGGGCCGTCGTGCAGCACGAATTTCGGCCGTCCCCTGCCCGCCTCGCGCAGCTTGCCGTAGAGGTCGATCTCCTCCCACCGGCGGAGGATTTCCGGCTCCTTTTGCGGCAGGCCGGCGCGCATGGGAAAATCCGTCTTCGGCAAATAGAGCGTGGCGGAATAGTCAGGGCCCTTGTCGGCGTCGTTGGTCATGGGATGAGGCCAGTCTCTCTGGGAGCAAACGGGGCGGGGCCGCGCGTCTGTCCGGGGAATATCGATACGCGGAGGGCGCGAACGCGCGAAACCCGGAGGCCGCGGGGGCTCAGGCCCTCGCGCGGTCCGGGCGCATAATTCGTATGGCGCGGGTCATCGGCATGGCGTTCTTCTAGCAGAGGCGGCGGGCGACGGGAAGCGCCCGCCTTGCCAGGGGCGCCAGGGGGTGGCACAAACCCGCCACGCAACGCCATTTCCGGGGAGAAACCGCGTGTCCACCGACGCCATCATGGAAGGCCTCAAGCAGAAATTCGCCTCGGAGGCGGAGCGGCCCTATTCGAAATTCCTGCGCGAGGAAGGGCTCGACGTGCTCAACGCCGAATACGTGCCGAACCTCCACCGCGTGCCCGTGAAGCCCTGGGCGCGGCGCGGCGGCAACGCCGCGTTCCTCAACCACGACGCCTCACACACGTCGAACGATTGCTACGTCATGGAGATTCCGGCGGGCGGCAAGCTCAATCCGCACCGTCAGATCTACGAGGAGATGGTGATGATCCTCTCCGGGCGCGGCTCGACGACCGTGTGGAACAACGCCGGCAAGCGCATCACCTTCGAGTGGAAGGCGGGGGCGCTGTTCGGCATTCCGCTCAACTGCTGGCACCAGCACTACAACGGCTCGGGCGCGCAGCCGGCGCGCTACGTCGCCGTGACCAACGCGCCGCCGATCATCAACGCCTACGACAATCTCGACTTCGTCTTCAACAACCCCTTCGATTTCCCCGACAGGTTCAACGGCGAGCCGGATTATTTTTCCGCCAGGAACGACCGCGATCACTGGCGCGTCAACACCAACTACATCCCCGACGCGCTGACGATTCCGCTCGCCATGGCGCACGAGCGCGGCGCGGGCGGCCAGCATCTGCGCTTCTCGCTGGCGCGCACCTCGCAGGCGGGCCATCTCTCGCAATTTCCGGTCGGCACCTACAAGAAGGCGCACGCGCACGGCCCCGGCGCGCATGTCATCATTCTCTCGGGCGAGGGCTATTCGCTTTGCTGGCCCGACGGGATCGAGGGCAAGCCGGAGCGGTTCGACTGGGAAGTCGGCACGCTGATCGTGCCGCGCAACGCGGTCTATCACCAGCATTTCAACACGGGGCGGGAACCCGCGCGTTATCTCGCGTTCCGCACCTCGGGCTCGGCGCGCAACTCGCAGGGCGTGATGAAGTGCTTCTACAGCCGGCGCATCGGCGGCGACCAGCTCGACTACGCGGACGAGACGCCGGAGATGCGCAGGATGTTCGAGGAGGCGCTGGCGAGGAACGGTCTCGAGCCGAAGATGCAACCGGCCTACGAAAAGGAACTCGAATCCCTGCCGCCCAGGGTGGCGTGAGGCGACGGGTTCGCGGGAATGGCCGGTTTCACGGCCATTCCAGTTTCAGGAAATCCACCACGCCCGCCGGCAGGGGCGCGCGGGAGAGGACGAAATCCGTCGATAGCGACAGGAGCAGCGCGCCCGCCAGGGCGACCAGCGTCGACAGCACCACCTTGCCGCCGAACACCTCGTGTTTCGGATTCATCCACCAGCTGAAAAAGAACCGGAACACCAGCGTCATGCGCTGGATCGGCTGGACGACGGAGACGGGCGCGATGGACAGGGCGAGATAGCGGAACATCTGCGACAGAAACACCGTGAAGCCGCCCATGACGAACCACCTGGCGGATTCGCGATCGGTGGCGCGCAGATGCGCCCAGGCGCCGGGAACCAGCAGCGCGAGCGAAAACACCAGCGTCGCCGCGACATAGGACACCAGCGGCGCCGCGAAGCCCGCGCCGATGCCGGAGTCCTGCAAACCGAGGCGCACGAAAATCGGCGAAATTCCATAGCCCGTGCCCGAGAGGATCGCGAAGAGATAGCCCTCGAGATAGGCTGGCCGCCATTCGCCGGGAGGTCGCGCCCCGTCCTTCGCCTTCGCCGAGCGAAGGTCGTCGAGAATCGTCAGCATCGGCCCTCCCACGACGAGGACGATGCCGACGACGCGCAACGGCGTGAGCTTTTCGCCGAGAATCCAGACGGCCAGCAGCAACGTGAACAGGAGATCGGTCTGCGACGCCGGCCCCTGCAAGTTCGCGCCGATCGCCTTCGAGGCGCGATAGTTGCAATAACGCCCCCAGACGAAATGCAGCACGCCCGCGATCGAGAGGTAAAAGATCGCGCGCGGCGTGAAGCTGAACAGAGCGCCCCACTGGTCGAAGGCGAGAGTCAGCGCGAGAAACAGCGGCACGCCCATGGGAACCGTGATTCCCATCGCCTGGAGCACCGTGCCGCCGACGACGCCGCGGCGCGTGGTGGCGTTGTTCAGCGCGAAGGAAAACGCGGCCAGCAGAGAAAACAGCGCGCCCAGCAAAGTCCCGGTCTCCCCCCGATGTTCCGGCGCTCGCGCGCCCTTCGTTCACAATGGATCAAGGCGCGGGCAAAGGCAAAGCAGGACAGCGCGAAAGTCCGGAAAACCGCGTCACGGCGCGGAGGCGGCGGTCTTCGTTTCGAGCACGTCCGCGGCGCTCGTCCACGCCATGCCAAGGGCCTCGGCGACGGGGCGGCAAGCGAGCACGCCCTCGTGAACGTTGAGGCCGTCGCGCAGGTGCGGATCGTCGATCATCGCCTGGCGCCAGCCCTTGCCGGCGAGCGCGAGCACGAAGGGCAGCGTCGCGTTGTTGAGGGCGAAGGTCGAGGTGCGCGCCACGGCGCCCGGCATGTTCGTCACGCAATAATGCACGACGCCCGCCTCGACATAGGTCGGACGCGAGTGTGTCGTCGGGCGCGAGGTCTCGCAACAGCCGCCCTGGTCGATGCAGACATCGACGATGACCGAACCCTGCTTCATCCCCTCCACCATGGCGCGCGTGACGAGTTTCGGCGCGGCGGCGCCGGGGACCAGAACCGTGCCGATCAGCAGATCGGCGCGCCGCACCAGATCGGCGATGGCGGTGCTCGTCGAAAAGATCGTGCTGACGCCGGTTCCAAAGCGGAAGTCGAGGCGGCGCAGCGCCTCGGTGTCGCGATCGACGACGGTCACGTTGGCGCCCATGCCGAGCGCGATGGTCGCCGCGTGGGTTCCCGCGACGCCGCCGCCGAGAATGACGACGTCCGCCGAGGGCACGCCCGGCACGCCGCCGAGCAACACGCCGCGGCCGCCCGCCTCCTTCTCGAGACAATGCGCGCCGACCTGCGGCGCGAGCCGTCCCGCGACCTCCGACATGGGCGTCAGCAACGGCAGTCCGCCCGAGCGCGACGTGACCGTTTCATAGGCGACGCAGGTCGCGCCGCTGGCGAGGAGATCGCGCGTCTGTCCGGGGTCGGGCGCGAGATGCAGATAGGTGAACAGCACCTGCCCGCGCCGCAGCAGCGCGCGTTCGGAGACTTGCGGCTCCTTCACCTTGACGATCAATTCCGCGTCCGCCCAGACGCTCGCGGCGTCCGGCGCGAGGCGCGCGCCCGCGGCCACGTATTCGGCGTCCGGCAGGCCGGAGCCAAGGCCCGCGCCCGTCTCGACCAGCACGTCGTGGCCGCGGCGCGTCAGTTCGAGCGCCGAGGAGGGCGTCAGCCCGACGCGAAACTCGTTGTCCTTGATCTCCCGGGGAACGCCGACGCGCATGTTTCAACTCCTGCTGGATCGCGAAAGCGCCAGATCTTCGTGGCTTTTTCGCGCCGGGACGCCGTCAGCGTTTCCACGCCTGAAAGTCGTGGCCGGCGCGATAGTCGCGCGTCGTCTGCGTCGCGTCGCGATTGACGAGCGGGCGCCCATACATGGGATGCGTCATGGAGCGCACCTCGTGATCCAGCGTGAACAACGTTTCGCGCGTGTCGAGATCTGGAATGGTCAGGAATCGATATTGATGCCGGCTCGATTCCTCGAGGCTCAGGCCCGCTTTCTGAAGCGCGTGGTAGGGGCCGGAGAAATTCGCGATGTAAATCTGGATGTGATGTTCGGCGCAGGCGGGCGCGGGCGCGGCCTTCTCCTGAAAATAGAGATATTGCCGGTCGCCGACGACGATCCGCGCGCATCTGTCGTCGCCGACGGTTTCGACCTCGACGAGCGCGCCCATGACCTCCGCGTAGAAACGCGCGATCCCCCCGGCGCGGCCGCGGGGAATTTCAAATTCGTTGTAGGCCATGCCGAGAATCGTCGCGCCGAAACGCTCCTCGTCCGGCGCGTGGCAGCGCACGCGATTGCCCCACGGACACGTCGCCTCGATCGCGCCGTCGTTTTCGTAAAATGAAAACTCCGTGCCGAGCAGATGGTCGCCGACGCGCTCCAGCCGCGCGCGCAATTGTTCGAGATCGGGAACGACGAGGCCGGTGACGAGGCCAGGCGCGACGACGGGCTTGCCCGTGGGCAGGTGGAACTGGCTGTCGCCGACGTTGATCCACATGTTCTCGACGCTGGTCATCATCACGGGATCGCGGGTGAGGCCCAGACCCGTCACGTAGAACAGGGTCGCGAGTCGCTGGTCGGGCACGCGGAAATTGGCGTGGCCGAGATTGACGACGTTTCCGAGATCCTCGCACGAGCGGTCGAAGCGGCGCTGGTTCATGGACGGTCTCCCCTTTTTCGGCGCGATCATTTCAGGCGCGGGCGGCTTTGTCGATTGGCCCTATTCGAACTCCGCGTCGACGCCGCGCGCCTCGCATTCGCTCTCCACGAGATCAAGCAGCCGCTGGAGATCGGGCAGGGAAATGTCCGCCCCTCCGTCCCATGTCACGACGGAGTCCCAGTCGCCGACAAGCACGTCGTCCGCCTCGCGCGAGACCGCGATGGTCGCGACGCGTCCGCCCCAGCCGGCGCGGATATGCGTGTCGCCAATTTCAAACAGGGTCGTTCTCGCGGCTTTCGCCATCAGGTTTTGTCTCCCCTTGTCGCGCCGCCGGCGCGGGCGTGTTCGGCGACCTTGCGCATCACGCCCGGAAGCGCCTCGTCGTCTAGCCTGTCCCCGGGCGCCCAGCGGCATCCCTCCGGCGGCGCGCTGCCCGCCGGCGCCCGCGCCGCGAACACCGCGAGGCGCAGGGAAAAATGCGTGAACACATGCTCGACCGAGCCGGCGAGCAGGCGCCACCGCGCCGCGCAGGGCGCGTGATCCATCGCGCTCGCCATGTCGAAATCGCCCGTCCATTCCGTGCCGGGAAATTCGGTCATTCCGCCGAGCAGGCCGCGCGGCGGGCGGGTGCGCACCAGCACCGCGCCATCGTCGCGCCGCAGAAAAAACGCCGCGCCCTGGCGCGCGGGACGCCCGGCCTTCGGCGCCTTGACGGGAAATCGCTCCATCTCGCCGCTGGCGCGCGCGCGGCAGGCCTCGCTGAACGGACACAGCGCGCAGGCGGGTTTTCGCGGCGAGCAGATCGTCGCCCCGAGGTCCATCATCGCCTGGGCGAAATCGCCGGGGCGCGCCGCGGGCGTCATGCGCCCCACCTCGGCCTTCACCAGGGGCTTCGCCTTCGGCATGGGCTCCGCGATGGTGAAAAGCCGCGTGACGACGCGCTCCACGTTGCCATCGACGACCGCGGCCTGGCGGCCAAAGGCGATGGCGGCGATGGCCGCCGCCGTGTAGGGGCCGACGCCCGGCAAGGTCAGCAATCCCGCTTCGGTGTCGGGAAAGGCGCCGCCATGCTCGTTCGCGACGCGGATCGCGCAGGCGTGCAGGTTGCGGGCGCGCGAATAATAGCCAAGCCCCGCCCAGGCGCGCATGATGTCCTCGACCGGCGCGGCGGCCAGATCGTCCACCGTCGGCCAGAGGCCAAGAAATTTTTCGTAATATGGTTTGACGGCCGGCACGGTCGTCT
>CAISEY010000164.1 GCA_903884435.1 uncultured Hyphomicrobiales bacterium | reverse complement strand
GATCTCTCCATTGCGGAAGCCGAAAAGGCCTATGCCCTGATGGAAAGCGGCGAACCGCATATCGCGATTCTCCTTACCTATCCCTCCAGCGAGGGCAGAACTGTCGAGCGCGCAGTGGCCCGCGCCTCCTCCCGAACGCCCAATTCCGGCGTCGGAGTCGCCTTTGTCGGCCTGGGAAATTACGCCAAGGGCGTGTTGTTGCCGGCCGTGCGCAGCATCAAGAACGCCACTTTGACAACGGTAGTCACCTCGACCGGCATCAGCGCCGGTCACTCCGCCGACAAATACGGTTTCGCCTCCGCCTCCACCGATCCTGCCTGGGTTTTCGACGATCCCGAGACCGACGCCGTCTTCATCGCCACGCGCCACGACACCCACGCGTCGCTGGCTGCTGCCGCTTTGCGAGCCGGAAAGCACGTCTTTTGCGAAAAGCCCCTGGCCATCGACGCGGCCGGCCTCGCCGAAGCAATCGGCGCCGCTGCCGATTCCGAGGGATTGCTGACAGTCGGCTTCAATCGACGTTTCGCCCCTTTGCTTATCAAGGCAAAGGCTGCGCTTGAACCTCGCTCCGGGCCGCTGGTGATGATGTACCGCGTCAACGCCGGCGCCATTCCCGCTGACAACTGGACACAGCGCGACGAGGGCGGAGGCCGCATCCTGGGTGAGGTCTGCCATTTCGTCGATGCGATGACCTTCATGTGCGGCGCGGTTCCCGTCGAAGCGCAGGCGATCGCGGCGCGCGGACATGCCGACGCCGTGTCGGCGCTGTTGCGGTTCGCCGATGGTTCGACGGGCGCGATCATCTACTCTTCGCTTGGCGATGCCGGCGCGCCCAAGGAATATTTCGAGATTTTCGCGTCGGGACGGGTGATCAGGCTGGACGACTTCCGACAGTTGACGATCACACGGGACGGCAAGTCAACTGTGGTCAAGGCCGCGCAGGACAAAGGCCAGCGCGCCCTGGTCGAGGCATTCCTCGCCGCGGTCGCCGCGGGCGGTCCCGCTCCGATTCCACTGGATGAACTCAGGGCGGTGTCGGACGCCACGCTGGCGATCGAAGACGCGTTGGGCGTGGGAATGGCGGTTGAGATGGGAACCAGCTGATCGCATATGATTGAGGTTGAAGAAATCAAGGTACGGGCGGTCAGGTGAATAATGTCGAGTTCTCAGCACCTAAATTCACCGCAAAACGTCGTTTCCGGTAATCCCGGCGGCGCGGGAGGCAAGCTTTCCATCACCGTGATCATCCTCACTTTCAACGAGGAAATTCACATAGAGCGCTGCTTGTCGCGGGTTGCCCCTTTCGTACAAAGCATGATCGTCGTCGACAGCTTTTCAACGGATCGTACCGTTGAAATCGCCACGCAAATGGGCGCGGCCGTGCATCAACGCGTTTTCAAGAACCAAGCCGAACAATTCCAATGGGCGCTAGATCATTGCGAAATCGATACCGACTGGATTTTGCGCCTTGATGCAGATGAATATCTGGAAACGGGCTTAATCGACGAACTTAAGACGCAGTTGCCATTGCTTCCAGGCGAAATAACCGGGATTGATATGCGGCTGAAGGTTATTTTTAAAGGAAAATGGATTCGGTTCGGCGCCTACTACTCCACGAAACTTCTGAGAATGTGGCGAACAGGCGGTGGATATTACGAACAGCGCTGGATGGACGAGAAAATCGTTTTGCGCCAAGGGCGCTCAACGCAGATCAGAGGCGGCGATCTGGTTGATGAAAATCTGCAGGACATTGGCTGGTGGACCGACAAGCACAACGGGTATGCAACCAGGCACATGCTTGATTTCATTAATCTCGAATACG
>CAISEY010000163.1 GCA_903884435.1 uncultured Hyphomicrobiales bacterium | reverse complement strand
GGTCTCGCCGAAGTGCATGATGGTGGGGCAAGCCGGCTTGTCGCCGGCCATGGCGCAGGCGCCGCCGCCGTAATAGGAGCTGGCCGCCGCGACGCCGGCGATCTTGCAGGCCGCGAGGTAGGTCATCGTGCCGCCGAAACAATAACCGACCACGCCGACCTTGCCGCCCTTCGCGGCTTCCGCCACGGCGGCTTCGAGATCGAGAACGATCTTGGCGTTGTCGAGCTTGCCGCGGATCGCGGCGCCCGCCTGGACTTCCGGCTGGGTGTAGCCGGATTCGTAGTCCGGCTGCGCGCGGTCGTAGAGGGCCGGAGCGACGGCGAGATAGCCCTGCGAGGCGTAGAAGTCCGCCATCTTGCGGATGTGCTGGTTGACCCCGAAGATTTCCTGGATGACGACGACGCCGCCCTTCGGCTTGCCGGCGGGATGCGCGACGTAGCCGCCGATCTTCACGCCATCCTTCGCGGTGAGTGTGATGTGCTCGCCCATGAATGTTCCTCTCTTGCTGTTACGGGAGGGGTCCCGCCCGGGGCGCACTAAAGAGCATCTTTTCGCCCGACGCCAGTGGATTGTTGAGCGGTCAGTCCATCGCCGCGTGGGCGGGCGCCGGCGCGCCCCGGCCCCGGGGCTTGCGCATCAGCAGCAGGAGCAGCGCCGTCGGCAGCGTCACCCAGAACATCAGCATGAAATCGTCGGTGTAGGCGATGGCGAGCGCCTGCCGGCTCACCTCGGCGTTGAGCGCCTCGCGGCCCGCGCTGGTGGCCGCGTTCCAGCGCAGATAGGCGCCGCCGGTCTGCATCATCCGGTTGAAGGGCGTGAGGCCCTCGACGATCTGCGCGTGCATGATTTGCGCGTTTTGCGCCATCATGAAGGAAGTGACGGAGACGCCAATGGCGGAGCCGACGTTGCGCACGAGACTGAACAGCGCCGTTCCGTCGGTGCGGAATCGCGGCGGCAGCGTCGCGAAAGCGATCACCTGCAGCGGGATGAACACGAAGCCGAGGCCGAAACCCTGCAACGTCGTCGCGAAGGACAGCGTCAGCGGCGACACGTCCGGCGTCCAGCGCGACATTTCCCAGAGCGACGCCGCCAGCATGACGATGCCGAGCAGCATTTGCAGCCGCGGATCGAATTTCGTCGCGAGCTTGCCAGCCACCAGCATCGCCAGCATCGTGCCGACGCCGCGCGGCACCATCAGCAGTCCGGCGTCGCGCACGGGATAGCCGCCGAGCGTCTGCACGTAGGGCGCGAGCAGGGCCGAGCTCGCCAGCAGCACGAGGCCGATGAAGAACATGACGATAAAGCCCGACAGGAAATTCACGTCGGCGAAAATGCGCGGGGAAATGAAAGGATTTTCCGCGAGCAGGAGATGCACCACGAACAGGTAGAGACCGAGGACCACGAGCCCGCATTCGACGACGATTTCGCCGGAATCAAACCAGTCGAGCTGGCCGCCGCGGTCGAGCATGAGTTGCAGGGCGCCGATGCCCAGCGACAGGGCGGAAAAGCCGGTCCAGTCGAATCCCAGGGGATTGCGGGCTCCATCGTCCTTCAGAAAAAGCGCGAGGCCGCCGATGGCGAGAATCCCGAAGGGAAGATTGATGAAAAACACCCAGCGCCAGTCGTAGACGTCGGTGAGATAGCCGCCGAGCGTCGGCCCGAGAATGGGCCCGACCATGACGCCGATTCCCCACATGGCCATGGCCGAGCCGCGCTGCTCCGGCGGATAGAGATCGAGCAGCGTCGCCTGGGAGAGTGGCACCAGCGCCGCGCCGAAAATCCCCTGCAACAGGCGGAACAGCACCATCTGCGTCAGCGTCTGCGCCGCGCCGCACAGCATCGAGGCGAGGGTGAAGCCGACGAGGCAGACGATGAAAAAATTCTTGCGCCCGTACCGCCCCGAAAGCCAGCCGACCGGCGAGGTCATGATGGCGGCGGCGACGATGTACGAGGTCAGGACCCAGGTGATCTGGTCCGAGGTCGTCGACAGCGAACCCTGCATGTAGGGAAGCGCGACGTTGGCGATCGTCGAGTCGAGCGCCTGCATCAACGTCGCCAGCATGGTGCAGACGGTGATCAGGCCGCGATGATCGGACGGAGCCGCGGCGCGCGCGGCGTCAGCGCTGGCGTTCGGCATGTCGCTCGCCGCCGGGGGCGGGTCCGCCGCTCCACAATTCGCGGAGTTCCCGCACGTGTCCGGTGTCGATCGCGGCGACCGCGCTCATGCCCGCGCGCAGGGGCGGCGCGTCGGGCCTGCGTTCGAGCGCGATGCGAACGGGCACGCGCTGCACGACCTTGACCCAGTTGCCGCTCGAGTTTTGCGCGGGAAGCACGGAAAATTCCGCGCCGCTCGCCGGCGCGATCGAATCCACCCGGCCCCGCCAGACGAGGCCGGGATAGGCGTCGACCGTGACCTCGACGGGATCGCCGATCTTCGTGAAGGTCAGGTCGGTTTCCTTCAGGTTCGCGTCGATCCACGCGTCGTCGCTGGCGATGAGCCCGACGGCGCCCGTGTTGGTCAGCGCCGCGGTTTGCGAGACGAGATAGGTTCCCGGTTGCAGATGATCGACTTGTGTCACGACGCCCGCGAAGGGCGCGCGCACGGTGGTGTGTTCGAGCTGGCGGCGCGCCTCGTCGGCCTGCGCCCTGACCGCGAGGAATTGCGGATGCTGCTCGACGGGCAGGTCCGGCGCGCCGCCAAGGCGCGTCAGCGCCGCCTGGGCCTGGCCCCGCAGCGCCTCGAGCTGCTTCTGCGTGGAGATGAAGGTGAAACGCGCCTGATCATAGGCCGCGCGGGTGCCCGCGTTGCTTTGCAGAAGGGCGGCGGCGCGGTCGTTGACGCTGCTGGCGAGTTCAGTCTGCGCTTCCTGCGCCGAAATGTCGTTGAGCAGGCGCCGGTAATCCTGCTGCGCCGCCTCGAGGGTGATCCTGACTTGCGCGAGCTGCGCCTCGGCCATGCGAAGGGCGATTTCGAATTGGCGGGGATCGACGCGGAACAGCACCTGGCCCGCCGCGACCCGCTCGCCTTCCTTCACGTCGACGGAGACGACGAGGCCCGAAACATCCGTCGACACCATCAGCTTGGCGGCCCGGACATAGGCATTGTCGGTCGAAACGAAACGCCCGCCGCGCAGCCACGCGAAGCCGCCGCCGCCAATCGCGGCGGCGATTCCGCCCAGCATCAGCACGGCCCGCAGATATCCACGCTTTTTTCGCGCCGGCGCGGCGGTGACGGCGACAGGCGCCGGCGCGGGCGGCGTGGCCGGAGCGCGCGTTTCGGGAACGGGCGCTTCGCTGGCGGGCGCTGCGTCCGGCAGTTCGTTTTCACCGTCGCGGCGCAATGCCTGTACTGGACCCATGGCGTCAGCCTGCTTCGGCGCCGTCGCGCCTCTCCTCGAGGATAATTGCCTTCATCCGCCGCAGGGTGGCGAGCACGCGCCGGGTTTCCTCCGGGTCGATATCCGCGGTCATCAGGGCGTCGAGATCGCGCCGGTAGGCGTGAATCTGGTCCAGCAGGGGCCGGGCGGCGTCGGTCAGGTGCAGCCGGCGCACCCGGCGGTCCCTGGCGTCGAGCCGGCGCTCGACGAGGCCGCGCGCCTCGAGCCGGTCGACCAGCCGGGCGACGCTGATGGGCTCGACCTCGACGAGGGCGGCCAGTTCGTTCTGTGTGACGCCGGGACGTCTTTCGAGCCAGGCCAGCACGACCCACTGCGCCCGGGTCATGCCCGTCAGCCGGGCGTGCTGATCCGTCCGCACGCGCATCAGGCGCGCGACGTCGTAAAGCACGAGAAGGAGGTCGTCTTCGAGTTGAACGGGCATGGCGTTACCTTACGGACGATAAGATAACGATGCTTACGATTTCGTTCAACCCCCGAGTTTTTTCCCCGCGCCCCGACGAGCCCTTCGCCTATTCCTGCAACATGCGCTTGAGCAGCTCCAGCTCCTCGGACAGCGGCGTGTCCGTGTGGGAGAGGGTCTCGATCTTGCGGACGGCGTGGAGCACGGTCGTGTGGTCCCGGCCGCCGAACCGCCGGCCGATTTCCGGCAGCGACCGGAGCGTGAGCACCTTGGAAAGGTACATGGCGATCTGGCGCGGCCGCACCACCGTGGCCGTCCGGCGGGACGACAAAATGTCCGCCTTCGTCACGTTGTAGTGGTTGGCGACGAGCTTCTGGATGTCCTCGATCTTGACGCGCCTCGGTTCGCGTGTGCGCACGAGGTCGCGGATCGCGTCTTCCGCCATTTCGACGGTGAGGGTGACGCCCGTGAGCGTCGCCCTCGCCAGCAGGCGGCTCACCGCGCCGTCGAGGTCGCGGCCATTCGTCTCGATGGCGCGCGCGACATAGGCGACGACCGCCTGCGAAACCTCGAAGCCCGGCTGCGCGGCGCGCGCGGCGGCGACGCGCGCTTCGAGAATCTTCAGGCGGAGCGGCTCGTCGAGCGAACTCATCTCCACGCACAGTCCGCCGGAGAGGCGCGAGCGCACGCGTTCGTCGAGACTTTCGAGCTCGCCCGGCGGGCGGTCGGCGGCGACGATGATTTGCTTGCCGGAATCGATCAGCGCGTTCAGCGTGTGACAAAACTCGTTCTGGATCGACTTTCCCTGCAGAAACTGCACGTCGTCGATGACGAGCACGTCGATGCCGCGCAGGCGTTCCTTGAAGGTGATCGCCGTCTGCGCCTTCAGCGCGAAGACGAAGCGGTACATGAATTTTTCGGCGGTGAGATAGATGACGCGGCGCCCCGTCTCCGCCGACGCGTGGGCGATGGCGTGCAGGAGATGCGTCTTGCCGAGGCCGACCGCCGCGTGAATGTACAGCGGGTTGTAAAGCGCCGTTTCTCCGGGCGGAGAAAACGCGACGCGCTGCGCGGCGGCGTGCGCGAGCTGGTTGGAGCGGCCGACGAGAAAGGTCGCGAAGGTCAGTCGCCGTTCAAGGGGCGAACTCGCCATGCTGTCGCCGTCGTGGACCACGCCGGGACGCGCGGGGAAGCCCAGCACGGCGCCGTCGAAGGGCGCGGCGACGCCCGTTGGTTCGGCGTCGCGTCGCGACGAGGTCGCCGGCCGCGGAGCTTCGGAAAATCCCGCGGTCGCCAGCGAGGCGTGCGGCGCGTCCGCGGGCCGCGCGGGCTGACGCGACGACGTGCGCACCGCGATGACCAGGGATTCAATGTCCGGCTGCTCGGCTCTCAGCGCGGCGAGAATGCGGTCGTTGTAATGCGACTGGATCCAGCTTTTCAGAAACTTCGTCGGGACCGACAGGCGCGCGACCTCCGGTCCCGCGTCGACGAGTTCGATATGGGCGAACCACGCGCCGAACACGGCTTCGCCGACCTCGGACTTGAGGCGCCGTCGGACGCGGTCCCAGGTTTCCATTTTCCCGGCGGGCTCGGGGGCGGATTCGAAATCGGACAGGTGGGCTGGCTTGACCATTTTATCGACCATTGAAAACGGGTGACGATGGAGCGCGCGGAACGCGCCTCGTGCGGACTTGGCTTCGCCGTCGCGTGAAAACACGGCGGACATGGTGGATTTGACGCGGCGCGGAAAGTTCCCGGCGTTCCTGACCTCTCAGGCGCCGCCGGGACTACATCGGCTGGAATCAACGGCGACGATGTTCACGCCCTGGCGGAGCGCTGGCGGGATGGAAACCCGACGCCGCGCGGCGTCGTCCCGCGGGGAGAATCGAAGGAAAGAAAATTTTTCGAACAGATGAAACGACATGGTGCCCCCGAAAATATCCGCCCCTGCCGGGAATACGCGCACGGCGCCCCCGCCTCGGCCTCGCGAGGAAACGCAACGACTCGTCACGCGACGCAAACACGGCGCGTTCACGGCGACGCGTCGCGCCCGCGCTGACAACTCAATCCATTGTGGAAATCGGTCCGCTGCCAGTGTGACCCGCACACGTTTCCGATAAACAGAATGTGATGGATGCGAAGCGGAGTCGCAAGCATATTTCCGGCGGGAGGATTGTCGCTGGTTGCGGATTGTTCACGAAAAAGCGCAAAAAAGAAATTGACGGGTCTAAGTCGCTGTTTCGGCATTAAGGTTTTTTTAACCTGACTTTTCGCGGGGCGACGCCCCCGGGAACCCCGCGTTCCGCGACTCCTGGATCATTCGGAGTCAAGAGCGGACGCCATGGCCGGGTCCGGACTTCTTGCATTCAATAGATTGAATCAAATGAATTTTTTTTGCGCGGAATCCAGAGGTTAAAAATTTGTGAAAATTTTTAGGAACCCCGGGCCGCGTGGCGAAATTGCAACATGAATTTTTCCCGACCGTTTTGCGACGCTCGTCCCGAACGCAAAAAGGCCCGGCGTCGAGCCGGGCCTTTGATGACAGTCCTGGAAGATTTCTTACTTCGCGAGCGCCTTCACGCGCACGGTCAGGCGCGAAACTTTGCGCGAAGCCGTGTTCTTGTGAAGGATGCCCTTCTGGGCGGCGCGCATCACCTTCGGTTCGGCGTCGTGGAGAGCGGCGGCGGCGGCGGCGGCGTCGCCCGACTTGATGGCTTCCTCGACCCTGCGGACATAGGTGCGCATTTCGGTGCGGCGCGAACGGTTCACGGCGGTCTTGCGCGCGATCTTTCTGACAGCCTTCTTGGCCGAGCTTGTATTCGCCATCTTATCCTCGAGAGGGCGGCCCTCGCGGCGCGCCAAACAACAGGGCCCGCGCCCCCGGGCGCGAACAAGTGGCGGGCTTATAAGCGCGAAACCGCGCGATAGTCAACGCGGTTTCGTCCGTCGCGTGAATCGCTCACGCCCGTAGGGCGTCGATGTCGCGTCCGAGCGCCGCCGCCGCGTCCGCCGTCCAGCGGGTCAGGGGCGGCACGGGTTCCGCGATGGCGGGATCGCCATGGACATGCGCCAGCGCGGCCTTCACGCCCGCCACGAGCGGCTTGCCGTCGAAAAGCTTGCGGATGCGCGTCGCCGTCTCCAGCGCGGCGGCGTCGCCGCTGGCCCAGGCCCGGGCGCACAGATCGGCGTTGAGATTGGTCGTCGCGGAAATGCAGCCGGCGAACTTGCCGCCGCGTCCCTCGAGGAGCGTCGCCTCGTTCGCGGGGTAGACGGAGAAACCGGGATGGCGTTCGGCGAGGAGCCGCTCGTAGGCGAGATCGCCCGAGGAATCCTTCACGCCCAGAACGCGCGCGGGAAAAGCCGCGATCAGCCGCCCGACGAGTTCAGGCGTGTAGGGAACGCCCGACAAGGCGGGATAGTGATAGAGAAACAGGGGGATCGCGGGCTCGCGCGTCGCCGCGACGATCGCCTCGACATACGCGAACACGCCGTCCTCGGCGACGCCCTTGTAATAGAATGGCGGCAGGACGAGCGCGGCCCCGAAGCCGAGCGCCGCGGCGTGGCGCGTGAGGTCGATGGCGTCCCCGAGCGAGGCTGCGCCGGTGCCCGCCATCATGCGGCCGAGCGGCAATTCCCGGGCGGCGAAGCTCATCAAGTCCTTGCGCTGGCCCAGCGAGAAGGAAGTGGCCTCGCCGGTCGTGCCGAGCACGTTGAGCGCGTCGCAGCCATTGGCGAGCAGATGTTTCGCCAGTTTCAGAAAGCGCGGGCGGTCGGGCGCGCGCTCCGGCGTGACCGGCGTTGCGATGGCGGCGACGACGCCGCGCAGGGACGCGACCATGTTCAGGACCTCTTCGCTTTCGCCGCCTCGATGGCGCGCCACACGCGCGGCGGCGTGACCGGCATTTCCACGTGGCGCACGCCGAGTTCGGCGAGCGCGTCCACCACCGCGTTGACGACGGCGCCGAGTGACGGCGTCGTGCCGCCCTCGCCGCCGGGACGGATTCCGTAGCGATGGCTCGTCGCGGGGATTTCGAGGAGTTCGGTGGTGTAGGAGGGCATGTCGCCGGCGCGCGGCATGGCGTAGTCCATGAACGTCGCCGACAGCATCTGGCCGCTCGCGTCGAACTGCGTGTGTTCGAGCAGCGCCTGGCCCGCGCCCTGCGCCACGGCGCCGTGGGTCTGGCCGTGCAGGATCATCGGATTGACCGCGAGGCCCACGTCGTCCACGCCAAACCAGCCGACAATCCTGACCTCGCCCGTGTCCGGATCGACCTCCACCTCGCAGACGTGGGTGCCGGAGGGGAAGGCACCGACCTTCACCGTGTAGTCGCCGGTTCCCTCGAGCTTGCCGCGCAGGTTTTCCGGCAGGTCGGCGCGGGTCGCCGCGGCCTTCGCCACGTCGAAGATGCCGACCTTGCGGTCGGTTCCCTTGACGCGGAACGTCCCGGCGCTGAATTCGATGTCGCCGCCGGAAACCTCGAGCAGATGGGCGGCGATGTCCTTGCCCTTTTCGATGATCCGGTCGCTCGCCTCGCCCATGGCCAGGCTGGCGATGCGCATGGAGCGGCCCGAATGCGAGCCGCCGCCGGCGCTGACGCGCTTCGTGTCGTGGGCGACGTAGTCGACGGTCTCGTAGGGCACGCCGAGCCAGCCGTTGAGCAATTGCGCGAAGCTGGTTTCATGGCCCTGGCCGCTGTTCATCGTGCCCAGCACGAGTTCGGTGCGGCCCTCGGGCTGGATGGTGATTTCAGCCCGTTCGCGCGGCGCTCCGCCGGCGCCCTCGATGTAGTTGGCGACGCCGAGGCCGCGCAGCTTGCCGCGCTTTTTCGCTTCCTCGCGGCGCTTGCCGAAGCCGTTCCAGTCCGCGAGTTTCAGCGCCGCGTCCATGCCGCGCTCGTATTCGCCGTTGTCATAGGAGATGCCGACGGCGTTGGTGTAGGGCATGGCCTCGGGCGGAATGAAGTTCCGGCGGCGCAACTCGATGGGGTCGAACCCGTGTTCGTCGGCGGCCAGATCGATCAGCCGCTCGATCACATAAATCGCCTCCGGACGCCCCGCGCTGCGGTAGGGCGTCGTCGGCACGGTGTTGGTGAGCACGCCGCAGCCGCGGAAATGCACGGCCGGAATTTTATAGACGCCCTGCATGATGCCGAGGCCCTTGCGCAGCGGCGTGAAGTGGGCGGTGTAGGCGCCGAGATTGCTGAGATTGACGCCGCGCACGGCGAGGAAATGGCCGTCCCTGTCGAGCGCCAGCTCCGCGTCGACCGTGAGGTCGCGGCCCTGGTAATCCGTCAGGAAACATTCCTGCCGTTCGCCGACCCATTTCACCGGGCGGCCCAGTTGTTTCGCCGCCCAGGGCGCGAGGCCGTATTCGGGGAAGAAGGTGTTGCGCGTGCCGAAATTGCCGCCCATGTCGCCGCACCAGGCGCGGGTTTTCTCGTAGGGATGGTCGAGCATGCCGGCGAGCTGCGCGCGCTCGCGCACGACGCCGGAGCCGGTGCCCGCGTGAACCGAGAATACGTCCGTCGCGGGATCGTATTCGCCGATCGTGACGCGCGGCTCCATCGGGCTGCCGGTGACGCGCTGGATCCATGTGTGCAGCCGCGTGACGTGCGCGGCCTTCGCGAAGGCGGCGTCGGTCGCGGCCTTGTCGCCGACCTCCGCGTCGATGGAAATATTCGTCTGGCACGCGTCCCACACCTTCGGCGCGTCCGGAGCGATGGCGTCCGCGGCGTGAACCACGGCGGGAAGCGCTTCGTAATCGACCTCGACCAGTTCCGCGGCGTCGCGCGCCTGCGACTGGGTTTCGGCGACGACCATGACGACCGGTTCGCCGACGAAATGCACGATCTTCGATGGCATGGCCTCGTGTTCCGTGAGGAAGACCCCGGCGCGCAACTTCAGCGTGACGTCCGGAATGCCTTCCCAGTTCGGATTGTGCGGAATGGGCTTGCAGCCCGCCGCGACGAGATCGGCGCCGGTCCAGACTCCGAGCACGCCGGGAGCGGCCTTCGCGGCGCGCGTATCGATGGCGCGGATGCGCGCGTGGGCGTGCGGCGAGCGCAGAAACGCGGCGTGGGCGAGATTGTCCGGAAACCGGTCGGAGCCGTAAAGGCCGCGCCCGCGCACGAAGCGAAGATCTTCCTTGCGCAACACGGCGTCGCCGATGCCGCCCGTTTCAACCGCTGCGCTGCTCATCGAATTCGTCTCCTGCCGATATGTTTTCCGCGCCCCGCGAGCGGGGTCGACGGGCGGTCCGCGTCAATCGCGCCGCTACCTGTTTTTGAATACAGCGGGCCGCTTCTCGACGAAGGCGGCCATGCCTTCCTTCTGGTCTTCCAGCGCGAACATGGAATGGAACAGGCGCCTTTCGAAACGCAAGCCTTCGGACAGGCTCGTCTCGAAGGCGCGGTTCACGGTTTCCTTGGTCATCATCGCGACGGGGCGCGACATGGCGGCGATGGCCGCGGCCGTCTTCATCGCCTCGGCGAGGAGATCGGCGGCGGGCACGAGACGCGAGACGAGGCCGCTCCGTTCGGCCTCCGCCGCGTCCATCATGCGGCCGGTGAGGCACATGTCCATCGCCTTTGACTTGCCAACGAATCTGGCGAGGCGCTGGGTGCCGCCCGAGCCCGGCATGACGCCGAGCCTGATCTCGGGCTGGCCGAATTTCGCGGTGTCGGCGGCGATGATGAAATCGCACATCATCGCGAGTTCGCAGCCCCCGCCAAGCGCGAAGCCGGCCACCGCGGCGATGATCGGCTTGCGCTTCTGGCCAACGCGGTCCCACCGCGCGATGAAATCGCCGAGATAGACGTCCATGTAGGTCTTCGACTGCATTTCCTTGATGTCCGCGCCCGCGGCGAAGGCCTTTTCCGAACCGGTGACGACGACGCAGCCAATGGCCTCGTCGGCCTCGAATCCGTCGAGCGCGGCGTTCAGTTCGTCGATCAGTTCCGCGTTGATCGCGTTGAGCGACTGGGGGCGGTCGAGCTTCACGAGCCCGACGGCGCCGTGCGTCTCGACGATGATGGTGCTGGGCATGGCGGTCTCCGCTCGGTGACTGCAGCGGTGTTAGCGAAGGACGCGCGCGAAGGAAAGGGCGGGCGCTCCCGGACCGGCCGCGCGCCGTCGACGCCGCGCCCCCCATTGAGACTGGCCGTGCAAGGCGCCATTGTGGGAGGGAACAGGGAGGGGATCGCCATGACATCGGGCCCGAACGCAATCGAACAGAAGTTTCTCGGAACCTGGCGCCTCGTCGGCGTCGATCGCGAGGAAGTCGCGACCGGCAGGAAGCTCGACCAGGACGTCAAGCAGACCGGCTATATTTCCTACACGCCGGACGGGCGGATGATGGTCATCATCTCCCATCTCGCGCCCGGCAAGCCGGAGGAAATCACCTGCTATTCCGCGCGATGGCGCGTCGAGGGCGATCACGTCGTCCACGACGTGGACATCGCCGCGCGCGCGCCCTGGGTTGGCACGAAACAGATTCGCGGATTCCGCTTCGAAGGCGACCGGCTGACCCTGAGTCCGCCCGTCTCGGCGGATTTCGTCCATGGCTCGGTGACGCGCCGCAGCCTCGAATGGGAAAAGGTCGCGCCCTCCGCGTGAGGACCGGCCGTCGTTGAAAAAGGGGGGAACATGAGCGGAGACACGAACGCGCCGTATGACGAGGACGCCATCGCGCGGAAATTCATTGGCTCCTGGCGTCTCGTCAACGTCACGCGCCAGGACGCGGAGACCGGCGAGAATCTCGACGTCGGCGTGACCTACGACGGTTACATCGCCTACACCGACGACCGGCGCGTGACCGTGATCATCACGCGCAAGGCGCCCGGCGAGGAGCGCTACATCACCTGTTATGGCGCGCGCTGGACGCTCGACGGCGACAACGTGATCCACCACGTCGACATCGGCACGCGCGAGAAGCGCTCCGGCACGCAACAGGTTCGGCATTTCCGGTTTCACGACGACCGGCTGACGCTGACGCCGCCAGTCTCCGTCGATTTCGTGCACAAGGCTCCGACGAAGCGCAGCCTCGAATGGCGGCGCGTGCAACGGACCGTTTGATGCCGCCACACGCCTTCGCGCCGGATGTCCTGTTCGGGCTGAGCCCCCTCTGGGTCTCGACCCTCCTGCTCGCCTGCGTCTACGCGGCGATCATCCGGGACGTGGTCAACCGCGCCATCGTCGCGCTGCTCGGCGTCGCCGCGATGATCCTGTCCGGCGTGCTGACGCAGGACGAGGCCATGCGCGGCGTCGACGTGAACACGATCGGCCTGCTCACGGGCATGATGATTCTCGTGTCGATCTCCCGGCGCTCCGGCGTGTTTCAATATGTCGCCATCCGCGCCGCCCGGTGGGCGGGAGCGAAGCCGGCGGGGATATTGCTGCTGCTGTCCGTCGCGACCGCCACGCTTTCGGCGCTGCTCGACAACGTGACGACGGTGCTCCTCGTCGTTCCCGTCACGCTGCACATCTGCCGGGAGCTCGAAGTCCCCCCCTATCCCTTTCTCTTCGCCGAAGTGTTCGCGTCCAACATCGGCGGCACCGCGACGCTGATCGGCGACCCGCCGAACATTCTGATCGGCTCGCTCGCGGGCCTGTCGTTCAACGCGTTTATCGTCCACCTGACGCCGGTCATCGTCGTCGTCATGGCCGCGCAGGCGTTGATGACCCATCTCGTCTGGGGTCGCGAACTGCGCTCGACGCCGGAACGCCAGGCGCGCGTGATGGCGATGCGCCCCGCGGACACGATCACGGACCTGGCTCTCCTGAAGCAATCGGTCGTCGTCCTCTCGGCGGTGATGCTCGCCTTCGTCTTCGCGCGTCCATTGCGTCTCGAGCCCGCCACCATCGCCATGACCGGCGCGGCGATTCTGATGCTCTGCGACAACTGGAGCCACCACGCGGAAAGGCAGACGGAAAACGTTCACCGCACCTTCGGCGACGTGGAATGGATCACGATTTTCTTTTTCGTCGGCCTGTTCGTCGTGGTGCGCGGGGTCGAGGTTGGCGGTCTGCTGCGCGTTCTGGCGGAGCGGCTGGTCGCGGCCACGGGCGGCGACATGGCGCGCACGGGTTACGCGATCCTGTGGGCTTCGGCGTTCCTGTCGGCCATCGTCGACAACATTCCCTTCGTCGCGACGATGATTCCGCTGATCAAGAGCATGGCGCCCGCCCTCGGCGGCGAGGCCGCGATCGAGCCGCTGTGGTGGTGCCTGTCGCTCGGCGCCTGTCTCGGCGGCAACGGCACGCTGATCGGCGCCTCGGCGAATCTCACGGTGGCCGGCCTCGCCGGGCGCGAGGGCGTGCCGTTCAAATTCTGGACCTACGCGCTTCACGCCTTCCCGATGATGATCGTCAGCGTCGCCATCTGCCACGTCTATCTGTGGCTGCGGTATTTCTGACGCTTCAGACCGGATCGATGCCCGCCGCCTTCACGAGTTTCTCGAACTGCGAGAGCTGTGAATCGACCCAGTCCTGCGTTTCCCGCGGGGTGCTCCATTTCACGTCGACGCCGATGTCGCGCATCCTTCGCGCCGCCTCGGGCGTCTTCAGATAGGCGACCAGCGCCGCGTTGAGCCTGTCGACGATGGCGTCGGGCGTGCCCGCGCGCGCCAGCAGCCCCTGCCACCCAACGGCGGAAAATCCGGGCAGTGTTTCTGAAATCGCGGGCACGTCGGGCAGGCTCGGGTGCCGCGCCGGCGTCAGCGCGCCCAGCGCCTTGATCTTCCCGCTCTGGATCAGCGGCACGGAGGGCGCGATGTCCGCGAACATCATCGGCAACTGCCCCGCCATGACGTCGACCAGCGCCGGCGCGCTGCCGCCATAGGGGACGTGGCTCAGCTTGATTCCGGCCTGGCTGGCGAAATATTCGACGAGCAGGTGCTGCGGGGTGCCGACGCCGGGCGAGGCGTAGAGGACCGGTTTCGGCGAGGATTTGGCGAGGGCGATGAACTCGGCGACGGTGTTGACGCCGAGATTTGGCGACACGACCATCACGTTCGCCGTCAGGCCCATCAGGCCGACCGGCTTGAAATCGCGCCGCGGATCGTATTGCAGCGTCTTGTAAATCCACGGAACGATGGCGAAGGCGGTGGGCGCCAGCAGCAAGGTGTAGCCATCGGGCGCCGAACGCGCGACGGCCTGATTGCCGACGACGCCGCCCGCCCCGGTGCGGTTCTCGACGATGAAGCTCTGCCCGAACGCTTTTTGCAGGGCTTCCGCGGCGATGCGGCCCATCAGATCGACGGTGCCGCCCGCGGCGAAGGGAACGACGATCGTCACGGGGCGCGAGGGATAATCCTGCTGCGCCCGCGCCGGCCCCGACGCCGTCAGCGCGAGCCCGATGGCCATCAGTCCCGCCGAGATTTTCATGCAGGCTTCCCCCCGAACGAACGGGCGCGCGTCGCGCCCTTCCCGCCATGTTGTCCGGATCGTCGCCGCCCGGCAAGCCCGCCGGCGGGGCCCGGAAATGAAAATGGCGGCCGAAGCCGCCATTTCCGTGAACCGAAGCGTCCGTCTATTCCGCCGCGAGCTGGGCGGCCGGGCCCGCGCCGCGGACCTTGTCGTCCACGTGCTCCTCGAAGGCGACGAAATTCTTCGTGAACATGTCCACGAGATGCTTCGCCGTCGCGGCGAACTCGGCCTTCGAGGCCCAGGTCTTGACGGGGTTGAGGATATGCGGCTCGACGCCCGGCACCGAGGTCGGCACGGCGAGGCCGAAATAGGGGTCGGTGCGGAAGTCGGCGTTTTTCAGCGAACCGTCGAGAGCGGCGGTCAGCAGGGTGCGGGTGACGCGGATGGGCATGCGGCGGCCGACGCCGGCCTTGCCGCCGGTCCAGCCGGTGTTGACCAGCCAGCAATCGACCTTGTGCGTGGCGATCAGGTCGCGCAGCAGGTTGCCATATTCCGACGCGTGACGCGGCAGGAAGGGATGGCCGAAACAGGTCGAGAAGGTCGCGACCGGCTCGGTGATGCCCTTTTCGGTGCCGGCGACCGCCGCCGTGTAGCCCGAGAGGAAGTGATACATGGCCTGGGCCGGATCGAGCTTCGCGATCGGCGGCATGACGCCGAAGGCGTCGCAGGTCAGCATGACGATGTGTTTGGGATGGCCGCCGCGGCCGGGGTCCGACGAATTCGAGATGACGTCGATCGGATAGGCGATGCGGGTGTTTTCGGTCTTCGCCTCG
>CAISEY010000162.1 GCA_903884435.1 uncultured Hyphomicrobiales bacterium | reverse complement strand
GAGCCGCCGGTGTCCGAGCCCATGGCCATGCGCACGAGGCCGGCGGCGACCGCCGCGCCCGATCCGGACGAGGAGCCGCCCGGCGCGTGATCGGGGTTCCAGGGGTTGCGCGCCGGTGGAAACGGCAGGTCGAAGCTCGGCCCGCCCAGCGCGAATTCGTGGGTCGAGAGCTTGCCGAGCAACACGGCTCCCCCCGCCGCGAATTTGGCCGCGACGGCGGAATCCTCCGCCGGGACATTGTCCATCCGCAGTCTGGAATGGCACGTCGTGCGGATGCCCGCCGTGTCGTAAATGTCCTTCAGCGCGTGGGGGATCCCCTGCATCGGGCCGCGGTCGAGTCCGCGGGCGAAATCCGCGTCGGCGCGCGCCGCGTCGGATAGCGCCCGCTCCTTCGTGACGGTGATGAAGGCGTTGACGCGCGGATCGATGGCGGCGATCCGGTCGAGCGCGTGTCGCGTGAGCCCGGTCGAGGTCAGCGACCCCTCGCGCAGCCGGCGTCCCGCTTCCGCGATGGAGAGTTCGTGCAGCGACGCGTCCATTTCAGAGTCTCCGGGTCACGCTGGAGACATCGAAGGCGCCGGCGGGTTCGGCCGCGGGCGGCAGGGGATGGCGCAGCGCTTCCAGCATGTCGCGCATTTCGCGGAAGGCGGCGATCAGGCCCTCGCGCCGGTCCTCCGGCACGGGAAGCCGCGCCCGCGCGACGAAGGCGTCGAATTCCGCGATGTCCCCGCTCCCGTCCAGCGTTTCCGCCATGAGTCCGCTCCCTTCATTGTGTCCGGGCGGCAGTCTAGCGCGAAGCCGCATGGCGGCAAGCGGTCGCACGCGCGGCGATGGACAAAGACTCGCCAAGCCGTTTCAATGATCCGGCACGTCGCGCCCGCGAGGCGCATGGAGAGGAAACGCGATGTCCAGACAGAACACGCGCATGTTCGGCCCCAACAAGTTCAAGCTCGGCCTGTTCGGGATGAACTGCAACAACGGCCTCACCATGACGAAGGCGCCCGAGCACTGGGACAACAGCTGGGACAACAACGTCGAGGCCGCCCGTCTCGCCGACGCGGCCGGGCTCGAGTTCCTGCTGCCGATCGGCCGCTGGCACGGCTACAAGGGCGAGACGGACACCGAGGGCACGACCTACGAGACGTTGACCTGGGCGACGGGGCTCCTCGCCTCGACGAAGGACATTTGCGCCTGCGGCACGCTGCATGTCCGCTTTCTCAATCCGGTCTTCGCGGCCAAGCAAATGGTCACGGCCGATCTCGTCGGCGACGGGCGTTTCGGGCTCAACATCGTCTCCGGCTGGAACGGCGGCGAGTTCGACATGTTCGGCGTCGAACTGCTCAACCACGACATTCGCTACGATTTCACCGAGGAATGGGTGCGGATCGTCAAGAAAATCTGGATGGAGACCGAGCCCTTCGATTTCGACGGCCAGTATTTCACGCTGCGCGGCGTGTTGTCGAAGCCGAAGCCGTCTGGCGGCACGAACCCCATTCTCATCAGCGCCGGCAATTCGCCGGAAGGGCGCGACTTCGCTGCGAAACACGTCGATTGCCTGTTCACCTCCATCGTCCACTCGGAAAATCTCAAGGACGACATCGACCAGGTTCGCGACATCGGCCGTTCCGCCGGCCGCAACCCCGGCGTCTACGCCAGCGGCCATGTCTTCGCGCGAAAGACGCGCAAGGAGGCCGACGAGTTCTATCATTACATCGTGCACGAGAACGGCGACTGGGAAGCCGCCGAACACGCCGCGCGCATCCGCACCAAGGGGCGCGAAACCCCCTTCGCGCAATTGCAGAAGCTGAAGGAGCGGCTGATCAGCGGCGTCGGCACCTATCCGGTCGTCGGGAGCTACGACGAGGTCGCGGACCAGTTCAGGTGGATGAGCGACGCGGGTCTCGACGGCATGGCCATCGGTCTCGTCAATTACATCACGGAATTCCCGCACCTGCGCGACGAGGTTCTGCCGCGCATGGAGCGTCACGGACTGAGGCTGCCGGTCGCTCGCTAGCGTTTATAGGGGCCGAGCGCCGTCAGCGCGGCCTCGACGAACGACATGTCGACGACGCCCGCGAGGTCGATCTTGCCCTCGATCAGGCCCTGCGAGGCGTAGAAGTCGAGGTCCTTTCGCAGGCTCGCGACGTTGACGCGGCCGTCCGGGTCGCAGCCGTTCGGCGTGATTTCGCGCAGGATCGCCGCGTCCTTGACGTTCGAATATTCGTTCATGATCGCGATCACTTCGTCGGCGGTTTCGCCCGCGAGGCGGCTGTTCTTCAGCGCGCGGTTGTAGAAGCGCACGCCGCGAAGGTAGGCGCGCATGAAGGCCCGCGCCACGTCCGTCCGCGCCGCGAAGGCCTGTGAATAGAGGATGGCGGCGAGCTGGTGGCCGGGGTCGATCTCGTCGTCGCCCTTGATGACGACGGCGGCGCCGGACCTGACGGCCTGGGTCAGGATGGGTTCCGAGGTGGCGCTGGCGTCGACGGCCCTGTTTTGCAGGGCCATGAAATGTTCGGGAAACGAGAGGTTGATCGTCGTCACGTCGTCGTAGGACAGGCCGCCCGATTTCAGAAGCTGGTTGAGCGTCGAGGTGTTGCTGACGCCGGGGCCGTTCATGGCGAAACGGAAGCCCTTCAGGTCCTTCGGGGACTTGTAGCGACCGGAGTCGACGTGGTCCTTTCGCACGGTGATTTTCATCGAGCCGTAGCCTGGCGGCGACGAGGACTTGTCGGCGACGATCCGGATTTTGACGCCGCGCGCCACGGCGTTGTAGAGGCCGGCGGAGGCGGAGCCGGCGCCAACGTCGAGCTGGCCCGCGCCGAGCGGCGCGACCATGTTGGCGGCGCTGGCGAAGTCCGTCATGTTCACGGCGACGCCTTCCTCCAGAAAGTATTTTTTCTTGTCGGCGATGAAAATCGGGGCGTCGGTGATGGTTTGCGCCGTGCCGACAGAGACGGGAACGAGATCGGCGGCCCGAGCCCGCCCCGTGATGAACGCCGCCGAGGCGCCGGCGATCGCCGAGCGCCGCGAAACCCGCGCGTTGTCCCGCATTATTCCCTCCCCGACCGACTTCCGTTTATTTGTAAATGTCCGTCGCCAGTTTCGCCATGCGGTCTTCCGGGTCCATGGCGCGCGTGCCGAGCAGTTTTTGCGAGAGCCCGCGCAGGGCCTCGGGAGCCCTGTCGTCGACGCCGTCGATCACGGAGCCAAGGCCTTCGGCTGCGTAGAAGCCCTGGCCTTCCCTGGACAGCATATAGTCAATCAGCAAGCGCGCGGCGTTGGGGTGCGGCGCGTTTTTGATCATCGAGGCGCTGTAGGGCGTGAACGTGACGCCCTCGTCGAGAACGACGCCCCTGACCGGAAGGCCCTTCAGCGCCGGCAGGTAGTTCAGCAGAAACGGCAGATAGATCGCGAATTCGCCGCTGGCGATCCGTCGCTCGGCGGCGCGCTGGTCGCGCGTGAAGACGACGCCCTGCGCCGCGAGCTTGTCGTGATAGTCGCGGCCGAATTTCGCGAAGGTGACGGCGAAGAAGCTCTGTCCGCCGCCCGCCGCGCGGAATTCGTCGGCGAGGATTTTGCCCTTCCAGCGGGGATCGAGCAGATCGGCGTAAGTTCGTGGCGGCGACGCGGCGAGCGCGGTGTTGACGAGCAGGCCATAGCGCAGGTTGAAAATCGGCGCGTGAATGCCGCGATCCTCCCAGTCCGCCTGGATCGTCTTCGTGATGGCGGCGAGGTTCGGCAGGGCGCCAAAGGTCTCGATCGTGCCGTCGCCCATGGAAATCTCGCGCGTTTGCAAGCCCGACGTGTTCATCACGTCGGCGAGCACGCGGTTCGAGACCTTTTCCGTGCGGATGCGCTCGCGCAACTCCGTCGCGCGCACTTCCAGCACGTCGGCGCGGATTCCGTATTTCGTCCGGAAGCCCTCGGCGATCTGTTTCGAGGTCTGGTTGCCGACGAGACCGGTGTAGAGCGTCACGGAGCCCTCCGCCTTCGCGGCGGCGACGACTTTGTCCCAGTCGGCGGGCGTCTGGGCGGCGACCGGACGGACGCCGGGCGCGGCGAGCGCGAGGATCAGGGCGATTGCGACGCGCATGCGCGGGTTCCTCGTGCTCATGCGTATCCCCCGTCCGCCGCGGCGATCTCCCGCTCCCGACAGGTCGTGCGGCGCATGTCGCGGCGGTATTTCGAATCCTCGAACTCCGTGGCGCGATGCAGCGTCGAGAGATTGTCCCACATCAGCATGTCGCCGGGACGCCATTGATGACGATAGACGAACTTCGGCTGCGTGGCGAAGCGGGTCAGTTCCGCCAGCAGGCCGCGGCCGAGTTCGAGCGGCCAGCCGACGACATGCGACGCGTGCGAGGCGATATAGAGCGACTTGCGGCCGGAGCCCGCCTGGACGTTCACCAGCGGGTGACGGACGGGCGGGCGAGACGCCAGCTCCTCCTCCGTCGGCTCGGGAAAGCCGGCGAGGGTGCGCGAGCGCCAGATGGAATGTTCCACCGTCAGGCTTTCGGCGAGGCGTTGCATCTCCGGCGGCAGTTCGTCGAACACCGCGCGCATGTCCGCGAATTCCGTGTCGCCGCCCTCGGGCGGAATTTCGTGGCCGACGAGCATGGAGTATGTCGCGCGGTTTTCCATGAAGGACATGTCGGCGTGCCACAGCCTGTCGCCCTTGCGGAACAGCATTCGGCGATGGTCGGCGGGAAAGATATTGCCGTCGGGATCGATGTTGCCGACGTCGACGAGCTCCATGTACCTCACGCGCCGGCGGTCGAAGCCGGTCACCTTGATGATGTTGCCCTGTTCGATCGGCCCGAGCAGTTTCGAGAACGCGATGTGCTGCTCGTCGGTCGGCGGCGTCGCGTTGCGGAAGACGAGGACGCCATGGCGCCGGGCGGCGGCGCGCACCGCGTCCATGTCCATGCGCTCCGGCGGCGCGGAAAAATCGAAGCCATGAACCTCGGCGGCGAACAGCGGATGCAGGGGACGGATGTCGAGCGTCATGTCCTCACCTTCGGGCGCGCGAGGCGCGGTTAACCTTGATTGCTATCGCCCCCAGCCGGCCGCGGCAAGCGGCGGGCGTTCGTCGCGCGGTGGCGCGAGCCTTGCGAAAGGCAGGGACGCCGGAAACGGCCGTTCCGCGCCGGCACGCAAGTGTCGCAAATAAGAACGCCGCGGAAACCGATGGAGATATCATGCGAGAGCCTTCGCCCGCGGTCGTCGTGGGACGCAATCTCAACGCCCTCGGCATTGTCCGCAGTCTCGCCGCGGGCGGCGTCGATGTCGTGCTTGTTTGCACCTCGCGTCTCGAGGTGGCGGCGATGTCGCGGCATTGCCGCACCCTGGTCGTTCCGGCGCTGGGCGGCCGCGTGCTGATCGAGGCGCTCAAGGAAATTCGCGGATTTTTCCGCGCCCGGCCCGTTCTGTTCCTCACCGAGGAGGAATCCGTCGTCTCGGTCACCGAAATGGGGCGGGAAATCGCCGACGCCTATCACTTCGGGCTTCCCTCCCGGAGCGTGACCGAAATGCTCTCGGACAAGGCGCTGTTTCAGGATTTCGCGACCCGCGAGGGGTTGCCGATGCCGCGCGGACGCGTCGTCGAGGCGATCACCGACATCCGGCGTCTCGCAGATTTCGATCTGCCCGTCGTCGTCAAGCCGGCGGACAAGGGCCGGATACCGGACGGTCCCGGCCGCGCGGTCGTTCTGGCGACGACCTACGCGGAGGCGGCCGAGCGTTGCCGGCAGCTCGTCGAGACGGGCGCCGGCGCGCTGGTGCAGGAGTGGATCGAGGGGGCCGACGGCGCCATCTATTTTTGTCTCTTTCACGCCGCGGCCGACGGAACGCCGGTCGCGATGTTCACCGGGCGCAAGCTCGCGTCGTTTCCGCCCCGTGTCGGTTGCACCGCGATCTGCGCGCCGGCTCCCGAGGCGCACGAGGCGCTCTCCGCCATCACCGCGGCGATGACGAAGCGGCTGCGCATGGCGGGAATGGGCAGTCTGGAATTCAAATGGGACCAGCGCGGGCGGCGGTTCGTGATCATCGAGCCGACCGTGGGCCGCAGCGACTGGCAGGAAGAAATCGCGACGCTCGCGGGGGTCAACATCCCGCTCGCCGCCTGGGCCTGGCATTCCGGCGCTCCGCCGGTCCCGCAAGCGTCGAGGCCCGCCCGCGTCGTCTGGCGCTCGTCGTTCCGGCATCGTCCGCCGGCCGGAGAGATTCCGCCGGGCGCCCGCGTTCACGATGGCTACTGGCGGATCGACGATCCGCTGCCGGCCCTCGCCTATTACCTGCTCGGGCCGCTGCTGCGGATGTCCGGGCGTCTGATTTCCGCCCTGACGCCGCGCCCGCGCTGGCGGGCTCCGGCGGAAGCCGCCATCACCACCGCTGACAGGAGGTAGCCATGCTGAACGTCGAAACCGCCATTATCGGAGCCGGCCCCTACGGCCTTTCCATCGCCGCCCATCTCGCCGCGCGGGGGCGAGAATTCATGATCGTCGGCAAGCCGATGGAGAGCTGGCGCTCGTTCATGCCGCGCGACATGATTCTCAAGTCGGAGCCGATGGCCTCGAGCCTGTGGGATCCGGCCCTCGACTACACGCTCGAGACTTATTCGCGCTCCGCGCTGCTTCCCTACGAACCCTGCGGCGGGCCGTTGTCGCTCCGGCAATTTCTCGCCTACGCCGACTGGTTCCAGCGCTGCGCCGTGCCGGAAATCCGCGATTGCCATGTTTCAGGCCTGCGCCGGGGGGAAAATGGCTCCTTTGACCTGGATCTCGCCGACGGAACCGCGGCGCGCGCGCGCCGGGTCGTGATCGCGACCGGACACGCGCCCTTCCAGCGCAAGCCGGAGGTTCTCGCCCGCCTTCCCGCCGATCTGTTTTCGCACACCCATCATGTCACCGAGCCCGCCGCCTTCCGCGGGCGGGACGTGACGATCGTCGGTCTTGGACAGTCGGCGCTCGAGACCGCGGCGCTGCTCGCGGAGGCGGGCGCGAGCGTTCGCGTGATTGGCCGGAGCCGCGACGTCGCCTGGAACGATCCGCCGCGTCCCGCGCGGTCATGGCTCGACCGGCTTCGCGAGCCCGCCGCCGGGCTTGGCGCGGGCTGGCGCAGCTACCTGTTCTCGGAATTCGCCTGGGCGTTCCGCCATCTGCCGGCGGACAGGCGCCTGACGATCGTCCGTAACGGTTGGGGCCCCTCCGGCGCCTGGTGGCTGAAAGACCGGGTTCTTGGCAAAATTCCGCTGATGACCGGCGCGCGGATCGAGGCGGCGGCCGAAGAGGGCGGCAAGGCGCGGCTTTCCGTGCGCGGCGCCGACGGGCTTCGCGAGATCGTCACCGACCACGTCGTCGCCGGCACGGGATTCGAGGTTGATTTCGACCGGTTGTCGTGGATCGATCCGGCGCTGCGCGACGCCGTCGTCCTGCGGGACAAGTCGCCCGTGCTGGCGGCGGATTTCCAGACCAGCGTGCCGGGCCTTTACGCCACGGGCATGATGGGGGCGCTCACCTTCGGTCCGTCGCAGCGGTTCATGTACGGCGCGAAATTCGCCGCGCGGACCATCGCCGGCAGCCTTGGCCGGAGCCGCGCGATCGCTCCAGATCCAGGCTTTTCTCCAGCGAGGCCCGCGGTCGCGGGCCAGGGGTAAGTTCAGGCGGGCGCGAACCCGGCGCGGGCGAAAGCCGCCGCGCCTTCGGGGCCCGCCACATGGGCGACGAAGGCCCGCGCCGCTTCGGCGTTCGGGCCCTTGCCGCCGCGCGCGAGGGCGTAGACCGTCACGACCTGAAGTTCGTCCGGCAGCCAGGCTCCGATTTTCACGCCGGCGACCGCCGCGATTTCCGTCGACTGGGTGAGCCCGAAATCGGCCCGGCGTTCGGCGACTTCCTTCATCACGTTGTAGCCGCCGACGCGGAGGATTGTTTTCGCCAGGGTCGGCTCCAGCAGGCCGAGCCTTTCCAGCACGCCATGCAGGTAGTTGCCCGCCGTGCCGCCGCCGGCGGGATCGCCCCGGGAAAGCGCCTTCGCGGCGAGCAGGGCCTCGCGGAATTTCGCGGTCGTGGAAATGTCCGGCGCGGTCTCGCCGGCGCGCACGCCCAGGGCGATGCGCGAGGAGCCGAGCGTCAGCGGCGACCCGTCGGAAAAGCCGCTCGCGCAAATGTCCTCGATGGACTCCAGCGAGGAGGAGAAAATATCGGCTCCGTCGTCCGCCGCCGCTCGCTTGTTGATGCCGCCCGACGTGTCGAACCGCAGGGTCACGCCAACGCGGGTCGCGTTTTCGAAGGATCGCGCGCAATCGGTCAGCGCCGCCCGCACCGCGCTGGCGCAGAGAACGTCGAGGCCCTTGCCGTCGCCGATGATCGTCTGTTCGGACATGTCAGGCCTCCGCAGCCGGAACGCGCGTCACCTGATGCGCCTGCAATTTCGGCAGGACTTCCTTGCCAAAACGGCGCACCTGCTCGAGGAACATCTCCGCCGGCAGCGCCCCCAGATTGAGGTTCAGCAGCACGCGGTTGGCGCCCATGGTCTCGGCGCGGTCGATCAGGCGCTCCGTCACCTCCTTCGGAGAGCCGAAGGCGAGGTGACCGTCCTTGATGCGCGCCTCCACGTCCGGCAGGTTTGTTTGCCGGATTTTCGACCGGTCCATCTGCGCGAAAGGCTGGTTTTCCGGCTTGATGTAATCAAAGGAGGAATTGGCGACGTAGCCGGCCTTTCCGAGCGCCTCGTTCGACTGGTCGCTGCCATGATGCCACAGGGTTTGCACGAAGTAGAGATAGTATTTTCCGTACTCGCGCAGCGCCGCGTCGATGTCGTCGGCGACATATGCGTCGGTGAACAGGCACAGCTTGTCCGGCGAAATCCGGTGCCCGCTTTCCGCCAGCTTTTTGCCGAAATAGGCGACGATGTCCCGGGTCACGCCGGGGTGGCCAGCGGGCATCACGGCGCTGAAATTGTGTTTGCCCGCGAGCTCGATCGTCTCCCTGCTCCCCGTGAACGGTATGTAGATTGGCGGATGCGGCTGCTGGAACGGTCGCGGCCAGATGGAAATGTCCTTGTATTTCCAGAACTTGCCTTCGTGCGAGAAAACCTCCTCGGTCCACGCCTTGCGGATGATCTCCAGCGCCTCGTCGAAGCGGGCGCGCGATTCCGACATGGGCACGTCGTAGACCCGGTATTCGCGCGGCACGCCGCGGGCGAAGCCCGGAAGGACGCGCCCCTCCGACATGCAGTCAACCATCGCGATTTCCTCGGCGATCCGCAACGGATTGTGCAGCGGCAACAGGTTGCCGAGCATCAGGAATTCGAGCTTCTTCATCTGCCGGCAGGCCGCCGCCGCCATCATGTTGGGCGACACCTGCAAGCCGTGCGGCGTGGTGTGGTGCTCGTTGAGGCCGACGCCGTCGTAGCCGAGCGCGTCCATTTCCGCCCAGACGTCCAGATGTGCGGCGTAGCTCCGCGCCGCGATTTTCGGATCGAAATATTTGCCCGGCAGCGGATAGGGGATGAAACGGTCCTGTTTGAATTCATCGAAATGCTTCCCGTAGGGGAGCAAGTCCATCAGATAGACTTTCATGGGACATCCGGAGCTTGGCCCGCGCGGCGGCGTCACGACCGGACCGGCGGCGGGGCAGGGACAATTGCCGGACGGACCGGCGCGTGAGGCTTCGACGGGCCGGGTCATAGCGGCGGCGGAACGCGCGCGCAACCGGACGGGCGACCGCGGCCGAATCGTGGCGCCGGGACGGCGCGAGCGCGCTGTCGGGCCTCTCCGCGCACGGGCTGGACCATTCGGATAGATTCTGTTGCGCCGGCGCCACACCCGGAACCACGGGGGCGAATTCCGGGAATTTACGATTTTTTATTAGAAATCATAGTATTGGAAGATGTCCCGCCAGAGCGTCCGGAGCGCGCCGCCGCGCGCCGGGGGACAGTTGAAATTTCATCTGGCGCAACGGCTTGCGAGACCGGGGCGATCTGTGTCATGTCTGCCTCAACTTTATGCAGCCACTTTTGTGCATTGATTACCGCGGGGATCTCCATGTCCGAATTCACTCTCGCCACGCCCGCCGTCGTCCGCGAGCGCAAGCTGCGCATCCGCTCCCTCGCGGCGACCACGGCTCTGGGGTTTGGCGTTCTCTCGGGCGTGGCGGCGCTGACGCCGACCGCGGCTCTCGCCGATTGCACCACGACGCCCATCGCGGTTTGCGACGGCGCCACCGGCGGCGACAGCAGCACGCTGTACGAAAACTTCAGCAGCGTTTCCTACACCAACAAGCAGGTGAATATCGGCAAGGCCGGCATCTAGCTCAGCAACAATCCTGTCAAGGCGAACCCGGGCAACGTCGACGAGAACTTCTATCTCAGCGCCGACTCCACCATCGTTTCGACCAGCGTTTTCGCGCCGAACGACGGCACCGCCCTTTTCCTGAACGCCGCCAAGGGCAACGCCTCGACGACGACGCCGTCCGGCACGGGCATTCTCGGCGTTCTTTCCTCGACAACCGGGGCGGGCCTCAAGGCCAACGCGGCCGGGACGATCAATATTGTCCAGGGGTCGAAATCGACGATCACCGGGTCCACCGGCGGCGTCATCACGACCGCGACGACCGGGGGGACGACCCTCGACATCTCCGGCACGATCATGTCCACGGGCGAGGGGACGGCTGGCATCAAGTCGACGAGCACGACGGGCGCGATCACGACGACGATCCAGTCGACGGGCAAGATCGATCCCGCGATCGCCATTGACCAGAGCACGTCAACGGGCGTGATCACGGTGAACAACGCGGGAACGTTGCTGGGTGACACGATCGGCGTGAAGCTCGTGTCGACGGGCAACGCGCCGGCGGGGACGCTGACCGTCGCGCAGACCGGAACGGGGTCGATCACGGGAACCGCGGCGCAGGGCGTTCTGATCACCAGCGCGCACGGGGCGGCGGCGGTCACGGGGAACGCGGGGACGTCGACGATTTCGGGCGGGACGAACGGCGTCGAGATCACGGTGACCGGCGAGGGTGGCATCACCGTCACCGACAACAAGATCACCGGCGGCACGAATGGTCTGTTCCTGCTGAACAACGGAGCGGGCGGCACGACCGTCAATGGAACCGGCGACATCACCGGCACGAAGGGGCGCGGCATCGACGCGCAAATCGTCAACGCCGGCAATGTGCGAGCTGATCTGACGATCAATCGCGGCGGCACGATCAGCGGCGGAACGGACGGCATCTTCGCGCGGATCACCGCAGGTTCCGGCAATGTGTCCGTGACGGCGCTCGGCGACGTCAAGTCGGCGGCGGGAGACGCGATCAACGCGGCCAACAACGACACCGGCGCAACGGCATCCGACGTCACCGTGACCACGACGAAGGGCCAGACGGTTTCCTCGAACGCGGGCAATGGCATTGTCGCGACCAACAGGAGCGCCGGGACCGGCGTTCTGACGGTGAACAGCAACGCCGCGCTCGCGGTATCGGGCGGCAACGGAATCGTCGCGACGCGCGCGACGGGCGATGGCGACCTGACGGTGAACAGCAACGGCAAGATCGCCAGCGGCTCCGGCGGGGCCGGCACGCTGCAGAACGGCATCGTCGCGACGATCTCGAGCGGCTCTTCCGCGGCGAACGCGACGGTGAACGTGGGCGCCGACATCGGCGCGGCGGGCGACCGGGCCAAGACGAACGGCGTCTCCGTTTCGGCTGCGGGCGCGAATAATTCGGGTAATCTGAAGGTCGCGCTGACCAATGCGAGCGTGTTCTCGGTCGGAGACGCGATCACCGCGTCCCAGTCGGGTTCGGGCGGCGTTACGATCACGGGCACGGGGACCGGCCAGGTCGATTCATCGCTCGGAACGGGCGTATCGACACAGGTTCTCGCGGGCGCGGGCAAGACGACCATCGATCTCGTTCAGGACGTGAGCGGCAAGGCCTTCGGCATTTCCGCGACGACGGCGGGTTCGGGCGATCTGTCGGTGACGCCGGGCGGCAACGTGACGGCGACGGCTGGCGTTGGCATCAGCGCAACCAACACGAACCTTGCCCCGAACTCCGGCAATATCGGCGTCACCGTGGCGGCGAACAAGCTCGTCAAGGGCACGGGCGGCAACGGAATCGTCACCAATCTCGGGATTTCCGGCGGTACGGCGACCGTCACTATTACTGGCGAGGTTTCTGCTCCGGGCCAGACCGGCGTCCAGCAGACCTCGGTTGGCGGCGCGAACGCGCTCGTCGTCAACAAGGGCGGCAAGATCGATCCGCTGGTCGGCTCCGACCAGACGACGGCGAGCGGCTCGAACAGCGTCACCAACGCCGGAGCGATCCTCGGCGACAATATCGGCGTGAAGCAGACGGCGACGACGACGGGCACGTCCAGCGTCGACAACTCGGGCGGAACGATCACCGCGACGAACTTCCAGGGCGTGCTGATCTCCAACGTCGATGGCGACGCGAAGGTGACTGGCTCCGGCGGATCGATTTCCGGCGGCACGAACGGCGTTGACATCACGGTGAGCGGCAAGGGCGCGATCACCGTCACGGATAACGCGGTCAAGGGCGGGACGAGCGGCATCGTCGCCCTCGAGACCGCGACGGCGACCGGCGGGATTTCGATCACCGGCGCGGGCGACGTGTCGGGCGCGGCGGGGCGCGGCATTGACGCGCAGATCGCCAACGCGGCGAGCGCGGCGGACCTCACGATCAATCGCACGGGCGCGATCACCGGTTCGACGACGGGCGTCTTCGCGACCAACGCCGGGACTGGCAAGGTCTCGGTGACGACGGGCGCTGGCCTCGTCAAGGGTACGGGCGCCAATGGCGTCGATGTTCTGGGCAATGGCGGCGCGGTGACCGTGACGGTCGGCGCGGGCGGCGTTCAGGGCGGGGCGCTCGGCGTCAGCGCCATCGGCAACAAGGCGAGTGATGTGCTCGTCAACGGAACGGGCCTCGTGACGGGCGCGACCGGCGGCGTCAAGGCCCAGGCGACGGGCAGCGGATCGGTGACCGTGACCGGCTCCGTCAGCGTGACGACGACGGGCGGCGCGGGCGTCGACGCCTCGATCGCCAATGTCGCCGACACCAAGAACGTGACGGTCGATACGTCGGGCGACATCAAGGGCGTGACCTTCGGCGTCACGGCGACGACCTCCGGCACGGGCAACGTGAAGGTGGCGACGGGCGGCAACGTGACGGCGACGGGCGGCGTTGGCATTTCCGCGACGAACACCAGCGCGCTGGCCAACACGGCCAACATTGACGTGACTGTCGCGGCGAACAAAACCCTCTCCGCGACGGGCGGCAACGGCATCGTCACCAACCTCGGGGTATCCACGGGCACGGCGACCGTGACGATCAACGGCGAGGTCACGGCGGCGAAGAACACGGGCGTGCAGCAGACGACCGCTGGCGGCAAGAATATCATCCAGGTCAACAACGGCGGCAAAATCGATCCATCCATCGGCACCGACCAGACGGCGGGAACGGGCGGCTCCAACCTCGTGACGACCGTCGGGAATGGTTCGATCCTCGGCGACACGATCGGCGTCAAGCAGACCGGCACGGGCACGGCGACCTCGACGGTCGACAACGCCGGCTCGATCACCGGCACGGCGACCGCCGGCGTGCAGATCGCTGGCGTCGACGGGACCTCCACGGTGAAGGGCTCGGGCACGATCACTGGAACCAACGCGACGGCGGACGCGGTGAATGTCACCTCTTCCGGCAAGGGCGATATTGTCGTCAACGGCTCGAACACGATCCTCGGCGGCAATAACGGCGTGGTCGCGACGCAAAACGGGACGGGAACCGGCGCGATCAACATCACGACGACCGGCGG